>JBFJVZ010000031.1:0-29994 GCA_041623895.1 Pirellulaceae bacterium | reverse complement strand
GGATAACCAGTGCTGAAGCCGATGAACTGATCGCGATTAAAGGCCACTGCTTCAGCGAAACGGGAAAACCGATCGTCGGCGCTCGTGTTTCGCTGGTCGGCGGCGAACGAGGGAAACCCGTTGAAGCTCTGGGTGCTAGTTTTTCGGACAAGCATGGTGCGTTCGCTTTTCAAAAGGTGGAACGCCTGGAGCGACTCGTGCTGGCTGTGCGAGCCACCGGCCACGCGTCACGTCTGCACTATCTAAGAGAACCTGCCGATGCGGGTGAAATTGAAGTTGAAATCGCTTTGGAAACGAATCCCGGCACCCTGACCGGGATCGTCACAGGCCCGGACGGAAAGCCACTTGAAGGTGTTTTCGTTCACGCCGCCTCTGGTCTAAACGCGCCGATCGCCGGCGTGATGATGGATGTGACCAACGAACAAGGACGTTATGTGATCAATGATTTGAGACGCTGGGAAGCACAAGCCCGCGGCGGCATCGCGATCTCACACGCTTATTTCTGGTTGCGACATCCTGACTTTGCCACCACGCGTGCGACATACTCTTCGATCCCCGCCGAGGTGAACGTCACGCTGGAGACACCGGCGATCATCGGAGGCCAGGTAATCGACGAAGTGACCGGCAAACCGATGCCCGATGTGCTGGTCAGCGCGCAAGGCATCACTGCATCCCACTGGCATCAAACGCGAACGGACAAAGACGGCCGCTATCAGCTTCGCACCAACCGGGAGTATTTCAACATTTGGGCGGAAGCGGCGGATCGTATACCGATCGCCGTCAAAGCAATCGAAGCGGTTCCGGGCACGCGAACACAGAACGCCGATCTTCGCATGGTTCGTGGTGGTTACGTCGTGGGCACGATCGAGGAATTCAAGGGCCCGCCCGCCCGCTCGCTTCGCGTCGCCCACTACGGGCCCGCCAGACCGGCAACCGGAGCAGCCGTGACCTCGACGACGCTGAACGAAGATGGCAGTTTTCGCTTGCACGTGGCGCCGGGACGAAACTATGTGTACTTGATGAACGGGACCGCATCGGTTTACGTCACTGTGGGCGATGGACAAGAAGTCCAAGCCGCGCTCGTACCCGGGCATCGGGTTTCCCCTGACGAGCGCAGCGCGGATCCCGATGTGATGCTGGCACGAATACTGCGGCTCAAGACCCGCAATCGGCAACTTGCCAAGGAAGCCGCCGACAGAGACGCAGCGAGAGTCCCGGGTGCCGGCGCGCGAGTTCGTCGCAATACGCCGACCGGCCGGCTGTTGGACAAGCTGGAAGACCGCAACCAAACCGCGATCTACCGGGGCCCCTGGTGTCAGGTAATGATCGAGATCGCCGATCTCGGTCCCCAAGCGGTACCCGAGTTAATTGAGGAACTGGATGAAACGTCAAGCCAAAAAATGATGCGTTGCCTGGGCTTCCTGCTCCGCGCGATTGGGGACAAGCGCGCCGTACCCGCGCTGATTCGTGCGCTTCCCAAAACATTGATTGAACCGAGCTCGGATATGGGCTTGCGCGCCGACGATGAAAAAGTCGCCGAATTTTTTCAACAACACGACCTGGATGCGGAGAATCGAGACAACCGATTCGGGTTTGGTCGGCCTGTGCGCGAAGTCTGCGGTGCGCTGCAGAAATTGAGCGGCAAACAATTTGGTGAGAGCGAATTGTTTCACATGCACCGCAACGGCTCGGAGAATCAAATCTTTCTGAAGCAACAGCTCTACCATCGCGTTGCCAAGCAATGGTCCGACTGGTGGGAAACAAACGCGGCTGACATGGTTGATGACAAGAAATACCACGCTGTTAACTTGCCGCCGTTTGATTTGAAACCACCGACCGCCATCGCTGACGCCGATGCGCTTTACAAGACCGGCGGCGGTGGCGGCAACATGATGTTGCAGTCCGTCTACAACATTGATGCCCGAGAATGTTTTTACGATCTGGATACCGGCCGCTACGCCAAAGTCCCCGAACGCTGGCAGGGCAACACCGAGAAACTCGCCGCCAACCTGGCCAATATCAAAGCGTGGGCTATTGGCGAAGGATTCGACCTGATGGGACTGGAATTCAAAGGCAACGGAGAAAGTGAAGATTGTTTTGTCATCGAGCCTTTGAAACTGCAACTCTGGGAGTTACCCCAAGACCGCTGGAAAATGAGGAGCCGCGGGATCACGCTGGCAGAACTGCAAGACGAGGGCCGCGCGTCCGATGCGCTGCTGCATGTTGACCCCGACAACAATGCCATCGATCGCGAAGCTCACGCGCCGTTCTTGTACATCACCGCTGATGGAACAGCCGGCTTATTGTTCCTCGGCATTTCAGTTACAGATAATACGCTCAAGGCTGGCGGATCCTCCGCAGGCGACGATGAACTACGTCCGATCGCCTTCCGCAAAGGCCGCCGCTTTGCCGTCCGTGACTTGATTCCGATTGAATGAATCCGACAGCAACGGCGGGATAATCAGCAATCGATTTCTGCCAACCATCAGACCACCATCAGATCGCTGGCGGCGTAGCGGTCGGCGCAGAAAACAGGAAATGCGCTGCCGATCACGCTTTGATGAGTTTCGATGGCCAGCTCGGGCGTGTTGCTCTCCTCGGACAAGTGGGCCAGGCATGCCCACTTCAAATGATCGGGTGCAGCCCGCGATAACAATTCAGCCGCATCATGGTTGGATAGATGTCCTTCGTGGCTGCGGATGCGGCGCTTCACCGATTCGGGATAGAAGCTGCCAGCCAACATATCCAAGTCGTGATTGCTTTCGATGATCACCGCATCCAACTGTGGCAGAATCTCATCCAGCTCATCAAACACGTGGCCTAAGTCGGTCAAGATACCCAGCCGATGAACCCCGTCATCAATCACAAACCCGACACCGTCGACGGCATCGTGCGGAGTCGGGATGGTGTGGACACAGACGTCGCCAAAGCGCAGCGTATTTCCGGCACTGAAATAACGCACATCTGCCAGGCGGCCGAGGTTCATTTTCCAGCGCGCCGCCGCAAGCGTGTCTGGGGTGACATGAATGGGCAATCCGTATTTGCGCTGATAGATGCCCATGGCTCGAGCATGATCGCTGTGATCATGTGAAATCACCAGCGCATCAACGTCACGGATATCGCGCCCGGCCGCGGCCAGCCGTTGCTCGGCTTGCCGGCCACTGATACCGGCATCAAATAGCAGCCGCCAGCCGGCGGCTTCGACGTAAATGCAGTTGCCACTGCTTCCCGATTGCAAGGCGATCACTTCCATGAGCCAGATTCTATCGCTGAAATATCGATGTCGCCACAGGGATTTGTTTGACGCGCTGTCCTATTTTTCACTCCGGCAGCATGCAACACGATGAAATCCTTGTATCTTCCCTTGAAGTTGTTAACCTCATCGGTCACTAGGCAGCAGCATTGGTTTCTCCCTTGGGAACCAGGTTTGACGTGTTTGGGGGGCATGATTCTTGGGGGCAATCCATTCTGGTGGTGACACCGATAGCGTAGCGGCGGTGGCACTCCGCTGGCCGCAGGTACGTCAGCTGGTTCACCGGGTACCGCTTCTCTTTTTTGCGATCGCGTCAGTGGTTGGCATCGTTGTTGACGCCTGGCTTCGGCCGCAGTTGGCATTGATCGTGGAACCGTCTGAATTGACGATGCTTTGGATCGCCGGCGCGATCGCTGTCGCTTTGCTAGCGGTGTTGAGTGCACCGGCGACGCGATTGGCAGCCTTGTTCCTGGCTGCCATTCCCCTGGCTGCAGCATGGCACAGCGTTTGCGACGCTCGCTTCAATGCTGCGACGATCACTTCGGTCATCAGCGAGCAACCACAGCCGGCGGTGATCGATATAACGCTCGATCGTCCGATCAATCTTCGCCGCCATCCGTTGGCGGGATTACCCAGCCGACGTGATCAATCGCCCTGGCAGACTCGCCTGCAAGGGCGAGTGCATCGGCTGCGTGTTGGACAAACCTTTCAGCAATTCAGTGGTCGCGTGTTGGTGGTCAGCGACGGCCAATTGGACCATTTGTTGCCGGGCGACAAAGTGCGCGTGTTCGGTTCGATACGAAGTTTCGCCGGGCCGACGAATCCTGGCCAGCGTGATCTGCGCAGTGTTTATCGGCGACTTGGCTTGCACGCCCGCATCGAAGCCGACGGTCCGGAACAAATCGTGCTTCTTGAGAGCGAGCCCGGCAATCAAGTTTATCGGCACATCGCGCGGACAGCCGGCTTCAGCCGCAATGCGTTGTTGCGGTACACCAGCAAAGAACAGGGGCCGCTTGCCTTGGCTCTCGTGATCGGCCAGCGCGATTTGGTGGAAAACGAGACGCGTGATCTGTTGTTGGTTACCGGGACCGCTCATTTACTTTCGGTCAGCGGCCTGCACCTGGCGATCGTCGTGGTCATGGCACGCTGGATTGGTCTGCTGCTGGGCATGCCGCTAGCGGTGCGGATTGTTTGGATCATCTGCGTTTGTGTTTTGTACACGACGATCACGGGTGGTCGACCGCCAGTGATGCGAGCGTCGATCTTGGTTGCGACATTCATGTTCTCGATCTGGATTCGCCGCCAAGGCCAGCCGCTCAACACGCTCGCGCTCGCCGCGCTGATCTTGCTGATCGCTAATCCGGAAAATGCGTTCAGCGTGGGCATGCAGCTTTCGTTTCTGGCTGTGGCGACGTTGATTTTGTGTGGCCGCCGCGCGACCAGCAGTACGCCGGCCGTGCAGCAGGCACTGCAGCGCGAACAGCGGCTACAAAACCTATCCGACGGTGCGCTGCCCCAACCGGTACGTTGGGCGCGGTGGGGCAGTTTCTTTCTTTGGCAAGCGATCTGGTTCAGCGGCTGTGTCACTGCGATCAGCATTCCCCTGGTGTGGCACCAATTTCACGTCGTCTCCTTTGTCAGTGTTTTGACCAACGTGTTGTTGGGACCGCTGCTATTGGTTGCCCTTGGCGCGGGCGTCACAACGGTTGTGGCGGGTTGGGTGTTTGAGCCGGTCGCGGTTTTCGCTGGCCTGATTTGCGACTGGAGCCTGAGCGGAATGCTGGGTGTGATTAAGTTCGCCGCAGCGATCCCGGCGGGACACTTTTGGCTGCCTGCGCCGCCGACTTGGTGGGTCGTGGTCTTCTATTCTGTGCTCGCCGTTTCGATGATTTGGCTGGGCAAGCCGGTGATCGCCTGGCTGCGGCGGTCCTGGATCGTGGTTTGGCTGATCGCCGCTTGGGCGATGGCGACGGTTCCCGCTTCGATGGATGATTGTGCGATGGAAGCAACCTTTGTCGACGTGGGGCACGGCACCTGCGTTGTGCTTCGTTTTTCCCAGCGCGACGTTTGGCTGTATGACTGTGGTCGGATGGGAAACCCGGATGGCAGCAGTCGCGACATTGATGAGGTGCTTTGGTCGTTGGGCGTGACGAACTTGCGCGGCATCTTGCTTTCACACGCGGACTCCGATCACTACAACGCGGTGCCGGGCGTGTTGCGGCGATTTTCCGTTTGGCAAATCATCACGCCACCAGGGATGTTGGACGAGGCGGAAGCGGATCTGGACGACGTCCGCGTTGCCATCGCAGCCGGCGGGATTGTCAGCAAAGAAATCTCAGCGGGCGCGGTGATCACCGTCAGCGACGGTGCCATGAAAATCTTACATCCGCCTGCCGGTCGCGTTGCTGGCAGCGATAACGCCAACAGCCTGGTGGTGACCACCGAGCATCAAGGAGTCCGCTTGATTCTGCCGGGCGACTTGGAGCCACCCGGTACCGCCGTGTTAGTTAACCAAGATCGTCCCAGTCCCGGCTCTGTTTTGATGGCCCCGCATCACGGCAGTTTGGCGATGGATGCTGCGTCAGTGCTGCAGTGGGCGCGGCCGCGGGAAACGATCGTTAGCGGAGGGCGGCGAGCACGCCGCGTGGAGGTGCGTCAAATGCTCGCAGCTCACGGCTCAGCTGTACACGTCACGGCTGAACTGGGAGCAATTCGAGTACGAATCGGCAAAGACGGACAAATCGAGGTTCGTTCTTGGGCCCAATCGCCCTGGTGAAGTCGACTTTTGCGCTGACAATTGGCCCCGAACGTGTACGATTGAAGGAGCTTTCTGGCACTCTCGATATCGGTCATCTGTTGCCGTCCATGCTGAACATTCTTCGCGAGATCTCCGTTACTTGCTTCTTCACCAGCTACCTGGTGGTGCTTGTGCTGGAATTGCTGCGGCTATTGGGCCGTATCCCCGGCCGCGGCCTGGCCGTGATTTTGATGACCGGCATCGGCCTCTTCACGCACGTAACGTATCTGCTGCTGCGAACGATCGATTTGCCCGACGGCGGGGAAATCGGGTTGTTGGCAACCTGGTCTGACTGGTCACTGCTGTTGGCCTTGGGAATGACGATTTGTTTTTTGGTGTTTTATCTACGCCGACCAGACACCATCATCAGTTTCTTTTTTCTGCCCGCCGTGTTGGCGTTGATCGGTTTAAGCGTCGTGCTTGCGGACATGACCCCGTTTTCACGTAGCGAAGCAGCGGGCCTGTGGGGTATTGTGCATGGTCTATCGATGATGATCGGAGCCGGAGCTGTGCTGATCGGTTTTCTGGTCGGCGTGATGTACCTGCTACAGTCGCATCGCCTGAAACACAAACGCGCCGGATTCGGTCTTCGCTTACCAAACCTGGAAACATTGGGCCGGATCAATCGTCGCTGCCTGATGATCAGCACGACAGCCGTGGCGATTGGTGTGCTGGCCGGCGTGGTGATGAACCTGAATCGCTGGGGCGAAGTGGGTTGGACCGAAGGCGGCGTGCTGTTGAGCGGATTGTTGTTCGTGTGGCTACTGGCCGCATCGGCAATCGAGTTCTTTTATGTGCCGGCTAGCCGCGGCCGCAAAGCCGTGTATTTGACACTTGCCAGTTTGGGGTTTTTGATCCTGGCCATGGCGGGCATTTTGGCCTCCGGCCACGGTCGACAAGAAAAAGACGATGTGTCGCAGCGTGATCTGCCAGTGAGTTCCCAGCCGGTCGAGGGTTTTCCGAGCAGAGGGCTAGCCGCCGCTACCCGCACAGATCATTGGCTGCCGCTGCGACGCCCAGGACCCGTTCGGGAGCCACGATCGTGAAGCTGCAGATGATCGGCTGCAGCCACCACGACGCAGCCGTCGAATTTCGTGAACGGGTCTCCTTTGCCACCGAACAACAGATCAGTGACGCGCTGGGTGCGTTTCGGCAGCAATTTCCCTCCGCGGAACTGGTACTGCTGAGCACGTGTAACCGGGTCGAACTGTATGCAGCGGCCAGCGATGATGAGGAGCTGGATCGTAACGCGGTGGCAGAATTTCTGGCTGGGCAACATCAGCTTTCGACCGACGAAGTGGTTGAGCAAATGATTTACCGCAGCGGCAACGAAGCCGTGGAACATCTCTTTACCGTGGCAGCTAGTCTCGATTCGATGGTTGTTGGCGAGTCACAGATTCTGTCTCAAGTCAAAATGGCGTATGACCTGGCCTGTGCCTCGGGATCAGCCGGACCGCTGACACATTCCGTGTTCCAAGCGGCCAACCGCGCCGCCAAACGGGTGCAAACGGAAACGGCCATCCACCGCCGCCGAGTCAGCGTACCCAGCGTCGCCGTGGGAGAAGTGGTCCCCGAGTTTTTTGACACGCTGGCAAACAAGCGAGTCGTCTTGTGTGGGGCCGGCGAAATGGGCGAGGAAACGCTCCGCTACCTCAATCAGGCCGGGGCTGGTGACATTTGCGTTTTGAATCGCAGCCGTGAGCGGGCCGAACAGTTAGCGGCGGAGTTCCGCGTTCAGAGCGCGCCCTGGCAGACGCTGACGCAAGAAGTCATCAAGGCTGATTTGTTGATCGGAACGACCGCCGCCACGCATCCGATCCTGACGGTCGATCAGTTCAGCGATCTTATCACGAACCGCCGCAATCGGTTGTTACTGATTTTGGATCTCGCCGTGCCCCGCGACTTCGATCATGCGATTGGCGATTTCCCCAACGTTTATCTGTACGCCATTGATGATCTACAGGCGGCCTGCGAGCGGAATCGTCGCGAACGTGAAAGGGAATGGCCAAAAGCAAAGCAAATCATTTCTGAAGAGACGCTCCGCTTCATGCGTGATTTGAACCATCGTGCGACCGGGCCCGTTATCCGTCGCTTGCGCGATCAAGCTCAAGATATCAAGCAAGAAGAACTCAGAAGATTGATTGCCAAATTGGCATCGTCGAAGATTGATGACGACGGCGCTCGTAAGGAAATCGAGAAATCGTTTGATCGCCTGATCAACAAACTTTTGCATCCACCGTTGGCATCGCTGCGAGATGACGCAGCGGAGGGACATCAACGAGGACTACTGGAGGCGCTTCGCCATTTATTCAACTTGGGCGACGAATGATGGCAGCAGTCGTGAGGGGTAGTCGCTGAAGTCAGAAAACATCAGCAGCAAAGGTGTGTTGCCAGGGCGAGTTACCAGGCGGTCCGCCAAATCACTCCCAATCCTCTTCGTCTTCTTCCTCTTCTTCCCAATCTTCTTCGTCGTCGTCGTCCCAGTCTTCGTCGTCGTCAAGTTCGTCGTCAACTTCGTCGTCATCCTCTTCGTCGTCCTCATCCAGCTCTTCGTCGTCATCGTCGACTTCTTCCCACTCATCTTCGTCTAGGTCGTCGTCATCGTCCCAGTCTTCGTCGTCCTCTTCTTCATCATCCCAATCGTCGTCGTCTTCATCATCGTCGTCGTAGTCTTCGTCGTCGAAATCGTCGTCGAAGTCTTCATCGTCATCATCGTCAACGAAGACTTCGTTTTCTTCGTCTTCTATCACGGCGCTGGTCGCCGCCGCATCAGAAGACACATCCGATTCCGGCGCCGGGCTGCGGACGGGCGAGATAACTTCAGGATCGGTGTCAGAAACAACCGACGCGAAAGCGGTGCTCACGACAGACTCCTTCTTAGGTGTCGACAATTCTTCGGAGGGTACATCTTGGCGGGGAAAATCTTCTTGCAGAGTCTGCCACTGGATCGGCGGCAGTGCATCGGTACTGGGAAGTCCAAAAAGTTGTAAGAAACGTTTGGTGGTGCCGTAAAGATAGGGTCGTCCAAGTTCCTCGCTTCGCCCGGCAATGCGAATCAAATCACGTTCCATCAATTGTCGCAAGAGCTCACCGCACGCGACCCCCCTTACCGCTTCCACGCTAGCCCGAGAAACCGGCTGTCGGTAGGCAACCACGGCCAGCGTCTCCATCATCGGCGAGGACAGCCGCATCACTGGCGGAAGGTGCCCGAGACGAGTCAACCAAGGTGCCACGCTGGCCCGAGTCATCATCCGGTAGCCACCTGCTATCTGCTCTATTTTCAGCGAACGGCCCAATTCTTCGTAGATTTGATTCAACTGGCGGATTTGCGACCGGGCCTCGGTGGCGTCAGCCAAATGTGCTAACTGAGCCAATTTTCGTGTCGTCAGAGGCGTTTTTGCCAGTAGCAAAACCGCTTCCAGCCGCATCCGCCGCTTGATCGGGTCCTCGTCCTCGAAGTCCGAAGCCCCCTGGTCGGCCAATGTCGCATCACCGCCAGCCATCGCGGCGAACACATCGTACGGCCGGCGTACCATCGGGCCAACTGCTCGAATGCTACCCCACCGGGTCGTTGGGATTTGCCCACCGAAGTCGATTTGTGCGGAGGACCAGCCTCGATTCATGGCTTACAGTAGTTGCTAGGTCAGTGGCTGCGCCGGACATTCCCAGGAGCACCGTTGACTCCCGATTGCTCTTCGAAACATCCCGCAAGCTAGCTGTTGTGTCCAGTTCGGTTTCTCCCTCCGCCAAAGCATCCGCCGCCACTCGAGGCCCAAAGCTGCGTAAATGGGTGGTCGTCGTCGGGGCCATTCTTTCCAGCCTACTGATATTTGTGGCCGTTCGATTGCAGGGACACGTGACCGGACGAGAACTCTCCCCCACGCATTTTCATGTCCGTACGTTCAGCTTTTACGAGATTCCGCTGCTGCACATTCAGATCACGCCGATCAAACGAGCCGGGGTGACCCCCAAAACCGCGACCTACATCCGGCAAAAGTCCTTGATTCCCAATCCCAAGGGCGATCCGAAGACGTGGCATTTGGTCACGCTCTCGCGAGGAGTTAGCGGGACCACGCCCGCCGATGCAAAACTGCTGCACGACCAGCTGACACTGAAGGTTGATGGCGGCGACTTTTGGCGACAGTGGAGCATCGATCATCCCCAACGGGCAAAAAAACTGTGGCCCGTGATTCAGCGGTTAGCCGAACGCGAACTTTACATCCTGATGCCCGGTTTGATGGAATTGGCCCTGATCGATCAGACGCCGGCCAAGTTTTCTGAGCAGGCTGACCTGTGGCTGCGAGAAGAATACATCAAGCTGGTCAACGACATGCGGGAAGCCAACCGGGAAGAATTGGCTGGCCAGCTGCTGGAGGAGGCTCTGACGGACTTTCCCGACGATGTCGAACTTGCCAAGCTACGGTCGTCGGAATCGCGCTAAGTCGTCCTTCGCTCTGCGAACGTACGCGGCTCTCCTGCGTCGTGGTATTCGGGAGAATTCCGACGGTTGTTGACGGCTCGGAAGTGGTAAGACTTCCGCTACGAAAGAAGAACGTGTCAGCTATCTATCTCGATAACAACGCGACCACGGCCATCGATCCCCGCGTGGCCGATGTGATCGATGAAGTTCTTCGCGCCGGGCCGGCCAACCCCTCCAGCCAACATGCTGCTGGCCGACGCGCTCGCGAGCGGGTTGATCAAGCCCTGGAAACGATTGCTGCGGCCCTTGGTACCAAGATTAGTACCCCCGGCGGACCCCGGCTGATCCTGACCAGCGGCGGCACCGAATCCAACCACATGGCATTGCACGGGATTGGCGATCCCAAGGGGCCGCTGATCGTCAGTGAAATTGAGCACCCGAGCGTGCGAGCCACAGCACAGCACCAGCAAGCAAACGGTCGTGAAGTACGCTGGATTCCCGTTGATCGTGACGGCGTGATCCATCTCGATGCTCTTGCATCGATGATCGACCCGCCTGGCGAGCAAGCGGCTGTCCTGGTCTCTATGATGTCGGCCAACAATGAAACTGGCGTGATTCAGCCGATCCAGCAAGCAGCCGAAATCTGTCGCTCGGCAGGCGTTCCCCTGCATGTTGACGCCACTCAGTCAATCGGCAAGGTTCCGGTCGATTTAGACGCTCTCAATGCCGCCGCCGTCACTTTCACCGCTCACAAGCTGCACGGACCGGTGGGCATTGGCGGCTTGTGGTTGGCTTCTGGGGTCAAGATCCAACCAGTTTTCCACGGTGGCTCTCAGCAATTGGAATCCCGGCCGGGGACCGAACCGGTCGCTTTGGTTGCGGGCATGGCGACCGCGATCCAACTGGCCACAGCGGAGCTGGGATCGTCTGCAAAGCTGATGCGCCAGCTGCGTGATTCTTTGGAACAGTCGCTGTGCCGGAAGCATCCGGAGCTGGTTGTGGTTGGCCAGAATTCCAATCGTTTACCGTCCACGACTTCGATCGCGCTGTCGGGAACCGATCGACAATCGATGTTGATGGCACTCGATTTGGCCGCTGTCGCCTGCAGCAGTGGTGCCGCCTGCAGCAGCGGCAGCAGCCCGCCCAGCCACGTGCTATTGGCGATGCATGCCCCACAGGCGTGGGTCGACTCGGTCTTGCGATTCGGAGTCAGCAAGTTTTCCACAATGGATGAAATCTTGCTCGCGTCTGAACGTATCTCAATCGCATATAATCGTTTGCGTCGATTCGAAGATGTGGAAAACTAGCAAAAAGAGGCTCGATTTTCTCGCAAAGATGCCTACAATGCCGACCTCGCTGCTCTTAGTCGGATCTGCCTGTGGCTACCGTTGTCGCTTCCGCCGTTACCACTTTTCCGCTCGAGCGACCGTTGCTACGCGGTCGGCGACGCGAGGATAGTGCTCGACCGCTATTACCTTATTTCATCAGCGGCTCTGATAACCAACTTGTTAACTTCGTCAGCCAGTCAGAAACGTCTATTTTCGATTTCGGAAACCCCCTGCTTTTGGTTGGCCCCGCTGGCGTTGGCAAAACAGCCATCGCTCTGCATCTCGCTTGTCGTGAAGCGATGTTGCGATCGATCAGTGATGATGCGGCAGCGGTAAAATATTTTTCCGCTGTCGATTTCGCCCGGGCCTACTCGCAAGCCGTCAACGCTGACGACGTCCCACCCTTTCGAGCTGAAGTCGACGAGGCGCCGATTCTGATCATCGATGACTTGCACCTGATTAGCGACAAGGCGCCCGCCCAGGACGAATTGGCGGTCCGCATCGACGCTCGCATGTCAACGTCCATGCCAACCATTCTCTCCTGCCGCCGGTTGCCATCAGAAATCCGCAAAATGCGACCGATGCTGGTTAGCCGCTCGCTTCCCGGACTGACGATTCCGATTCGTCCTCCCAGCGGTGAAGTTCGACGATTGATTCTTCGTGAATTGGCGATGCAACAGTCGGTCGAATTAGATGGCGAACTTCTGCAAGCGCTTGACCGGGGATTAAGTGAACATCTATCCCCTCGGGCGCTAGAGTCAGCGATCAAAAGAATCAATCTTTGGACTCGAATGAACGAATCGCCTGTCGACGAAAGAGCCATCCAAGCTGCTATCGAATCGACGAACCCGGATGATGAAATCGCCTTGAGCAAGATTACCCAAGCGGTGGCCAAATTGTTCGGCCAAAAGACAACCGATCTACGCAGTAGTTCACGCAAGCAATCCGTCGTCCGAGCCCGTTCCTTGGCGATGCTCTTGGCCCGCAAGCTGACTTCCAAAAGCCTTCAACAAATTGGTGTTTATTTTGGCGGTCGCGATCATTCCACGGTCCTGCATGCGATTCGCAAAACGGAGTCCTTGGTCGATCAAGACAACGAATTACGCCAAGCGATGCTGGATGTTAGCGAAAAACTTTCTCCCTGACTTGTGCCGTGGATAAGTCGTCGTATCGTTGTCCGATGCTTGTCATCCACCGCTGGAGCTCAACCTCTAGTCATCGTTCCTACGGTCATTGCTTGTTACTATCTCGGCAGCAAATACACGCCTTCCCGACCGTCAAGACACCCCTTTTCCACTTCGATTGGCTGTCCTTAACTAATGTTCTCAGTTGGGTTTACGCCAATCGCTTTGCAGTTACCAACAGCTTCGACCGCTGCATTACGATCACGACGATATATAGAAATCTATAACCCCTTAGAACAGTACCAACCACCAGTTCCCAGCCGATCTACCCCGGTGCGTTGGAGCAGACAAATCGCTACAACATGCGGATTGAATCATGTTTTCTAGTCACTGTTTTGACCTTCCGCTATGAAGATCACCTGCCAACGTGATGCCCTGATGACTGCTTTTTCTTTGGCAGCCAGCATCGCTCCCACGCGTTCCCCAAAAGAAATCCTTCAAAATGTCAAAGCCACCGCTTCGGCAGGCAAGTTGACGTTAACGGCGACCGATATGGAGGTCGGGATCCGTTTGGACGTCGCCGAGGGTGTGGAGATCGAAACCGAAGGAACAGCGTTGTTGCCCGTCCAGCGGACGATGGCGATTTTACGCGAAAGCACTGACGAGACACTGAATATCGAAACGGATGATTCTGGCGTGCGAATAACGGGTAGCCGCAGCAAATTCAAACTGCCTGGCAGTAATCCCGATGAGTTCCCCACGGTAGCGAATTTTGAGGAAGAGAAATACCACGTCGTGCCCACGCGGTTGTTCCGGGAAATGGTCAAACGAACGGTGTTTGCAACCGATGCGGAAAGCAGTCGTTATGCATTGGGTGGCGTGTTGTTGGAGATGGATGAGTCCAGTGTGATCGCAGTCGGAACCGACGGGCGGCGGTTGGCACGAATGGAGGGAAAGGGCGAATCGATTGGCGGTCACCAAACATCCGGTAGCAGTGTGATTGTTCCCACCCGCGCTATCCAACTGATGGAACGAGCTTTGGATGACAAGGATGAAACGGTTGACGTGGCAGCACGAGCCAATGATTTGCTGTTGCGAACGCCGCGAGCGGTTATTTACTCGCGATTGGTCGAAGGTAGATATCCGAACTGGCGGCAAGTTTTTCCGCAACGGGAAAAAGCCGTTCAATTGGACATGACGGTTGGCCCGCTGTTTGCCGCGCTCCGGCAAGCGGCGATCGTAACCGATCATGAAAGCCGGGGAATCGATTTCACGTTCGCCGATGGCTCTCTGAGATTGGACGCCAGCACCGCAGAGATCGGTGAGTCGCACATTGAATTGCCAATCGCTTATGACGGTGAATCGATCACGCTGACGATGGACCATCGCTACGTGGCTGATTTCTGCAAAGTGCTGGACAACGAATCTGCCTTTATCATGGAGATCGAATCGGGCAGTTCGCCGGCACTGTTGTCAACCGAAGACGGCTACGGCTACGTGATCATGCCGATGGCCCGCGATCGATAAGCAGCATTGTTGGGCAATGGAACAGTGAATCCCGCTTTGTTGTTTCAGCCGACAGTTCTACAATTCCAGCATGTCACGCTCAGCTGATCAACCGCCGCGGGTCCGTAAAATCGGCTCGCTTCTCAGCCAACTGATGGCGCGGCGCGGTTACGCACAGATAACCTCCAGCGATGAACTAAGCGAAACGGTAATAGCAGAGGTTGGCCCGGTGTTGGCGACGGCAATCAGCGTGGGAAATCTCCGCGGTGGCATTTTGCAGATCTATGCCTCCGACTCGGTGACGCTGCAGGAGTTGAACTTTCAAAAGCGGCAGATCTTGAAACGTATCCAAAATGCTCATCCACAAAGCAAAGTGACGGATCTGCGATTTCGCATCCAGTCTTAGTAAGAGAGTCTCTAAGGCCCAGCGGTTACATCCGGGTAGGCATCATGTGCTGGCCCACCGGGTCGGGCATCAAAGGGTACCATGCTGCGATCGGTGTAATACGGAAATAGCCATAGATCGTCGGGCCACTGGCGAACATCCTGGGGCCTCAAATCGTTGGCTTGAATATTGGTCAGGTAGTATTTCTTTCCCGGGTGCAACTTCTGAAACAATTTCGTCGTCGTCGGTAGTAACTTCGCCGTATCCATTAGGAAAGGATCTGCTTCAGGCAGCGAATAGGACTTGCCGCCGTTGGCCACACACTTGGGCGAGTCCCAATCTCGATAACGCATGCGAAAACCGCGATGTTGATATCCGAATCGATTTAATTTGTCGTTGATCCAGAAGCGATGAAAAACATACAGGTTCACATCAAACGGCTTCGACTGCAGTCCGGTCAGCTTCATAGGAAAATAAATGCCGTCGCGGCCAGCGGTGGTGAACCTGAATCGAAGCGGATGTGAATCCACGGATTGTTGTGAAGCGAGCACCTCGCTGCGGACCCGGATGCAGGCAAACACGTATTTCTTTTCGCGATAAAAAGCCAATGTCTCGGCGGCGTCAGAGAGAGTTTGGTAGCCATTAGCTTGCAACCAAGGATTCAGACCGCCCGCTTCATTTTCACGAACGACCGCGATGTCATAATCACCGACAACCTGGCGTGAAATGACTTCAACAGATTCGGCCTCATTAGCTGCAGCGCGGGTAGAACCAGAGGATTCGGATTTGTACTTGGATTTGCGAAAGCGGTACAACTGGGACTCGACGTATTTGAAAATCTCTGGGAACAGCGTTGCATCTTCTTTGGCGATCTTGGGCTTGCTGGGAAACGGGACGACCCAGGCGAAATTTTCAGCATCGCCTGCGACATTGATCTTGAGGATTAAATCTTCACTGGCTTTTCCCGGCTGATCGGAGGCCTGAAAAATGATGATCGCTTCTTGCGCTAGTTCTTCCAAGGAACCCTGATAGTCGCGAGGCGGCACCACAATCCCGTCGGCCAAAGTGGGAGCGGCGATGGTGGTAGCCAACACAAATAACAGGAGCGTGCGTAAAGATGAGCCACGACGTTCGGATCTTGGCAATGAAGGACGTACCATGACTCTAGGCCTTCTTGAGTTGGTGAAGTGCGACCGTCTCTGATAACTACCTTACACGGATCCAAAGGACTCGGGCAAGCGCGTACGAGAGCAGTCGCAAGGTAAGCCTACCGATTTTCCCTGGACTCGATCACCCACACCAGCGATTGCGATGGGTCAGCGAGTGGTTTATCGAACAGCCGCAATGGCGGTTTGGACGCTACGTAGACAGCTTGATTGGCGACCGATGGCGAGGCGTCGATGACCATCGGCGGGATCACATATTCGGACTTGTCCTTAAAGTTGGCTTTGTTCAGCAACACCGCGATCGTCGATTCGGTTTCTTCTCGGTTGGTCGCAATATGAAGTTGCAGTGAGTGTTGGCCAGGTTTCAAGTTGTCTTCGCGGATCGTTTCGATCGTGTTGCCGTCGGTGTCGCGTCGCTCCAGCCGGGCAATCACATCCATATCGTCTTGCACTGTGACCTTCCAGAAGTGCCAGTTTTGATAATCGCGACGACCGCCGGTGGCGACGATAGTTTCCTTGTTGGCCGGCACGGGGACGAATTCAGCGGATCCATCGAGCACCACCTGATACAGCGAGCGACCGTTGAATTGTTGTGTAGGTTCGGACAGAAACTTGTTGCCATGGCCATCCCAAGTGATCCAGCGTGACACACGGACACCTGCAGAAGTCGTACCCGGTAAGTCTTGGTCGATGTCTTGACCATTGAATTCGTATTCCGTGTAACCGAATTCGGAGATTGGCTTGTTGTCGCCGCCACCCCAACTCCACGCTGTAGAATTGGCGTAGTGGTAGGTGGTCAGCGATGGCTTGTCGCCGCCGCCGATGCGATACCAGCGACTGTAATACTCGTAGGGAGGGTGATTTTCAAAGCCCGAAGTGCGGAGGAAAAAATCATCAGTACCACCAAGATTGGTGAGCATGATTGATTCGTAATCGCCGCGCGTTGAACGACCGCCTCCCAACATCGATAACAACTTGCCTTTGCCGTCGAACACGAAGGCAGCCTCTGGTGGAGAGCTAAGCTTTGGTTTTTTCACCCACGCAGCCCCTTTTGGTCGCACATTGGTGAGCACCACGATTCGCCAGCCAGCCTCCGTGTTGATGCGAATTACGGGCAGTTTTTCCGCATCCATGTTGATCAAATTGCGATCGCTTTTCAGCGTCAGCGGTTCCGCTTCATCAAATTTGTTCAGCGTCAACAACTGACGCAGTGTGATTACGCTTGGTTTTGACAATAGCAAGCGAAGTAGTTCAGGTTCGTTCTTGTCGCTATCAGTGGCCAAGTCAACGTAAGCGGGCCTGGCGCGTAGCAGCGCATTGCGGACGCGTGGTTTATCTTCCGGAGTGAGCTTGATGACGTGGCCATCCGCTTCGGCCGGCACATTCATGTCCGCGTTAATGTAAACGCCGGTCTGAGGACGTCCTTGCAGATGGAGCCGCAGGGATTGAACCGGTTTGCCCTCCAGTTCTTGCGGGTAATAAAGTATGACGCGACCGTTTTCATTGGTGTTTTCGCTGCTAACGGCACCGAAACGCTGCACTGACCACTGGTGCCAATCGGTGTCCTGGTTGGACGTAGTGACATCGGTGATCGTAATCTGAACGTCTTTCAGCGGCTGACCATCGTCATAGATCACGGTCAACTCACGTGTCGTTCGCGGCATGTAGCGTTCCATCGTGATCGTCTTGCTGACGATCTTGCCGGGACGAAGATTCCTGGCCAGTCCGTATCGTCCTGGATCCTCGAGTGTCGACGTCGGATAAGCTGCCATCACGTATCCGGACGCCTTGATCTCGAACGACTCGCTCAGGCTGGGGATATTGCGGAAACGGGCGATCCCCGTCTCGTCAGTACTCACGTGCAAGAACGAATCGGCAACGAATTGACGAAACGACGCCAGGTTGCCCGGCATAAAAAAGTTGGCAGCTCTCTGTTTTTGTTTGCCAGCCGGTTGGATCATCCATCGCGATGAACGTTCAGTCCCGGGGATCACCAATTCACCAAAGAAGTAGATGTTGGGTGACATCGTTGCCATCGCACCGGCAAGCGGCTGACCTGCCGGATCGACCACGTGTACATCCAGCCCAGCACTCTGCCGGCAGGGCAGGGTGACTGAGACGGTAGCCGCATCCAGATGCACCAGCGACGGCATGGGATCGTTGCGCTGAATGCCCGACGAAATCATTTCCATCGTCGGGGAGCCATGCTTGTGGTGGTAGACTTCCAGTTGCTTGCCAGTTGGTTCTTGAGTTTGATAACCTTCGCCAAGCACAAATAGCTGCGCGTGAGTGCCGGGGGGAAGTGATGGAAAGACGAATGTGCCATCGGGTTTGATCTCAGCTTGTTCCTGCCACTGGACGCCATCGCCAGCGATGGAATGATTTTCACCTTCGCAGATCAATAGCTCCACAAAGCCAGGTGTTACCGGACGAGGGACGCTGTCGTCCAAACGTCCTTCCAAACGAACACCCGGCTTCAAAATCACGTTCGTAAAGCCGTTCTCGTCAATCAAATCTTTTCGATCCAGATCGATCAGGTCGCTGAACAGGATCATTCCGTCAGCGCGGCTGCCGTCGGCAACTCGCATCCATCGCCGCTGGACCGAGAGGTCGGGCGAAAGAAGCGTGCCATCGGGTTGTTGTTTGAATTCACGACCAAAGACACGCGATTTTTGCACCATTGGAAACGCGTCGGGCAACAAATTGCCCTGTTCGTCGGTGGCACGAACGGTGATCGTGCGACCGAGTTTTAAATCCTGCGTCAGTTCCGTTTTCTTGGAGGGTGATTTTTTGTCTTGACCGGCTTCGTCGTCGGCTTTCGTGTCAGCGGGTAACTGCGGTGCCGCCATCAAGCGCTGCCCGCGCGGTCCGATCGCTGCTGTTAGAAAAGCAAGCAAACAGATCGCACAAACAATGCTTCGACTCGGTGACTTTTCGCCTGGCGATCCACGCCTTGCAGCATCCGTAGTGGAGTCAGTTGCAGGGTTGAATCGATAAATCCGGTAAGTTTTCTCGCCGCAAACCATCACATTATCCTTCACTCAGTCAGCATCCCGATGGTGATTCTCGACCGCTGTTTCGTAGACGGTGACAGCTGCTTTAGCCATCAGGTGCATTGTTTGTGGCGAGGGTATCAGCGGCAGTTTTTCGTTTCCCAATCGGGAAATCGCTTCGGTAACCGCTTCCTCGATTTCGCCTTCAAGCTTGCGGACGGTTCTGTGGTCCATCGCCTCATTCCTCATGTAGTCACAGGCACGCTAGCCGGTTGTTATTTCAATAATCCGATACTCTTGATGCGGGACCAGTTGTATTGCCAATTCATGCGGGCGATATGATCCGTCGAAATCTCCCTTGGGCAAACCGCTTCGCAAGCCTCCGTGTTGGTACAGCTGCCAAATCCTTGCTGGTCCATGGCCCGAACCATGCGGACGACGCGTTCGCTACTTTCGATTTTCCCCTGCGGCAAATGATCCAGGTGAGCGATTTTGGCGGAGGTAAACAGCGAAGCGGCCGCATTCTTGCAGTTGGCAACGCAGGCCCCGCAGCCGATGCAGGCGGCGGCATCGAATGCAGCCTCGGCATCTTTTTTGGCAATCAGAATCGAGTTGGCTTCAGGTGCAGTGCGAATGTTGGTGGAGATAAAACCGCCCGCCCGTTGAATTCTGTCCAAAGCGGTACGATCGATTCTCAAGTCCCGAATCACTGGGAAGGCACGTGCGCGAAAAGGTTCGACCAAAATCGTTTCCCCATCGGTAAACGATCGCATGTGCAACTGGCACGTTGTCGTAGCCGGCAGGGGACCGTGGGGGCGGCCATTGATCACCAGACCACAAGTACCGCAAATACCTTCGCGGCAATCATGATCAAACTCGATCACCCGCTGACGCTTGGCGATACGACTGGCGTTAACGTGATCGAGTGCCTCCAAGAATGACATATCCGGATGGACATCATTGATCTCGTGGTCGACAAGTTGCCCCGGCTCCTGGGGGCCATCCTGCATCCAGATGCGAAAGGTAATTTTCATGGTCAACGGTAGCTTCGGGAAATCATGGCGACATTCTCAAACTTTAGCGGTTCACGGTAACATACCGCTTCGCCGTCCGGTTGATATTGCCAGGCGGCGACATAGCAGTACTCTTCATCATTGCGGGATGCTTCACCTGACTCGGTTTGGTATTCCGTGCGGAAGTGCATTCCGCAAGATTCATTTCGCTCCAGCGCATCCCGGCACATCAATTCGCCCAGCCCAAGATAATCCTGAACCCGCAAGGCTTTCTCCAACTCGCTATTGGGCTGGCAGCTTTCACCGGGCACGCAGACATCTTCGCGGAATTCCTTGCGCAACCGCCGTACTTCTTCAATCGCACAGCGGAGACCATCGCCCGATCGCACAATTCCGCAGCGATTCGTCAGAATCGCGCCCAGTTCGCGATGAAATTCGTCGACCGAGCGAGTTCCCTGAACGGACAGCAAGCGATCAATGGAATCGCGCGAGTGCTGTACCGCCTGGACGAATGGTTGTTCCTCGATCGAAGGTAAGGGCTTGCCGACGAAATCGGCCAGGTAGTTACCAATCGTACAAGGCAGAATGAAGTAGCCGTCAACACAGGCCTGCAGCAACGAGTTGGCACCCAGGCGATTAGCCCCGTGATCGGAAAAGTTGCACTCACCAACGGCGTACAGACCCCGAATTGTGGTCATGAGTTCGTAATCAACCCACAATCCGCCCATTGAAAAGTGGGCCGCCGGAGCAATCATCATCGGCTGCTCATAAGCATTCATGCCGGTGATCTTTTCGTACATGCCAAACAGGTTGCCGTACCTTGAGGCGATCTCTTCCTTTCCGTGTTGCTGGATCGCATCACGAAAATCCAGGTAGACAGCGTTTCCAAGCGGCCCCACGCCATGACCGGCATCGATGCGTTCTCGCGCTGCGCGCGAGGCGATGTCTCGAGGCGTCAGATTTCCGTAGGCAGGATAGCGTCTCTCCAAGTAATAGTCGCGCTGAGAGTCAGGGATCTCCTTGGGCGGTCGGTCATCATGCGGTTGGGCCGGCACCCAAATTCGCCCATCGTTGCGCAACGATTCGGACATCAAAGTGAGTTTGGATTGGTGTTTTCCCAGTGGCGGCAAACTTGTCGGATGCACCTGAACAAAGCTGGGATTGGCCAATAACGCTCCCCGCCGATGAGCTTTCCAAATTGCCGTCGCGTTGCTGCTCATGGCTAGCGTGGAGAGATAGTAGATCTTTGCGTAACCTCCCGTCGCCAGCACGATCGCGTGAGCGGCGTGTCGCTCCAGTTGGCCGGTGATCATGTCGCGTACGATCACACCGCAGGCCCGGCCATCGACCAGAACCAGGTCCATCAATTCGTGGCGGCTGAACATCTGCACGCGGCCAGCGTCAATTTGCCGATTCAAGGCCGCATAGGTCCCCAGCAGCAATTGCTGGCCGGTTTGTCCTTGCGCGTAGAATGTCCTTTCCACTTGGACTCCGCCAAAGGAACGGTTTTCCAGCACGCCGCCGTACTCGCGGGCAAACGGCACGCCCTGCGCAACGCAGGTGTCGATCAAGGCCACGGACAGTTCCGCCATCCGGTAGACGTTCGCTTCGCGGGAACGGAAATCGCCTCCCTTGATCGTGTCATAGAACATGCGATAGACGTTGTCGCTGTCGTTCTGATAATTCTTGGCAGCATTGACGCCGCCTTGAGCAGCCACGGAGTGCGCCCGGCGCGGGCTATCGTGAAAACAGAAGGACTTGACGCTGTAGCCCAGCTCTCCCAAGGCCGCCGCCGCACCGCCGCCCGCCAGACCCGTGCCAATCACAATCACCTGCAGCTTGCCGCGATTGGCTGCATTGACCAGCCGGCAGCTGCCCTGATAACGACTCCACTTTTGTTCCACGGGACCATCAGGAATCTTGGCGTCTAACTGCATCTGGCGAATCTCGTTCGACACTACTGGGTAAAGAACAAATAGAGGGGCATGGCACCGAAGCCAAGGGTCAAGATCGCCGCAAACGCTGACCCCAACCAGCGCAGCCCCCGCGCGTAACCCGGGTGGTGCACTCCCAAGGATCGAAGACCGCTGTAGAAACCGTGCAGCAAATGAAATCCCAGCGCCAGCACTCCCAACTCGTACAAGACAATCTTCCAAATCTGCTGAAACTCCATCGCCACCAAACCAAACAGGTCTCGGCGGCCCGCCGCGTCGACTCCGATCTCGGCGCCGGTTTTGAACGGGTACCAAAAGTCGCTCATGTGCACGATCAAGAACACCAGGATGACGGCGCCCATGAAACCCATGAAACGGCTGTACCAAGGTCCCTGAGAAGCAGTAGCGGAGTCGGACAGATAACGATCTCCTGCCGCTTGCCGATTGCGGATTGTCAGAACAGCGGCCAGAATCGTGTGTGCGACAATGGCCACGTAGGTAACGATCGCCGCGATTTCGATCACGAAGAAACTGGACAGCGTTTCCGCATACCAGTTGAACTGAAGACGTGCCTGGCCTGCCGGCAAAAAGAGTTGCAGGTTACCCAGCAAATGCACGGTCAAGAACAAACACAGAAATAACCCGGTCAAGGCCATCAACGTCTTGCGAGCGATGGTGGTTTTCATGAGCAAGAACCCAAGACGCGGCCGCAATGACTCAACGTGAAACGAACCGTTTGCTGGCATGCGGATTGGTCGCACAGCTTTCTCGCCGATGATATAGCGCAAAAAACTGGCGCAGCCCAGCTTAGTATAAACCGAGAGCGCAAAGCTATGCACCGGGGCCAGCAACCGCGACTTTCGTCAAATCCAGCAAGTACGGGCGTCGCCGATCGTCACGTTGATGCGGCACAGCCATCATTCCAAGGCAGCTACCCTGGTCGGAGAATCGACCTGACACTGGCGTGGCGGCCAAGCTCATTGCTGGCGGCTGCGGAGGAATCGGCGCTCTACCGCCGAGCTCAGGTTCGCCGAGCTCAGGTTGCCAAGATGTACCCGTGACGCCGTAGGCCCATGTCCGTGGCCGCGCGGGGTAGTAGGTACAGCCGCCAATCGCGCGTCCGGTCCAGCTGTCGATAAGATCAAACACGAGTGCCTCGACTGGTGGCAGCGTGGGATGCAATGTCGAACTCGGCTGATCAATCTTGTAACGCACGCCGGCAACATAAGTGCCTTGGACAGCACCCGTGTGCAGCGGCACGCATGCTTGATTGCAGGACAAGACATAACGATCGGGCGGCAGGCCACTCAAGCGGACTTGCAATCGTTCATTGGCGGTGTCGATAAACCTGACCACTCCGCCGCCACTAACTTCTTCAGCCAAGAGCGGCCAGGGTTCATGAGCGCGGCGCAGCTCCAGCGTGATATCACCAATCTTTACTCGTCCCAGGCTCGGGAAGTTCAGCTCGACAATCGGTGCGAACCATTCTTGTTGCAGCGGAAATCCAGCCTCGCCCAGATCACTGAGAATTGTACCCAAATCTTCCCACAAAACCTGCGGCAGCATGAAGCGATCGTGCAGCGCGCTCTGCCACGCTACCAGCCGGTCTGTGTAGGGCTGACGGCCGAAGTAAGCGATCAACGCTCGCAGCAAAAGTGCTTGCAACGACGCGAGTCTGCTGGTCGGAGGCATCTCAAAACTGTGCAGCATGATCTGCCCCAAACGCAGACTCTGACGCTCGGGCGCGTACAGTTGATCGACACGAATTTCGGCACGATCCATCTTGCCCGAGGCGTCGGCCAACAAGTGCCGCAGCAATCGATCCGGCACCCATAGTGAGTGCGAACGACCGGTCGGAAACCGTGACAAGGCGATGCCAAGTTCGTACAAAGCATCGTCACGCCCTTCATCCGGTCGCGGAGCATTGCCGCTGGGACCAACCCCCGTGCTGCGAAACAAATACGAGAGACAAGGATGATTCTGCCAATAGGCGATCAAGGAGCGGAGGACTTGCGGACGAGTCAGAAACGGACTAGTCGAGGGCGTCGGGCCGCTGAGAGTGACGGTTGTGAAATTGTTGGGCCGCCTGAGAGTGTTGTCGTCCAGGTTGTCGCCATGCTGTGCGCGAAGTCCTACCGCATCTGCTTCGGCAAAGGCGGTTTCATATAATGCGGATTGTTCTTGCCAACTCGCTGCCGCCGGCAGGAACAGTCGCAGCAGGCCGTTGTCCGGTTGCAACACAAAACGCTTCAATCGATGATCGTGCGGCGGCGGGTACCCCTCCAAGGCAACCGGAGTGCCCGTCGTTTCCGCAGCCGATTCGATCGCCGCAATCAAATCCACGTAATGCTCGACATCATGGATCGGCGGTAAGAAGATGTACAAGCCGTCAGTTCGGGCTTCGACAGACAATGCCGTTCGCGGCGCACGGCCGTGATCGCCACGGTCGGCGTCGGCCAGCGTCGCCGGCGGTGGGCCAATGACGGTCTGCCTCGCGCTGGCTTCACCGTAAACCTCGGCCAGCAATGGCTTGTCCTCGAAAGGACTGGGCTCGAGTGCAAGGTCGTCCGCTTCCACGGTCTCCTTCGCCAAACTTTCAAGCGGCAGACGGAAACCGATGGGGAAGTCTCCCGGCAACAGGTAAAGCTGGCTGCGACGAAACTGCCACCGACCGCTCGCCCAACCCCGCCGCACAGGATCCCAACGCAGCGGCAAAACGTAACCACAGGGTTCACTGTGGGTAACCGAGAGTCGATCGGCCAGTGCTTGTCGCTGCAAAGGATCTTGTAGTTCCTCGGCGCTCGGCATGTAGGCCAACAGCGAGGCGTTGGTCCAGCTTTGGTGTAGAGGGTCTTCGTGCGCGGCGATAAGCAAGTCCGTGCTGAGTCCCAGGGCTGTCGCCAGCGCTTGCGCAAACCGCTCCGCATCATGGCTGCTGACCGATTGGTTTGAATCCCGGCAAGCGGCCAGCAGAGCGGGGTTCTTCCACAGTGGGCGGTCGTCTGCGCGGAACGAACAAATCAGTTGCCACCGTGCCGTTGGTTCGCCCCGGAAGTGTTCCCCTTGGCTCAGGTGGATCGCGCCGCCCGCCGCCCAGGTCGTTTTCAGCCGCTTCATCAGTGCCTGTGCTGCCTGACGTTTGTCGTCGCCCAGGGCATCATGAGTCCATTCCGGCAATTGTTCGTTGGCGGCGGAAACAAAGTTCACTTCGGCGCTGCTGCACAAGCCGATCTGATCCTTTGTCAACGCGTCATCGATGTAATGGCCGGTAGCAGTAATATCGCGCCACTGCGTTTCACTGAACGGTTTGCCGGGCGGGACGGGGTTCAATCGCCGCACCTGTACTTCGTTTCGGCTACTTTCCACGGCTTGCTCAAGAATGCCAACCAGCGGAAAGGTGCGAAACGAATCAGGCGCGCTGGCAAGCGGCACGTGACACTCGGCGGTCAGGATGCCTGAACTCGGATCCAGTCCAACCCAACCCGCGCCGGGCACGAAGACTTCGCTCCAGGCGTGCAGGCTGGCCAGATCGTTGCCGCCGGCTTGACTGCCCAGTGAAATCAAGTAACCGGAAGTGAAGCGAGCAGCCAAACCGGCAAAACGCAAACTCTGGGTTAGCGCCCAAGCCAAATCCCAGGGACAACCGCCGCCGCGATTGACGACCGCACCCAGATCAACACGCTTGGGGGTCGTCGGCGACAAAACCCTCAGCTTATGGTGAACCTGCTCGTTCAGCCGCGCCAGAAACTCGACCAGGTAGCAGGGCGAACAATCCAGCTGATCAAGCCAGTTTGCAAAGACCGGACCGTTGTTCTGGAGAAGCAGATACGGCGACAGTTCCTTCCGCACCTGATCGGGATACTCAAACGGATAATCGTTGGCAAACGGTTCGACTAGAAAGTCAAACGGGTTGGTCGGCGCAAGTTCGGCGATGAAGTCGACATCCAAACCGACGCGACCAACGGGCTCGGGAAGATCCAGCCGTCCCAGATGGTTTTCAAAGGGATCGCAAACCCAATTCAACCAGTTGGGCTCGGCGTGCACCTGCAACGTATAAGCTTCGATCTTCGCTGCCGTGTGCGGCGCCGGACGCAGGCGTAACCACAGCGTTATCAAGTTCACCGGTCGGTGAAATGCAAAACTTAGACGATGGTTCAGGGCAACACGCGTGCTCATCACTTGATCTCGCGGCGCAAGTCTAAGGTGTGTGGGTAGTCCGGATTGGGTTCGTCCAGCGGATCGCGCTCAATCGGCAGCAGCCCCGCATAGTGATCCTTGATCCGACTGACCCATTCCGGCAGCGGCGGGTCGCCCGCGCTGTGCCCCCAATGCCAGAATCGCGACATCCGCCGCGCTTCGGCTTCAAAGGCGTTGACCGGAAAGGTCTCGTAGCCAAGTCCGCCGGGATGGGAAACGTGATACACACAACCGCCAATCGACCGACCCAACTGGATATCAAAGACATCGAACACCAACGGTGCATGCATTTCGATCGTGGGGTGTAACCCGAAGGCGGCTTTCCACGCTTTAAAGCGAACACCGGCAACGTACTCGCCCGGAACACCGGTCTCGTGCAAAGGCAAGCTGCGGCGATTGCAAGTGATCCGGTACCGCTCCGGATCGAGACCGCGGCAAATGATTTCTAATCGTTCCACCGCCGAGTCGACCACGCGGGCCTGACGATGTGCTGCGGTTTCTTCACCCAACACCAACCAGGGTTCCAATGCCATCCGCAGTTCCAATTCAACGCCGCCGTAGTGCACGCGACCATAGACGGGGAACCGAAACTCAAAGAATGGTTCATACCAACCAAGCTCGAACGGATAACCCTCGGCCGCCAGCTCCTGCATTACCGCAGCAAAGTCGCCGCGGACATAGTGCGGCAGCATAAAACGATCGTGCAACTCCGTGCCCCAGCGGACCAGTGGCTGCCGATACGGCGTCCGCCAGAATCGCACAATCAAGGCGCGCAGCAACAGCATCTGTGCCAGACTCATCCGCGCGTGCGGTGGCATTTCAAAAGCCCGGAACTCGACCAATCCCAGCCGGCCCCGGGGACGATCGTGGGGATAGAGCTTGTCGATACAAAACTCGGCTCGGTGAGTATTGCCGGTCAAGTCTGCCAGAAAACTCCGCAAGCATCGATCCAGCGCGTTCGCTGATATCCCGGACTCCATTTCAGCCAAACTCAATTCCAATTCATCCAGCAAATGGTTGCCGCGTTCATCGACCCGCGGGGCTTGCGATGTTGGGCCAATGAACAGTCCGGAAAACAAGTACGACAGCGAGGGATGATGTTGCCAATAAGTGATCAGCGAGCGGAGCAGATCGGGTCGCCGCAAAAAAGGACTGTCCTTCGGAGTGGGTCCGCCCAGGGTCACGTGGTTGCCGCCACCGGTACCCGTATGCCGCCCATCCATCATGAACTTTTCTGTGCCCAGGCGAGACAGCCGCGCTTGCTCGTACAACTCGACAGTGTTCTGTTCCAAATCGTCCCAGTTGTCAGCGGGGTGAATGTTGACTTCGATCACACCCGGATCGGGAGTCACTTTCAAAGAATCCAACTGCGGAGCCGAAGGTGGCTCGTAGCCTTCGATCAGCACCGGCAGGTTCAGTTCATCCGCGGTATCTTCGACCGCCGAGAGTAAGGCCGCGTAGTGATCAAAGTCTTCCAGACGCGGCATGAAGACAAACAACTGGCCGTCGCGGGGCTGGATGCACAAGGCGGTGCAGGGCACTTCCACAAATTGTTTGTAGTAAGTTCGCATCGTTTCCGCCGTCGCGTCGGCAGCCGGCGGCCCCGGACCGTCCACCGGGACGGATCCTGCACCGGCGGGTTGCTGCGGAGATGGAGGGATGTAGTCGTACTCAAAGTACTCTTCGATGGCCCAGGGAAGCTGACCCAGCGGTAGCCGCAGTCCCATCGGCGAGCCGCCGGGCAGCAAGAACATCTGGCCTCGTGGAAAAACCCAAGTACCCGATTGCCATTGGCCGGCTTCCCGATTCCAGCGGAGCGGCAACGCGTAACCCACGGGCCCCTCCAAACCGCGTGAAAGCGCGAGACTGAGGTCGTCGCGAAACTGGGGCGCCCAAGGGATGGCGATGGCATCGATGCCCGGCGGTTGTTGGCTTTCGCGCCACAAGTAGTAGACCCAATCTTCATAAGCCGCGACCAGGAATTGCGCTGCGATGCCCAGCTTGCTGGACAAGACCTGGCCAAAACGCTCAGCGTCTGCGGCGTTCCTGTTCCCGCTTCGTGACTCGTCGGCGATCAGCGCAGCGTTGCGCCACAGTGGGATACCATCGGTCCGCCAGAAACAGCCCAGCGCCCAGCGCGGCAGCGGTTCACCGGGGTACCATTTGCCTTCGCCGTAAATCAGTAAGCCGCCGGAGGCGAAGGCAGCGTTCAAGCGTTTCAGCAGTACACCGGCGCGCTGTCGTTTGTGAATGCCCAGCGCTTCCGTGTTCCACTGCTTGCCTTCCATGTCGTCGATGGAAACGAAAGTCGGCTCACCGCCCATCGTCAATCGCACATCAAGCCGTTGCAGTTCGTCGTCGACTTGGCGGCCTAATTCTCGAATTGCATTCCATTGCTGGTCGGTATAGGGCCGCGTCACGCGCGGGTCTTCGTGAACGCGTTTGACTTCGTTTAGAAAGTCGAACTCAACTTCGCACTTCTCCGCCGCCCCAGTGATCGGCGCCGCGCTCACCGGATCGGGTGTGCAGGCCAAAGGAATATGCCCCTCGCCGGCGAACAGACCGGATGTCGGATCCAAGCCGATCCAGCCGGCACCGGGAACGTAGACTTCAGCCCAAGCGTGCAGGTCGGTGAAATCATGATCCGTTCCTGACGGCCCGTCCAGCGATTCTTCGTCCGGCTTTAGTTGCACCAGGTAGCCCGACACGAATCGCGCGGCCAAGCCGACGTGCCGGAGAATCTGAACCAGCAGCCAACCGGTGTCGCGGCACGATCCCGTGCGCTGCTCCAGTGTCTGTTCGCAAGTTTGAATGCCCGGCGCTAATCGAATGTTGTAACCAATGTCTTGCTGCAACCGTTGATTGACGTAGACCAGAAAGTCGACGATCCGCCGCCGAGACGGATCAATGCCCCCCAGCCAATCGGCCAGCAGCGGGCCAGCTTCCGTCTTTTCAAAATAGGGTTCCAATTCATGTCGCAGCGCTGCGTCGTACTGAAAGGGAAATTGTTCGGCATATTCTTCGACGAAAAAATCGAAGGGATTGATAACCGTCAATTCGGCAACCAGCCGCACATCGACGGCGAACTCCGTCATCGGTTCAGGAAAAACCACCCGCGCGATTTGATTGCCGAACGGATCTTGCTGCCAATGCAGCTTGTGTTCGGCAGGTTCAATCGTGAACTGGTAGTCATGGATCGGCGTCCGCGCATGCGGTGCCGGCCTGAGACGAATCACGTGCGGGGACAGGCGAATGGGCCGGTCATACTTGTAGCACGTACGGTGTTCGAGGCTAACGTGTATTGCCACGGTTAGATCAACTTGGGAGGGAGCGTAGCACGCACCATCACGGGCAACGTTGGGAGGTCGACAGCAGCGAGTTTAATCGCACGGCTTTGGTAGCGTAGGCCACGAACTGAGCGGGGGGTTGTTGCTGACTTTCGATTCGCTGTGACAGGCGGTGTGTCCGCCTTAGGAAGCCTGGAAGGGGCGGGAAAAACGGGAATGGATCAGACCGCGGCGACCCAACCCGCAGCGATGCAGTGCGCGCTGATGATGAATGAACATGAAGTCAGTACCAAAGATCACAAATCGGGCCGTCCGATTATACTCACGTGGTGATACAAGGGGGCTAGCGACAACGGCTTCTTGACGCTCCCTGTCGCGTCTTGTCACAATCTGTATTCTCGCGCCCGTGGCACAATTGGATAGCGCGTCGGCCTCCGGAGCCGAAGGTTGTGGGTTCGAATCCCGCCGGGCGTACTTTAGAATAGTACCGGTCCGGGGATGAGGGGGAGGTCACGACGCACGCTCATCGATCGCCTGTTCGATCTGAAGCCGCACGGCAGCAGGATTCCGCAAGACCTCGTAGCCGGGTAT
>JBFJVZ010000030.1:0-30694 GCA_041623895.1 Pirellulaceae bacterium | reverse complement strand
TCGATCACGTCGCTGCCAAAGAAACCGACCAGCTGATCCCGCAGATGGGGGAGATTCAGAGCATCGCGGGCGATGGCGTCCGCATTGATCCAGACCCCGCCCTTTTCTTGCAGGTATGCCGCGGCCGTCGACTTGCCGCCGGCAGGAGTACCAACAATGCCAACCACGATCATGCTAAATCCGGTAACGCAGCGGTGGCAGCCATCAGGACACTCGCGTGTCTTCGGACAAGTACAGGAAGGCGTTGCAATTGGGACAGCGGACAAGTTGTGACAAGCGGAGTCGATCCATCGTTTGCGTCGTCAAGGTTTGATAGCAGCCACCACATCCTTCGTTTTCCACCGGAGCCAAGGCGTCTTCACCTTTTGCCGTCGTCAGCCGCGTGTAGTCGGCTAACGCTTCGGAAGGAATCTCGGCCTCCGCCTTCTCGCGCTCCTGATGGAAGTGCTCCAGATCCTCGCAGACGGAAACCATCCGCTTTTCGATTTCGACAATCCGCTCTTTTTGTTCGGACTCGGACTTCTTCCATTCAGATTCCGCCTCTGTGACTTCTTGCTCAAGCACATCAAGCCGCTCCAAGCCGTCAAGAATCTCATCGCTCAAGACGGCGTTGGCTTGCTCATCGGCTGCGATTTGCTCTTTCAGCGTATCGTACTCTCGATTGCTGGAGGCGGTGTTCAGCTTCTTGCGAAGATCCTCGATGCGATCCTCACGCCACTTCAGTTGCAACTGTCGTTCGTCGCATGAGACTCGCGCTTGCTTCAGCGATTCTCTGGCCGCGTCCAAATCGGCCTGAGCCTTGGCAACTATCGCTTCGCCCGCTTTGATTTGTCGGGGGCCACGATCCTGCTGGGTTCGCAGTTCCGTAAGCTGACGATGGATGTGGTGCAACCGTCGCAACAATTCCGTGCTGAACGTGATCTTGGGGTCGCGTGACATGTAGGTGGACCTTCCGGTGGTTGCGAGGGAGATTATCTCTAAAGCATATCGCTGCCAGAGCAATCGAAACACCCACGGCCAAACACGTTTACGCACTATCATCCGGCCAGCGACCATCTCACCGGCCTGCCTGGCGGGCTCAGCCAAACTGCTCAGCCAAACTGCTCAGCGTACGAGTCTTCGTTGAATCCCACCAACACGGTCTTGCCGATCTTGATCGTCGGCGCCCGCAGATTGCCGGTTGGGCCGAGCATCAATCCCGCCAACGTTTCGTCGTCAGGGCGATTCTTCTTGAGGTCGACTTCGGTCGTTTTCTTTCCTTTGGCGACCACCAGCTTGTGCATCCCCTTCAGCAGCTCAATCGCCTCTTCCTGGCCATACCGCTCTTTGCGGGCATCAATCTGTTCGTCCGTTTTAATTTTTTTGGTGGCAAGAAACTCTTGCGCGTGTTTGCAGGACGTTCATCCCTTACGGTGGTAGCTCCAGTCGATCTGCTTGCCCATGATATTTGCTCCGTAAAAGAGGAATGTCGCTCCGCGGGCGAAGTCGAAACACTTGCCGTTCGTCCGCGCCGCGACGACTTTGAATCCGATAAACTGCAATTCTATGTTGTTTGACCTTGCTCGCAATCTCGTTGCCATGAAAAAACTGTCCGCGGTATTCGTCCTGGCGATCATGGTCGGCATGACTGCCGGGGCCCAAGATGCCGGCTACCAGATCAGCGGGTTTCGCGAAGACATCACGATCCCGCTGAACCATCGGTGCATGGGAATTCTGCCAACCAAATCGAAGCAGATCGATGACCCTTTGGAGGCTCACGGTTTTGTTTTGACCGGCATGCAAAAGCCTGTCGTGATTGTCGCGCTGGATTGGTGCGAGGTCCGCAACGGAGCTTATGACCAGTGGCGTGAGGCAATCGCGGACACCGTCGGCACGGATCGAGAACGTGTGATGCTCAGTTGCTTGCACCAACATGACGCCCCGGTGACCGACTCGGGCGCGCAAAAATATCTGGATCAAGTCGGTTTGGCCAATGAATTGTACGACACCGATTTTCACCAAGACTGCATCGACCGCGTTACCGCCGCGATCAAGCAAGCCATGACCGCGGCAACGCCCGTCACGCATCTCGGCCTGGGCCAAGCAAGAGTTCAGCGTGTTGCCTCCAGCCGGCGAGTCGTCGACCCGGATGGTCAAGTGAAATTCAATCGCTACAGCCAATCGGGCCGTGACCCGTTTCTCGCCAACGCGCCGGATGGCGAGATCGATCCGTTCCTGAAAACCATTAGTTTCTGGAACGGCGACAGGCCGCTTGTCGCCCTGCACGCCTACGCCACGCATCCCATGAGCTACTACGGTCGCGGTGGTGTGAGTGCTGATTTTGTCGGCATCGCCCGACGGCGGTTTCAGTTGGCACATCCCGGCGTCAAGCAAATCTACGTCAGCGGCTGCAGCGGCGACGTGACCGCGGGAAAATACAACGACGGAGCGCCGGCCACCCGCGGCGTGTTGGGCGAGCGAGTCTACGCCGGCATGGTGGCCGCCTGGAATCAGACCACGCGGCATGCCGTGGAGCGGTTTGAATTCCGCAGTGCCGAGCTGGAGATTCCTTTTCATGAAGGACAAGGATTTCGACGCGACTCGCTGCAAGCGACTTTGCTTAACAAGAATGCGACAATCGACAAGCGAATCCTGGCAGCCATGGGGCTGAGCAGTTTGGACCGCATCGCCGCTGGCCAGAAAATTGATCTGCCTTGCTTGGATCTCGGCCCCGCACAGATCGTTTTGTTTCCCGGCGAGGCTTTTGTCGGATATCAGCTCATGGCCCAGCAACTGCGCCCGGACTCCTTCGTGATGTCGATTGGCTACGGGGAATGCTGGCCCGGCTACATTCCGACCCAAAAAGCGTTTGACGAAGGCTTCGGTCACAGCTGGCGGTGGTCGGCGCGCGGCAGTGAAGCGAATATTCGTAAAACGCTGACGCAGGTTTTGAACGTGAAAAGCAACGGAAAAGAATGATTTGAACGATCGAAAGAATGAATTGCCGGGCCGATTTGAGACTCCCAAGGCAAGCACCTACAATCTGGTCCCCCCGATTTCCAGTCCGCTTTCGTAACATCCGATGAGACCGATCAGCATGAAGAAGTTTATCACCGCACAGTCAATTTCACTTGGCACGCTTTCACTTTGTACGCTTGTTTTGCTGGTCGCTCCCACCTTAGCGGACGAGCCCACATCCGAGGCATTTGGAAAGACCAAAGCTGGCACGGCCGTCGAACTTTATTCGATCAAAAGCAGCAAGGGCTTGATTGCAAAAGTGATGACGCGCGGTGCCACGTTGGTGCAATTGCATGTTCCCGATGCGGAAGGCAAGACCGCCGACGTGGTGCTCGGGTTCGACAACGTTGCCGGGTACGAAAGTGAAGACAACCAGTACTTTGGTAACACCACCGGCCGTGTCTGCAATCGCATCGCCAAAGGCGAATTTACCCTGGATGGCAAAAAGTACACGTTGGCGATCAACGACAAACCGAACCACTTGCACGGGGGCGTTGAGCGCAGTTTGGACAAAGTCGTCTGGAAGGCGCGGCCGTTTGAAAACGAAAAAGGGTCCGGCGTTGCCTTTAAATACACCAGTCCCGACGGCGAAGAAGGCTATCCCGGAAACCTGGACATCACCGTTCGATACTTTGTCCCCAAAGATCACAATCGGCTCACGATCAGCTACCAGGCCACCACCGACAAGGCGACGCCAGTCAACTTGACCAACCACGCCTACTTTAACCTTGCCGGCGAAGGCAGCCCGACGGTTTTGGATCACGTGCTCAAGTTGAACGCCGACAAATTCACTCCCGTCGATGAGACGTTGATTCCGACCGGCGAACTGAAAAGCGTCGAAGGTACCGAACTTGACTTTCGCAAGGCAACCAAAATCGGAAAACGGATCGACACGCTGACTGATACAGCAGCGATTGGTTACGACCACAACTTCGTACTCAATGAACCGGAAACGAACGATTCCAAGTATCGGCTCGCCGCGGTCTTGACTGACCGCAAGTCCGGACGGCAGCTGCGAATCACCACCACGGAAGTCGGCATCCAGTTTTACTCCGGTAACTTTCTGAAGGGACAAAAGGGAAAAGGGGGAAAAGAATACGCCCATCGAAGCGCCCTTTGTTTGGAAACGCAACACTTTCCCGACAGTGTGAACCACGACAATTTTCCGTCGATCATCCTGAAACCCGGCGAAACATACACTTCCAGCACGATTCACGCGTTCACCAATCTGGAAAAGAAATGAGCGAGCCGGCAGGGAAGTGAGCCACACCTATCATCACGTCCAGCGGGCACCGATGAGCTTGCTGATCTACGCCTCGGCAGCCGGCACGCTGGCCTTGGCGTGGTTAGCCCCCATGCCGCCGGCCACCGCTTTGATCTGTCTCGGCTCCGCAGCAGCATTGGCGGTTCTTGGTGCCAGCTTTCATTACCTGGACGTCAGGGACGAAGGGGATCAACTGCGAATTCAGTTTGGGCCCTTGCCACTATTTGCAACGTCGATTCGCTACAACGAAATCACGTTGCTCGCCAGGGACCGCAGTACCTTCATGGAAGGCTGGGGAATCCACAAAAGCTTTCGCGGCGGCTGGGTCTGGAACATCTGGGGTCGCGATTGCGTGCTGATCGAGCACGACGGCAAAACGCGTGTGGGAACCGATGATCTTGAGAATCTGTTGGCATTCTTGAGCGAGCGGACCGGGATCGATCCTTGCTGAGGATTTTTTGCGGCGACGCTCCTAATGCAAGCAAATCGGATGTAAGGTATCTAGAAGACAAGTTTCCCAACCGCTGGGAGGGCGAGGCTTCCCTGGAGCCGCAACGCGTTTTCCGACGCTTCGGCTCGGCGGAAGCCTCGCGCTTCCATGAAACTGATGCTGTCTTGGCCACAACCAACGCATGTTCGCTATGCCACAAAAACCCCGGACTGAGATGTTTTCACCATCCCAGGCCGCGGTTGCCGGGATTTGGCTGACAAGAAAATGATCCGAGAATTCCTGATCGTCGAAGTCATGTTGCCCGGTGTCTCGGGTGAGGTCAGTGGGGCTGTATCAGTCGACGAGTGGAGCGGTGCTGTTGATAAAGTCGATTGTCGGCACTTTGATTTCTGGTGTGACCAGCAAGATATGCCGATCGTGCTGGACGCCCAGCAACGCCGGCTTGCCCACGACGTCGTCCGGCGTACGCTGGAAGCCGACAGCGAATTGACCGCCTGCTCAGATACTTACCACGGCAGTGCGGCCGCGATCGACGTCGCCAGCATGACCGCCATGCCCGAGAGTCAAAAGGCCTTGGCTGAGTATCTGCAAAATGTTCGTGACCGTGATCACAACCAAGCGACGACAGGCTCACAGGTACGTCGATCGGGTTGAGACAAAGCAGCCAAATGCCGCGACAAGACCAAGCCTACCTGCAGCAAATCGCCGACGAGTGGAGGTCTCGCGGACCGGAGTTAGCGGAATGGATTTTGGCTAATCTGGTCAACCGCACGGATGTTTGGGGGCGTTACTTGCCAAAAAGAAACCGCAAGGAAAAAAAGGATTCCAAGACCGGTTTTCAAGGCAACGCGATCACGGCACCGTTTCGCGACGAACGCGGCAAGGTTTTTTTGGGCACCAGCTCGCTGGAAAAACATTTCAAAGCGACCGATGGCGGCGTGCTTGGAATCCACAGCAGCGGCACGGACGGTTCGTCCCGCTGGATGGCGATCGACATTGACCGGCACGACGAACATGATTTGTCGGTCACGGCCGAAGCCAACTTTGTGGCCGCAAGGGGTTGGTATACCGAACTGCAAAAACTCGGTCTCGACCCACTGCTTTTTGATTCCAACGGGATGGGCGGATTCCATCTTTGGATCGTCTTCGAACAACCGATGCGTTTTGACAGCGTCCGCGCTTTTCTGGAACAAATCGTCTCCGATTATTCGCGGCGCGGGTTGGACAACATGCCGGATTTGTTCCCCGGCACCCGCGGTTCGAATCATTTGGGCAGTTGGCTGCGGCTGCCGGGTCGGCATCACTCACGTGATCACTTCACACGCGTGTACAACGACCAACCGTGGGACGATCAGACCTGGCTGGAGGGGCACGACGCCATCGATCGGATTCTGGCAACGCGACCGGCATCACTGGATTTGTTGGATAAGCTGCAAATCGAACGGGCGATCAAGACCATCTGTCTCGATTTCGACGGAGTGATCCATTCGTATCGATCGGGTTGGCAAGGCGAGGCGACGATCCCCGATCCGCCGATTCATGGCGTCCGCGAGGCCATCGAGCACTTGAGAAAACGATATCGCGTCGTTGTGCATTCCGCTCGCAGCCGGACAGAAGACGGGCGTCAAGCGATCAGTCGATGGCTGGCCAAACACGACATCGAAGTCGATGAAATCTGTGCCCACAAGCCGCCCGCGTTCGTCTACGTCGACGACCGCGCCATCCCCTTCCAGGGCGAATGGAGTCAGACGATCGCAGACATCAACGACTTTCGTCGATAACACGCCGGCGGCATCATTCTTCTTGACGGCGACCTGCTTTACCTGCGTCCAAGACGGTTTAAATGTCGGTTGGTGGTGGGCAGACAGACTTTCTTAACTTTGTCCTTCGACATTTCTTATTCGATGTTCTGCGGTTTTCATTGCCTGACAGAACAACATCCAATAACGAACAAGGAATGTCGAAGGACGAAGTAGTTGGGAACCGCGGAGAACCGTGATGGACCTTTGCCTGACTGCGCCCTTCTTTACCCGGCTAAGCCTTTCTTTGCCTGGCTAAGCCTTTCTTTGCCTGGCTAAGCCAGCGCTGCGCGCAGTTTTTGCAGCGCGGCCGGAATATGCTCGTACGGTTTCTCGTTTTCGTATTCCAGGATGACAAAGCCTTGGTAACCGGCGTCTTTAAGAATCTTGCCGATCCGGTTCATGTCAGCAGGCTGCTCGCTGCCGTCCGGGTTTTTCATGCTCACTTTGACTTGCACGTTCACGGCATAACTGACGCAGCGTTGCAAGTCAGCGTAAGGGTCGTCGCTGATGAAGTTGCCGGTGTCCAGGTTGATGCCGACCCAGTCGCTGTCGATCCGATCCATGATTTCAATCATTTGCTGGGCGGTTAACTTGCCGTGGTTTTCGATACCCAGGAAGATTCCCTTGGCTGCCGCGTGTCTGGCACAGTGGTTGATTGCTTCGGCGGCTTCGTCGATTCGCTTGGGGTCATCGGCAAGTTGTTTGCCGGTGCCGGCAAAAAAACGAATATGCGGAGCGCCGAGGATTGCCGCCCGATCGATCCAACGGATCGCTTGTTCGATCTCGTTATCCAGTTTGGGGCCCTTGCCGACGGTAAAGTTGTTGCCGATTGCGGTTCCCGAGATAATCAGCCCGCGGAGGAAGGCTTGATGTTTCAGGTTGCGATAGTAATCGTCGTCGGCATCGGGCTTGAAAAAGTAACTGGTCAATTCCGCGGCATCGAATTGTTGTGCGGCGCAGTAGTCCAGAAAGCCAAGCATATCGATCGCCGCGCCGTCATCATGGGGTTTGCGTGCTTTGCCCTTCATGTAGGAAAAATAGTTGCGGAGCGAATAGGCAGCCAGGCCGAGCTGGAATCGCGGCGGGCCGCTGCGGTCGATCGGACCACGAGCAAGAGCGCCCGTTGACAACGCCATGCCGGTCGCGGCGGAGAGTTGGATGAAGTCACGTCGTCGCATCGAAAGTACCTCCGGTTTGAATGTTGCTGGGTCAATGATAGTAGCCTCGCGCCTCTGCGACGGGACACAGGGGCACAAGTTTCCGGGCTCGAGGCTACGATGGAGGCCCAAACACCGATACCTGAAAGACGAATGACCGCTCCGATTCGCCCGCAAGCTCGCCAAACGCTCACTCAGCTGCGCCGGGAATTGCTGGCCCAGCGAACCGAAGACGGGTATTGGCTCGGCCAACTGGCCGCCTCCGCACTCAGCACGGCGACCGCGGTCAGCGCGATGTCCGCCGTATTCCTGAACCGTGACGCGGGTGATCAGCAAATCGCCAACATGATTGGCAAAGGCATCGACTACTTGCGTGATCAGCAAAACGATGATGGTGGATTCGGTGACACCGATCGCAGTCATTCCAACATTGCCACCAGCTACCTGGTCTTGGCCGCCTCGACGCTGGCCGAAACGGCGGCGGGTGAAAAACTGGCGGAACACCAGTTGGACTCGCTACGAAAATACATCGACACAGCCGGTGGGCGGGCTGCACTTCGTCAGCGTTACGGAAAAGACAAGACCTTTGTTATTCCGATTCTCACCAACCTTGCCCTCGCCGGGCTGGTCGACTGGGACGATGTTGCGGCGTTGCCTTTCGAGGCGGCTGTGTTTCCTCAGTCGATGTATCGCTTATTGCGGATGCCGGTGGTCAGTTATGCGATTCCAGCTTTGGTGGCAATTGGCCAGGCAAGACATTTTCACGGCAAGCGAGCGTTTGCACCGCTGCGCTGGCTGCGGGCCGCGTCGATCAATCGAACCATGAACGTGTTGACGCGAATGCAACCCGAAAGCGGCGGTTACTTGGAAGCGACGCCGCTGACCTCGTTTGTGGTGATGAGTCTGGCTGCGACTGGACGCGTCGATCATCAAGTCACCAATTGCGGCATGCGGTTCTTGCGTGATTCGATGCGCGATGATGGCAGTTGGCCGATCGATACAAACCTGGCAACTTGGGTGACATCGCTTGCCGTTCATGCGCTGGCGTGTGATCCCGACGATGACGGTGATTGGTGCAGCGCGTCATTGCTCGATTGGCATTTGACCTGTCAGCATCGGCAGCGTCACCCGTTTACCGGCGCCGAGCCCGGCGGATGGGGATGGAGCGACTTAAGCGGCGCCGTGCCTGACAGCGACGACACGCCGGCGGCGATCTTGGCGCTTCACCAGATGCGACGTTGGCTCCGGCAGCACCAGCAGCTGCGGATCGATGCGGCAGTCAGTGACGGACGGCGATGGTTGCTGAAACTGCAAAACCGTGATGGCGGCTGGCCGACTTTTTGCCGGGGTTGGGGAAAGCTCCCGTTCGATCGCAGCAGTACTGATTTGACCGCGCATGCGATTCGAGCACTCACGGTTAGCAGCGCCGCCGGCAGCCGAGCAAATAAGGACTCGCAAAGATCGATCGATCGTGGTCATCGCTTTTTGCGGCGACAGCAGCGCCAGGAAGGTGCCTGGCTACCGCTTTGGTTTGGCAATCAAGATCTGGCGGACGAGACCAATCCGGTTTACGGAACGGCGCGAGTTCTGGCGGATGGATCGCTAGATGGGGAAGTTCAGAGCCGTGGCTGCCGGTACTTGCTGGCCAGTCAGAATTCGGACGGCGGCTGGGGGGGCGGCCCCTCGCTCCGCCCCGTTATGCTGCGGCGTTCGCTGCCCGGTGGCGAAAATCTGGTCAGCAGCGTTGAAGAAACCGCCCTGGCCGTCGACGCGCTTTCCACGGTTTTGCTGGTTCGGCGAGAACTTGAGGCGGCAGACGGAGTTAGATCATCGTCTGCCGGCGGCCTGAAGTCCGACGAATCTGCCGGTTCCCTGACCGCCGCTGGGAACGACGCCTTGTTGGCGGCTATAATCCCAGGCGTCGAATTTCTGATTCAGAGTGTACGTGATGGTCGTCATCGGGTCCCCTGGCCGATTGGATTCTACTTTGCAAAGCTCTGGTATCACGAACGGCTGTATCCCCTGGTGTTTACCGTGGCGGCACTTGGCAAGTATTTGAGAGCGACGGCGGACGAGTACGACCCGCGGTGGCCTCGCTGATTTTGGCCTTAACTGATTTGAATTTCATCCAGAGTGACCACTGAGGTAAGCGGATTGTCTACCGGACTAAGCCCCACTGAGACCACGTCCGCAGCACCGCCGGCCGGTGGTAGATCTGCGCGTCGCAAAACCAGCCATCTGAAAGAAGTCCCGCCCACGCTGCAGCTGCGGGAAAGCTTGCGAGCTCGTTGCCGGCAGATCGCCGCGCGGCTCGATCGCAGCGTGCCGATGAGCAAAGACGAATTGGAGCAGATTGCAAGTCGAGCGTTGTCCGAAGCCGATCTGCCGGAAGGCTACTTGGGCTGGATGATGGTGATGATCAGCAGTTCGTTTTGGCAAGATGCGTTGCAAGCGGTGCCGCCGGAGCGACGATTGTTCTTGTTGCCGCATTGCCTGAAACATGCCGAAGGCTGCCCCGCAGATTACGACCAGTTCGGAATGAATTGCAAAGAATGTGGTGCTTGCAGCATCGCGGACTTTCGTGGTCTGGCCGAGCAGATGGGCTATCGAGTGCTGGTCGCCGAAGGTTCGCCGGTGGTGATGAAAATCATCGTCGGCGGATACGTGGACGCGGTTGTCGGCGTTGCCTGCTTGAATGTTTTGGAAAAGGCAATTGATAAGGTTTTATTAGCCGGCATTCCCTGCATGGCCGTGCCGCTGCTGAGCAGTGATTGTCGCAACACCAAAGTTGACGAGCCGTGGGTCGATCAGATGATCCGCACTCCGTACATACCGGCGCGGCAAAAAACCAGAACCTATGTGCACTTGATGCGGGCAGCCAACGACCTGTTCCTGCCGGCATCGTTGGATCGTCTTTCGCCGCGAGTTCGCGCTGCCGAATCGATCGGCGACGACGCAGTCACGATGGAACACATCGACCGGCTCGATGCGGTCGCCGCGACCGAGCACATCGCTTACGACTTCCTAGCGCGAGGCGGAAAGCACTCGCGCCCGTTCGTCACGTTAGCGGCTTACGATGCCATGACCGGCGGGGCCTGCACGGACGCCCAAGGTGCTGAGATCGCGGATCAGCTGCCGGATGCCGTGCGGCGTGCGGCAATGAGCATTGAAACGTTCCACAAAGCGAGTTTGGTGCACGATGACATCGAGGACGACGATTCGTTTCGTTACGGACAACCAGCCGTGCACCGTCGTTTTGGCTTGCCCACGGCGATCAACATCGGCGATTACCTGATCGGCCTGGGATATCGGTTGTTGAGTCGCAAAGATGATACCGGCCACGTTTCCGCCGAGGCGCGAGTCGATGTGCTGGACGCACTAGCCAACGCACACACTCGTTTGGCCGAAGGTCAGGGCGCCGAGTTGCTGTGGCGTGACAAGAAAGACCGCCGCTTGACGCCCCTGGACGCGTTGAAAGTTTACGCCTTGAAAACTTCACCGGCCTTTGAGGCTGCACTCTTTAGCGGTATCCGCCTGGCCGCGGATGCGGAAGTCTATCGTGATGCGATTCGCAAATTCAGCCGCAATTTGGGTGTCGCCTTCCAGATTTTGAACGACTTAGGGGACTTTACCGGAGATGATACCAACAAGCTGGTCGCCGGCGGCGATGCGATTGGAGGACGACCAACCGTGCTGTGGGCACTTGCATTGGAGGCCTTGGATGATGTCGACGCACAGGAACTGTTGACGCTGGCGGATCCGACCTGCGGACGCAGTGATGGGCAACGGCTTGCCAGAGTAAGGCAGTTGTATGAAAAGGCGAATGTCTTCGAGACGGCGCTGAGACTGGTGGATAAACACCAGCAGCGAGCCGAAATGGTTGCCGACGAGATTGAGCCCGATTCCTTGCGACGGCTTTTCTACTTCCTCGTCGACACCGTGCTGGAACGTCCGGAACTACCCGCACCCTCGGTCGTATCACTGGGAGTGACGGCAGCCGCCGTGGCCGAATCAAAAGCGTAACGGTCAGCAGCCGCAGGACTGTCGCGGATGGTGGTACCTGATTTCTTTCATCTCCAATCTCAATTCGTAAGCCAGAGCGAGCAAATTCAGTATGGGCGGAGCGATTTCGCGAGACGATTCCGAAGTCAAAATTGAACAACTGCTGGACCAGTTCTACAGCGATCCGTCCGGCTATTCCCAACTCGGCGAATTCTGCAGCGTCGACGAAGTCCCCCCGCCCTACGACGATCTGCTCGATCATCACGCTCATATGACAGTCACCGTGGAATCGCACTATGGCGAACCGGTGGAGGTCGTTGTCCATCGCACCCGGCGTGATGGTTCCTGGTATTCCCGCGAAATCACTTTGCAGACGCGGCACACAAGAAAGATCGTTCAATACGGAATCGTGTTGCTGAATGTCGATTCCTTGGAGCCCGCGGTTTGGCAGCTGATTGAAAGCCAGAAAATTCCCTTGGGCCGGGCATTGATCGAGCACAATGTGTTACGTGAAGTGCAACTGTGCGAACTGTGGCGAGTCCAGGCAGGCCCAAAACTCGCCTCCTTATTGGAGATTAGGGCCGGCGATACCCTGTTTGGGCGGACGGCACTGATTTATTGCGATGGGGAACCGGCCATCGAATTGTTGGAGATAGTAACTCCCATAAAGTCTGATTAGGCTTGGAACAAATCGTCTCTTTGACTTCGAACGTGAGGGATTTCACGTGAATAACGGCTTGCGAATTCTTGCTTTTTTGGCTGTGACAATCTTGTCCGCTCAACTCCCGGCCCAAGACGATTTTTCTGTTGCCGCCCTGCGCAGCAAAGCCCTCCAGGCACTCGGTGAGGGCAATACGAAAGATGCGATCGAGAATGCCGACGGCATGGTCCGGCTGGCACCGCGAGACCCGGGCACGGCACTGCAAGCAGCGGATATCTATCTGCGTGCCGGCAAGGTGGAGTGGGCGGTCCGCTTATTTGACCGATATCTGAAGTCAAAGCGACAAGATCTGCCTCAGCTGTGGCAACGCGGCATCGCGCTGTACTTCATGGGCGAATATCAGGCCGCTGCCAGTCAGTTCGAGGTTCATCGCACCGTCAACCCGAATGATGTCGAAAATGCTGCCTGGCATTTCTTGTGCGTCGCGAAAGCGGAATCTCCATCGGAGGCAAAAGCAAAGTTATTGCCCGCGCCGGGTGATCCGCGACCGCCCATGGATGAAGTTCTAAAGATGCTCAGCTCGGGCGACCAGAAAATTGTCACCAATAAGGTTGAATCATTGCCGATTGGTTCCAAAGAACGTGAGTCTGCTCAATTTTACGGCGACTTTTATCTCGGACTGTATGCCGATGCGACCGGTCGTCCAGATGATGCGAGAAAGTTCATGTACAAGGCGGCCGAGAACGCACCGCGAAACTACATGGGCGATGTCGCCAGGGTCTACGCCAAGCAGCTGAAAAAAGCCAATCAACAGTAGCCGTAGGCCAGGACAGGAACGCTTGACCGTTATCCGACGGCAACGGCTTCATCCGGTTTGCAGGTCGCTTTCATGACCGTGAACAACGACAGCGGATTCAGCTTATAGCGATGATCTAACCGCAACGGTTGTTCCCTCAAGATCTCATCCAGTTCCAAGTCAGTGCGCCAGCCGAGGCGCCGGGTGAAGGGGTTGGCTGAATCAACGACTTTGGCGACCAGAGGGTTGTCGCTGCGAAAATGGTTGATCATCAAAATGCTTCCGCCGGGACGACAGACGCGGACCATTTCGCTCATCATCGCTGCAGGGTCCGACACGACGCTAATGGTGTGAAAGGAAGTGACAACATCAAAGCTGGAATCCTCGAACTCTAACGATTCCGCATTCATCGGCATCACGCGGACGTGATCCCATTGCCGGTCTTTGATCAATTGTTCCGCTTCAGCCAACATCGCTTCGGAAAGGTCGACGCCCACGACTTCGGCGTGATGCGGATAAGTTTCCAATGCCAGTCCGGTTCCGACGCCAACTTCCAACAAGCGATCACCCGCCCTAATCTTCAGCGAGTCGACCGCTTGACGAATACGTTTGCGGGCAATCGCCGGCCAAACAGCCTGGTAGGCAGGGACCAGGTGACTGTACAGCCGGCTGGCGTGTGCATGACGTTCCGGCTTGCGGGTTGCAGAATTCTTCATCGAATGGCGACTCTCGAATCAGGCATGCGAGTCGGTGAATACCCGCAGTCCATCGATGGCGGGTCCCTTTGACTGCACAAGGATCGCGAATTCTAAAGCTTCGTCAACGGAGCGCTCAATCGTTCCGGTTTCGCTAAGTCCCTGTTCTTAAACGGTTTGCGATCTTTGTGACGATAAACCCCAAATCAAATCCGCGCTTTTTTTACACGCCAGAGACAATCCGATCCCGTTTTAGAGGGAATCGGCATGGGGGGAGTCGACGGCGCTCGGATCGGTCGTCTCCTGGCCCTCCTTCGTTGGTGTGTCCACATTGTCCGCATCCGCAGACGGCAGTTCGTCCAATGCAGTCGCAGCGGTCATCGGCCGACCCGTCAAGATCGCACGAGCGGGTGACGCAAGAACGAAGATGCAAAGCGCAATCGGGAGGGCCAATTCGTGCAACACGATCAAGCCCACAACCGCAAATATTGCCTGGCCGATTTGGTGGAACGACCATCGACCACGGATCAATTGCTGCATCACATGCGGGTATTGGAATCGAGACACCATCAGGTAAGCCAACAGCAGTGCCAAAGCCGGAACCAGCACTGGCGCCGCCTGTAAAGATTTCTCCGCGATCCAACGCACCTGATCGAAATATGTTTGATCAACGCTGATCTCTTTTAACTTCGGGATCGCAATGGCGAAGGCGGCCAGGGTTCCAGCCGCAGCCGGACTCGGCAATCCCTCAAAGCCCTCGTGCAGATCATCCTCATCGGTTTCGACATTGAATCGTGCCAGCCGAATCAAGACACACAGAGTGAACAAGACCCCGATCCCCCAACTTAAGCGGCTGGGCGAAATCGCACTGCTGATTCGCCACACCAGAACCGCGGGCGCGACACCGAACGTGATTGCATCGCACAAGCTATCCAGTTCAGCACCAAACTTGCTCGCCTGGCCCGTCATCCGTGCCGCCGATCCGTCCAATGCGTCGAACAACATGCCGGCAAAAATGAATATGCCGGCCACCAAAAGTTTTTGCTCGTCCGGCCATTGCAGATGAACGCTCATCGCAACGGCGATTGCTGCCATACCACAGACACCATTGCCCAGCGTCAGCATGGTGGGCAGCACGGCAAGTGTCAGTCGACGTTGACGTTTCTTTTTCTTTTTCTTTCGCTTCTGCCGGCGACGCCCGTTGGAGGTCAAGGTGGAACGTCCGGCTGCATCTTCAGCCTCGCTGGACGCAGAACGAGCACGACGAGGTCGCGGGAACAGCCCGCGTTTAAGCTCGCTCATACTTCACGGCCTTTGATCGGAAACCATTCTTGGCAGCGTCCTGATTGATACTTCATGGCTTTATTTCTCCCTCGCCGGGGGAAGCACGGTTTGCAGAATTGACCTCAATTGCTCGATAATGGCCCAGCACGCTGCTGCCGGCAGCCACGTGATCGCCGATCTTGGCAACGATCTCCAAAGCTGGCTCAGCCGGAACGACAAGTTCCGTTCGAGAGCCTAGTTTAATCATCCCAAACATCTCGCCGCGGGCGAGCACATCACCGGGTTGGACCCAGCAGACGATGCGTCGGGCGAACTGGCCGGTGATCTGCCGTATCCGAAATCTCTTGGCCGGTGATTCGTCGGCCACCATGACGACGTCCAGGTTCTCGTTTTCTTTCGCCGATTCTGGACGCAGCGCGTTCATGAACTTTCCCGGCCGATAACGAATCGCGACCACACGGCCGGGCAACGAGGCTCGATTGGCGTGGACGTTAAATATGGAGAGAAAGATTCCGAATTGGACACACGGCCCGAGTTCAGGGTCTTCGATGTGTTCGATTTGCACCAGCTTTCCGTCGGCGGGGGAAACGATGGTTCCAGTAGTTTCTGGAACCTCACGAATCGGATTCCGAAAGAACCAGGCGACCAAACCGGCCAGCACCAGCATGGGAATCGCCGCGGGCCACCACAGCCAAGCCCCAAGGGCGGCCAGGATCAAAAAGGTGCCACCGATCAATATCAATTCGGCCAGGCCGGCACGGACAAATCCCAGCGAATCTCGCCAGGCAAATGGATCGTCACTATCGGCCCACCAGTAAGTCGCCTGGTTGCGATAGTACTTCAGGTCTCGTGGATCAATCGGATCAAACGGCAAGCTGCCGCGGTCGCCCTGCCGCGACTGAGCCAATGTATTGACATAGCCGCTGCGAAAGCTGCGGAGGTACCAGCGGCGAACACGACCCCACGCCAATTCGATGCTCATCACCATTCCGCCACCGGGCTGAATGGTCGTCAGTCGCGCGTCCATTGGCTCCAGCGGTCGTTCCGATTCGTCGTCAGGACCGCCGTTGCGGATTGATCGCGAATCGGCTCGCCGTGCGGGATCGTCCAGGTGATCGCGTCCGGGCCGCGCGGTTTGGTCAGAATCGGTCTGCGGTGGCGTACTCATGACCTATCAGCGTATCCGGTATAACATCCAGATGTCGATACGACGGTCTACTGACGGCTTTGATCCGGGATCCCGAGAATACCTAGTTTCATGATGACACCCCGTTACCTCGTCTCCTTTGATTCTCGACGAGCCTTGCACCGCTTCACTGACGTATTGGTCATCGGGGGTGGTGTAGCCGGATTGCGGGCGGCCAACGCCGTCGGTTCCCATCTTTCCGTGTTGGTCGTCACCAAGGATCAGTTGCGGGAATCCAACAGCAACTATGCACAGGGGGGCATCGCAGGGGTTCTGGATCCGGAGGACCATTTCGACCATCACATCCGCGACACGCTGATTGCGGGAGGCAACCTTTGCGATCGCGAGATTGTGGACATGGTGATTCGCGATGGCCCGCGACGCATCGACGAATTGGTCCGCTGGGGGACTCAATTCGATCAGGATGATGGAGAATTGGAATTGGGTCGCGAGGGCGGTCATAGCTATGAGCGGATCGTACACGCCCGCGGTGATGCCACCGGGGCAGAGATCATGCGGGCGATCATCCAGAAGACTCGGGATCTGCCCAATGTCGAAATCTGGGAAAACGCCTTCACTGTTGATTTGTTAACGCACGAAGGTCGTTGCCGTGGTGCGATCATCGTCGAGGCTGGCCGGCCGCTGATGGTCTGGGCCAAAGAAACGATTTTGTGCACCGGTGGTGCCGGGCAAGTCTATCGTGAATCGACCAATCCATCGGTTGCCACCGGCGATGGCCTGGCGATGGCTTATCGCGCCGGTGTGCAACTGCGCGACATGGAATTTGTGCAATTCCATCCCACGGTGCTTTACATCGCCGGTTCATCGCGTTCGCTGATCACCGAGGCCCTGCGTGGCGAAGGCGCCCATCTGATTGATGTCAGCGGACATCGTTTCATGCCGGAGTACGATTCGCGTGCGGAGCTGGCACCGCGCGACATTGTCAGCCAATCGATCATCCGGCAAATGGAAAAGTCAAAACATCACTGCGTCTACTTGGATTTGTCCCACTTGGACGCCGACCATGTGGCCAGTCGATTTCCCGGTATCGCGGAAGCTTGCAAACAATTTGGCTTGGACATCACCTGCGACCGCATCCCCGTTCGGCCTGGAGCCCATTACAACATCGGAGGTGTGACTGTTGATCGGCAAGGGCGAACGAATGTGCCCGGCTTGTGGGCGGCCGGCGAAGCGTCCAGCAGTGGTTTGCACGGCGCCAACCGCCTGGCCAGCAACAGCCTGTTGGAAGGTTTGGTATACGGGGTGCATGCCGGCGAAGCCGCCTCGCGGGCGGCGAGCGAAGAAACTTTCAAGTTACAGGCGTTGCAGATTCGGCAACCCAAGTCGGAGCAATCGCAGTCGTTTGACATCGACGATGTCCGCGTCTCGCTGAAAAGCCTGATGGGGCGATTGGTTGGCGTCGTCCGAGATGAGGCGGGGCTCCGCGAAGCCGCCGACTCAATTCAATCTTTTGCCGCCTATGCGATGAAGACGCAATTTGATTCGCTGCCCGGTTGGGAACTTCAAAACCTGTTGACTACCGCATCTTGCATGGTGGATGCAGCGTTGGTCCGGACGGAATCTCGTGGCGTGCATTTCCGAAGCGATTATCCGCAGCCGGATGATCATAATTGGCGACGCCATTTGGCCATACAAATCGATGTCAATGCCGGCCATCCGATGCCAATGGAACTGCGTGAACCAACGGACGTGTTGCCGGTGGCGGCAACTGACCAAAGCTGATGCTTTTCATGGATCGGATCGTTGTATATTGATTGGTATTTGACGCGGTCGGTTGGGTGGCACGATTCGCACTGTTTACGGATTTCGGGTTAGCGGAGTAATGGAGAAGCAATCAGCCAAGATCGTCAAGGATCGTGATGAAGTCCCGTTGGTGATCCGGTCGGACGTCACCGGACCGATTCAGGAGTTGAGTTTTTTGCGGCGCTCGTTGCTGTTCGCGGAGCTGGCAATGATTGCTTATAACGACGAAGCGGAAGCAAAGATCGGCGCGGCCTTGGCAGGTTTTGCTGATGTCAATTATTACGATCGCGACGGTTCCCAAGCCTATCGCTTTCGCAACGATCACGATTGTGTGATCGCCTGTCGCGGCACCGAGCCCAATGAGTGGAACGATATTCGCGCTGATGCAAATGCTCGGGCCGTGCTGGCGGAGACCACGGGTAAAGTGCATCGCGGATTCAAGAAAGAGGTCGACGACCTGTGGCCCATGGTGGAAACCGCTTTAATGGATAATCAACAACCGCTGTACTTCTGCGGCCATTCACTGGGCGGAGCAATGGCCACCATTTGTGCCGGTCGCTGTTTCCTTTCGCACATCAACAGTAATCCTTCCGAACTGTTCACCTATGGCAGCCCGCGCGTCGGCGACAAGCGGTACATTAACTATGTCAAGCTGGATCACTATCGATTTGTCAACAACAACGACATTGTTGCCAGGGTGCCACCGGTGTTCATGGGATATCGCCATTGTGGCAGCGAGGTCTATTTGAATCGTCACGGGAAAATCAAGAAGTATGGGCAGCTGATGAAACGTCGGGATCGCTTGCGGGGTTTCATCCGTGGTTTACGCCGCTGGAAAATCGACCATTTTGCCGACCATTCGATCCACCGTTACATCGACGCGATCTGGAATGCCGTGCAGGAGGAAGACCAGCATGTGCGCGCCGGTGGTGTAGCTGCTCGTCCCGAGGATCTAGCCGATGCGCCAGCCGCACGCCGGCAGGGCGAAAAATCGGTGTCTTCGGACGCGCAACAAATGGGTGTAACGGGATGAGTCAATCACAGCCGATCCGCCGCTCCGACGAGCCCAGCGGGGTCGCCCATGAGATCATCGCAGGCGGTTATGTCCAGATCGATGGGGTCCGCTTGAAACTTGCCCACCCCTACGAGTCTCCCGGGCAGTGGATTGGGCAACAAGAGATCTTGATGCAGTTGTTGGCCTGCTGGATTTCGCTCGATCCCGGCGACTTACCGTTGACTCCAAGACTGATCGGCGCCCCCGGTGTCGGCAAAACACAGTTGGCGATTGCCGGTTCAAAATCGCACGGAAAGCCGCTGTACATCTACCAGTGCACGGCGGATACCCGCCCAGAGGATTTATTGGTCACGCCAGTCTTGAGCCAGGGCGGCGCGATCGCTTATCACGCGTCGCCACTAGTGACTGCGATGGTGACCGGCGCTGTCTGTGTGCTGGACGAAGGCAATCGTATGAACGAAAAGTCCTGGGCGTCGCTGGCGCCACTGCTGGATAATCGTCGCTATGTCGAGTCGATCGTGGCGGGCATTACGATCGAGGCGGATCCACATTTTCGTTGTGCCGTGACCATGAACCAAGACGAGTCAACCTTCGAGATTCCCGATTACATCCTCAGCCGGTTGCAGCCGACCTTGCAAGTTGGGTTTCCGAACAAGCAGGATGAGATGGCGATCCTGCAATACCACCTGCCCTTTGCCGAGCCGGAGATGTTGGCAATGACGGTTGAATTCCTGCAACGGTCCCACGACCTGAAATTGGATTTTTCACCACGCGATGGAATCAATCTGCTCCGCTATGCTTTGAAGCGAATCGCCCAAGATCCCAATCACCCGATCAGCCGCGATCTGGCCTGGCAGGAGGCACTGGCTAGTTGTTTGGGCGAAGACGCGGTGGACTTGGAAGCCCTGGCTCAGCGACGCAAGCGAACGTTGGGCGGCGACGCCGTGCCCCTGGGACTGGCCGATCTGTTCTTTGATCCCGACGATCCGATGCATCCCGATCGCGATGACGAGGAGGAAGAACTGGAGTGAGCGCGGTGATGTCGACGTCGGCGCCGGACTTGACCATCGGCGGGCAGGTGAACCAGTAGCTGGCTGGTATTGTGAGAGCCAAGAATGGCTGTTCGAGCGGAAGCGAAAGTCGGCCGGACTTTCGCTGATTTGGCTCCTCCCAGCGAAGCTCCCCCGCGAGTTGGGCGAGCTGAGAATCAAGCTGGCGCGCGCACGCCCCCAGGACCCTTCCCGGTCTTCCCCACATCCGATTTCCTGCGGAAAGCGGGGCTCCCCGCGGCCTGATTTGAGTCCAAATTCAGCGTTTCGCCCAAAAAAACGCCGCAGCCCCGGCCGCACACCTGTAACCGGGGAACTTTCGCCCCACTGACGAGTCCAAAGCTCACGCGATTATGCGGATTAACCGAAATCGGGGCTTTTTCATTATGGGGGGGAGAGCATCCCGAGTTGGCTCAATTGGCATCATTGCCGCTACGACTGGCATTCTCCGACACGTCCTTGGCGATGTTCGGGTTTACCAAAAGTAGCAAATGTTTGCGGGTTTTTTGGCCCCAACTATACTCGGCGACTGTGTTTCGGTTGCCTCCGCAGCCGGTGCATAACTCGTCATTAACGACCTATTTTCGATGGGCTCAAAGATTTTTTTGCTGTGAGCCTTTCGGCCCAACTACATCCACCCCACCCTTGTCTCCTCTCTGGTATGGACGATCCGAGTTGCGACATCGCCTGGAAGGTATTGGTCTATGACCTCGCGTAAGCGACACAACTCGCCATTCTCATCTGAAAAAGCGCGCCGCCATCGGTCCGGCAGTCGTCAGTCTAAACGTCAGCGTCTTCTGGAAACGCTGGAACCGCGACAACTACTGGCGGGACCCCAGTTGATCGGCATCCAGCCCAATGAAGGGGCTTTGATCGAAGACGGCACGGTCCGTGAGACGGCTCCGCGCGTATTGACGTTTGGTTTTGATGAAGAACAGGTAATTGATGATTCGACCTTTAGCGGAATCCGATTAACCCGCAGTGGGGATGACGGAGTCTTTGAGACTGCCGATGACGTCGAGATCACGCCGGGATTGGTGACGCTGGGCGATCCCAACGCCAACGAGGTGGTGGTTCGATTTGCCGAATCGCTGCCGGATGACAACTACCGGATCGAAGTCTTTGGATTTGATGACGACGGTTTGGGCGTCACCGGCCTGCGCAACGTTAACGGTGAACTGTTCGTACCGAGCGATCCGGAAAAACGATCCGAGGTGATCGATTTTGAGTTGCGCTTGGGTGCCCTGGTCGAAGCCGTCGTTCCCCAGCCGGTGATTCGGCTCGCGGACGGCACGCTGACTCAGAACCGCAACGAGATCGTCGTCTACTTCAATGAAGACGAGTTATTCGTCGAGAACGATGACGATGGAAATCCGACCTTTCGATCGGCAGAGAACCCGCGGTTTTATCAACTGCTGTTCACTCAAGAAACCGTGCGGACTACGGATGACCTGTTGTTCAATCCGGATCAGGTCGTTTACGACGCTTCCACCGATACGGCACGGCTGATCTTTCCCACCGATATCAATAATCTGCCCGGCGTGCCGCTGGGTGGTGGTTCTTGGCGTTTGCGAGTGGGCACGTCGGTTGATGAACGTGTCGACTTGATTCTGCCGCCGGTCCAAGTCCCGGTGGCGGCCTCGGCCGTGACTGATTTTCAGCACGACGGATTGCGCGTCTCCTTCTTTTCGCTGGCGATCGGCGAAAGCGGCAGCGGCCGCGAGGTTCGATTTGAGAATGCCCGTCCCCCAGCCGGTGTGTTGACGGCGCGATTAGAAACCGACGGCAGCGTCGTGTTTGACTTTGGCGGCACGAACCCGACCGTCTCCGACCTGCGGGATGCGGTGATCGCCGATGCTGCAGTTGCCGGGGTGATCGACATTAGCTGGGAACGGGACGGCATCGTTGGCGATGGCGGTGATCTGGTCCTGCCCAGAAACATCATTGGTGCCCCACCGCTGGTAATGCAAGCCGTCGGAGACACACTTGATACGGCGCTGGACGTGGGCATCTTTGGTCAGTCTAACGAGATCACCAGCATTGTGCTGGCAGAGTCGATCGACCCGCAGCCGTTTAACATTGAATTGCCTGGTGGAAATGACGATCCGGGGCATCGCGAATTACCGGAGGCGGTTGGCGATCTGATTCAGCACATCAACAGCGATTTCGGCGATTTCGGCGCCGACACGCTGAATGGGATTACGGAGATTTCCTACAACTTCCAGGACATCTTTGATTCCGATCTGACCTCTGATTTTCTGAACCAGATCACCGAGCGGCAAAAGCTGCGGATCCGTGAAGCGCTGAACTTGTGGTCCAAGGAGATCGGGGTTCAGTTCCACGAAACGAATTCTCAGGGCATCACCTTTGCTGTTGGCGACGTTGACAATTTGCAGATCCGGCCGGGAACCACGTTGACGAGTCAATTCGCGCTGGATGCAAGTGTTCGAATCGATCCAACGTTTGCCGAATCCGCGATCGTGTTCAGCAATCAAGCCACCTTTGGCACCGCATTCGGCGAAGATTTCACGCGCAAGGCGACAGCCGGAATCGGTTTGATCTTGGGCTTGGAAACGACGCCTGATCTACCACCGCAAACCTTGATGGCATTCGATTTCAGTTTCCTGAATGCTCCCATCGACGCCTTGCTGGATCTGGAACCCGTATTTCCCGGCAACTACGACGTGTTGCACGGTCAATACTTGCACCGACCGGATAGTGTCGACATCGACATGTATCGGTTCGAGGTTGACTTGGACGATGCGGATAAGATCGGCACGCTGACCGCTGAGACGTTTGCCGAACGGTTGCCCGATGCCAGCCTGCTGGATACGACGCTGACGTTGTTCCAGGAAGTCAGCGCGTCGAAGATCGCGGACTTTGGCATCGGTGCCACGCTGGGTGTCAAGATCGAAGCAATGGAGCCGGGGCGTTTGGGTAACAACGCACGGATCGATTTCATTCAAACGGATCGTGGCAGCGGTGACGACGAAGTTCGGGTATCGCCGCAGTTCGATTCCGAAGGCAACCAGATTCTCAATTCGGTGCTGATCGACTTGCCGCGGCGCGGATCCTTTATCGCGAGCGTTCCGGTCGGGGATGTTATTGATGCGATCAATAACGATCCGTTTGCCAGCAGTGTCTTTCGCGCGTCGCTGATGACGGGCGATCGGGCGACTGACATCAGTGGTCGGCCGACACCATTGCCAATACTATTGCAGGGCGGCGGCGTCTTTCAGTTAAGTCGAAATGACGATTACTTCAGCGAAGATTCGCGCATCATCGCGTCGCTGGGAGAAGGCGTTTATTACATTGGCATCGCCGCTAGCGGCAACGACACCTACGACCCCACGATTCCTGCAAGCGGATTCGGTGGACGCACTCAAGGCGATTACCAGCTGAGCCTGAAGTTTGAGCCGCAGGTTGACGAGATCGATGTCATTCGTGACTTGGACAACGACCGCATCGATGTTCCGGGAACACCGCTGGACGGTGACGGCGATGGAGTCCCCGGTGGTGTCCACAACTTCTGGTTCCAGACGCGGCCGCTGAACCGGACGTTGAACTTTACGGACAACGGCGAAGCGATTACCGCGGGGCAAACGATCAGGTTGATTGGTGCCAGCGGTGTCACCCGAACCTTCGAGTTTGTGCCAATCGGCAGTTCGCCGCGTCCCGGAAACGTTGCGGTTCCGTACAACGACGGCACTACCGGATTCCCGACTCCAGCGGGCAACCTGGCCGCGGCGCTGCAGACATCAATCAACAGCCGACGCAACGAGACCGGGGTCTCGGCAAGTCGCCTCGGCGCCAACGTTGTCTTAACCGGCGAACGCAGTGTCTCGTTCTCGGCCGATTTCCGGGGTGCCAATGCACTTGGCCGCAACATTTTCGTCGACAAGATTGCCGGCCCGCAGGCCGACGGGTCACTTGATCGACCGTTCAATAACATCACCAATCCGGTCGTTGCCAATGCCTTCGGCAGCGCCGTTGCCGGGGATATCGTTCGCATCATCGGCAATGGGGGCCAGGATCAAGACATCACCACCGAGGCCGACAACTTCGCCTACCAGATCGGTATCTCTGATGTCGGTGGGCAGACATTGGAAGACGGCCGCGTGATGGAAGTCCCGCGGGGCGTCACGACGATGATCGAAGCGGGCACGGTGATTAAAGTTCGCGGTTCGTTCATCGGCGTTGGCAGTAGCACACTGCAGGTTGACCGCAGCAATGGCGCCATTCAGATTCTCGGCACTCCGCGTCTGGTTCAGCTTAGTGAGGAAGGTGATCCGATCGCGACATCGTTGATCGGCGGTGCCAACGTCGAAGCGCCGGGCTATGACGACGGTAGTGTGATCATTACCAGCGCACGAGACCGCGAAGTCGACGCTGCGGCGGCCGGCATCAGTCCCGCCGCGGCCCCCGGTGATTGGGGCGGAATCATCTATCGCCGTGACTTGGATCAATTCGAGGGTCGTCGTGATTTAGAAGATGAAGGCATCTTCCTGCAGCGCGTCAACCACGCCGAGATCCGCTACGGCGGCAGCAGCAACATCCTGATCGACTCCGTGCAGCAGCTGGTCAATCCAATTCAGTTGGTCAACTTGAGACCGACGATCACCTTTAACGAGATCACCCAGAGTGCGGATTCGGCCATCAGCGCCGCGCCGAATAGTTTCGAGGAAACGAGTTTCCAAGCACCCAAGTTCCAGCAAACGGGTGCGTTCACTGCTGATTACGACCGGGTGGGACCGGAAATCCGCAACAACCAGTTGATCGATAACAGTGTCAACGGCCTGTTCGTACGCGTGGCCACCACACCCATTGAGCCACCCAAAGCGTTGACCGTGCCCGGCCGTTTGGACGACATCGATGTCGTCCACTACCTGCCGGAAAACCTGACCATCCAGGGCAATCCCGGAGGAACGATTGTCGACGGATTCTCTCCCTCGACGGTGTTGATCTCCGCACAGGAGCTTGCCGGTGGAACACTCACCGCAGGCACGTACTTGTACAAGATGACGTTTGTGGATGCCGACGGTTTTGAATCGACGCCGAGTCTTGACACGTTCACGTTCACCGTCGGCCAAGACGAATCCAGTATCGAACTGACGGCCTTGCCTCAGGTGCAAGCCAACACGGACTATGTCTCCCGCCGTTTGTATCGCGCCCCGGACTCGCCCACGCCACAATTCAACTTGATCGCCGAATTGGATGCGTCGTCCGATACTTATTTGGACAACGGATCGCGGACCGACGGATTGTTGGATTTGACGCGTTCGGGTATCCGCGGTCGTTTGGACGGCTCTTTAGTGGTTGATCCGGGGCTGGTGTTCAAACTCAGTGGCGCACGGATTGAACTAGGCCAGGGCACGCAGCTTTTGGCCGAGGGCTTGGGCAGCAATCCGGTTGTTTTCACCAGCATTCTGGATGACCGGTTTGGTGCCGGAGGTACGTTTGATACGAACAACGATAATGATTCCCTTGGTGGAGCCGAGCCGGCGCAGCTGGCAGACTGGGCCGGTATCTACGCCGGTCCCGGTTCGAACGTCAGCTTTGACAACGCCGTGGTGGCATACGCCGGCGGTATCAGTCTGATCGAAGGCGGCGAGACAAGGGGCTTTGTGCCGCTGCAATTGCAACAAGCCGAAGCTCGTGTCACCAATTCTCGTTTCGAGTTCAATGACGAAGGTCAAGACGGCGCGGGCCGCATCGGTCGCTTCGGCCGTCTTGCCGTGGCGCCGTCGACGATCTTCGTTCGCGGCAGCGAACCGATCATCGTCGGCAACACGTTTGTCAACAACCGTGGCACGATCATCGATATCGACAGTGATTCGATGGGCGGTGATTACCGTATCGATACGGGACGCCAAACCGGCGACAACGACCGCTTCAGCGAATTGGATGATAACCATGGTCCGCTGATCCGCTTCAATCGTTACGAAGACAATGAGATCACCGGATTGGAAATTCGCGGCGGCACCCTGACGACTGAAAGTGTCTGGGATGATACCGACATCGTTCATCTGTTGTTCGACAGCATCACGGTCAACAATTTTCACTCTGACGGCGGTCTACGCTTGAAGAGTCGTCCGGACGAAAGCCTGGTCGTCAAATTGACCGGCCCCGGAACGCCCAACAGTCCGACCTTTGGAACGGGTCTGACCGCGACGGGTACTCCCAATGATGTCGAGGACCGGATTGGCGGTTCAGTTCACGTGATTGGCCTTCCCGGATCGCCCGTGGTCTTGACCAGCTTTAAGGACGACACCGTTGGTGCGGGCCTGAAGCCCGACGGTTCGCAATTCACGGACAACAACGGTGACGGAATTGGTTCGCGACCCGAATCCAACGATTGGCGCAGCATCCTGTTGGATCAGTACAGCATTGACCGCAACGTTGATTTGATTCCCGAGCAGGAGTTGTCCACGGAGGTTGCCCCGGGCCTGAACAGCACGATCGAGAACGCGCAATTCTTGGGTGAGTTGGCTGCCGAACTTACAGCCAGTGACGAAGTTTTGCGACTCGGTTTTGAGGTCGAGGGTTTCCTGAGCGGTCCTCGCGACGTTGATGTTTATAGCTTCACCGGTTCGCCCGGCACAGAAATCTGGGTCGACATCGATCGCACCAGTTTTACGTTGGACACCGTGATTGAACTGTTGGACGAAAACGGAACGGTCCTGGCACGCAGCGACAACAGTTTCGAAGAAATCGCCAATGGATCGGATGTGACGGTTTTGGACAGCCGGCTGGAGGGGATCACAACATCGCTGCAAGCTCGCGATCCGCTGTACACCGATTTTGGTGCCGGTGGACTGTATGAAGACTTTGGCACGATCAATCCGCGTGACGCCGGCATCCATTTCACATTGACCGGCAATAGCGCAGATCCTGAGTCGCGAAGTGCCTATTTCTTCCGTGTTCGCAGTGCCTCGATCAATCCCGATGACGCGGCCGGCGGTCTGACCCGCGGTGGGTATCGATTCCAAGTCCGTTTGGCCGAGGATCAGGAGTTCCCCGGCAGCATCGTCCGCTACACCGACATTCGCTTTGCCAACCACGGCGTCCACGTTCGCGGTTTGCCGGGATCTTCGCCGCTGCTGGGTGAAGCCCAGGAGAACGAGACGGCCGCGAATAATAATCCTGAGATTTTCCGCTTTGATGCGGCCTCGAATGACCGGATTCTAAACTCCGATGCCGCCGGTAACGACGTGACTCCGTTGGGGCAGCGGCCGCAGTACTTGGGTAACCTGACCGGCAACATTAGCGGTGTGATCAGCGTCGGCGGCACGCTTGATGAATTTGGCACGGACATTGACTTCTACCAGTTCGATGTTGATTACCAAGGCGTGACAGGATTGACGCAGTCGACGGTTTTCGACATCGACTATGCCGATGGCTTCAATCGCCCCAATACCAATATCAGTGTGTTCTATGACCCCGATGGAGAAACGCTTAACGGCGAGCCGTTTAACGAACAGCCGCGATTGGTCCTGTTCGGTCAAGACAGCAACATTCTTGATGATCTGACCAGCCCGAACGGTGAGAATACCGAACTGGAAAAACTGATTCGCGGTTCGATCAGCAGTGGTGACCCGTTCATTGGTCCTGTTGCCTTACCGGAGGGAACGTATTACGTCGCGGTCACCGAGCAAGATGTCGAACCGGTTGAATTCACTGCCAACGTCAACTTGCGGCGTGAGCCGATCAACTCGATCCGTCGGATCGTCGAAGATCGAATCAATTCAAGCACGCCCAGTACGGCCAGCTTTCCGTTGTTGCCGGAATTCTTTAGCGACGCAGCGATCACGGCCAGCGATTTCCAACAGGTGCTCGAGCAACGGCCCGGGCACGGAAAGCCGACGCACTTTGACGGAACCAACTTTGCCGCGACCGTTAACGACGGAACCTATCCCGAGTTCTTGGTCGGCACGCTGTTCGGAGACGCCCCATCGGGGATTCCGTCGGCCGACCTGGAAATCTTGGATTGGTCACTCGTGGACCGAGCCGATATTGGCGGCGAATTCGGCTTCAATCCGCTTACGGGTGATCTGGAATCCATCAACACATCGACCATCTTTCCCCACGTTTCGATTGAGGGAGATATTGGTGGTGACCAGGCAGACTTCTACCAGTTTGACGTAGCAGTTGACGGATCGACCGTGATCTTGGACATCGATGATGGATTCGATCCGTTTCTGATTGATCCCGGAAGCATCGACTTGGACATGGTGCTGATACAGGTCAATCCGACGGGTGGATTTCAGTTCGTCCCGTTCAGCGGCGGCCGGATCACCGGTTCGGAACCGGAGGATGGGCGATCGGGCACGATTTGGGACGGTTTTTCCCTGCTGACCGCAGACCCGTTCATCGAAATCACGTTGGACGCCGGTGTTTACTTCGTTGGCATCTTGCAAAGCCAAGTCGGGTTCACCTTTACCAACGGATTCCCGGATCTTGGTGACGAGGGTGCTCTGCAGGGGCCACTCGATTACACGCTGCATGTTTCGGTAGAAAACCACGAAGTGCCGGATTCCGTCGGCAATGAAGTTCTGCACTTCGACCGGACCGCCTTCATTCCCTCGGGCACATTGACCAGCGAGTCCTTCGACCTGGTCGGTTACGTCGCAGAAGACTTGCCGACGATGTACTTCAATTACCGGCTTGACCCGGAAATCGGTGACCTGGTCTCGTTGCGAGTATTCAGTAATGAGGATCCGGCCGGCACGACGATCGGCAGTGGATTTGGTTCCGGCGGTTTTGTTGCCGACAATGTTTGGCGGCAGATGCGTGTCTCGTTAGAAGACTTTGCCGGTGACACCGGCATCACGGCGGAGTTTGTCTATACAGCCTCCGGCGTATCCAGCTTCTCCGCCGAAGGCTTGTACCTGGATGACTTCGTCGTCGGTTTCGCCGAGCGCGGCGAGACGATCTTCAACGCGCGTGGTGGTGCGGATGGTTTCATCGGCTTTGGCACGGGTTTCGGCGAGTACCAGCTGGAAATGCGACCCGCGACGGAATACCTGCAGCCATCGTTCTTTGGCCAATCGCTGGTCAGCGACTTTGACACCAACGATCGGCACTCGCAAAGCATTACGATCATTGCTCCAGCCGGAAATCAACTCAGCGATGGTGACACTTTTGTCATCGGTGATGGTGCGGCGAACGAAACGTTTGAGTTCACGACGACGCCAGGTACGGTGGCCTTTGGCAATACCCAAGTCCTGTTCAGCGTGATTGATTCGCCGGCTGAAATCGCCGAGGCTATCCGCACCGCGATCGGTCAACAGACATCGATCAAGATCGAAGCATCATCGGCGTCCGGACTCGATACCCAGGCGCTGGACGACGCCCGTTTGTCACTCAGCGGACGCGCCCGCGGGACATTCTTGCCGGTCTCATCGGCGGCAACGGCACCGGCCCCGGGGACGCCTTTGGCAACCAATCCTGACGGCCACATCTTGATGCCGGCGATCCTGCACGATGGCGTTGGTGACGAGAATTTCTTGCGCACGCAAGGCCAGGTGATCGTTGATGCCAACACGATTCGCGACGTACATGCGATCGGTATTTGGAGTGAGCCGGGCTCGCGCGATGTTGATCCCGACGACCAAAGATATGACGTACCGGGCGACTTGTTTGGTTTTGGATTCGGTTTTGGTGGGACCATTACCCAGTCATTCCGCGACGCTTTTGAGCATCCCTTCCTGCAATTGCCGCCAGTCGGGAATACCTATCCGGGCGCCGTCCGCAACCTGCCGACGCTCAATGACGAAGTGATCGGTGGACTGACTCCCGGAGTTGTTGTCACCAACAATACGATTGACCAGGCCGGCTATGCCGGAGTTAAGATCGACGGCGAATCAGCTCCCTGGGCTATCGAGATCTTGGACGGAAGTGCCTTATCGATTGGGGACGGCAGTCTGATGATCATCGATGCCGCGGGGACTCGCGTGATCTTTGAATTCGAGGAAATTGATGGCGCTGTTTTGGGCGGTAACGGATACGGTGCCGGACACGTGCCCATCTACTACCGCGGAGATTGTGCCTGCACCTATAACGGTCGCGCTCTGAGTAACGATCCATCCAATGGTGTCTTTGACGGCACTAATGACAACGAATCGATCGAGCTCGCTACCTCGATCATGCAATCGATCCAGGGCAGCATTCTGGTCACCAATGATCTGGTCGAATTGGTCACTCCCACGATCGGACCCTCGCTGTACCAATTGAATGAGCCGGCTGAATTGGCGGCTCTGAATGAAATGGGATTCCCTAACGCGGCAGTTTATCTGCAAGGTGCCAGCCAAATCTATCTTGTTGGCAATACCGGCTTGCTACGCGCGCAACCAGCTCCGGTGCATGAAGCTCCCCAGCCGTTCGCAAGAATCGTCAACAACACGATCTACGGAGAAGACGGCCGCGAATCTCATTTCCCCGAGACCGCTGACCGGGAGTCCAACGACATCATCGCGACGGCGATCGACACCAAGGTCTCCAAGAGCCGCCGCCCGTATCAGTCGGTCGGCTTTATCGGTGACAACAGCGGCCCCGTTCCGACGGCGGGCGAT
>JBFJVZ010000029.1:0-31002 GCA_041623895.1 Pirellulaceae bacterium | reverse complement strand
TCACCATCAAAGGAAGAGTGAAGAAATGGCGCGGAGCGCCTGCTACTTTGACAGAAAGTTCGAACAACGTTCGTTCGCTGATTGTCGTCGTTTGCTCCGCAAACGAACGTCTTTACCGTTCGGCTACCGGAGGAGAATCCCGAACAACGTTCGTTCGCGGAGCGAACGACGACATACAAAACGTTCGTTCGCGGAGCGAACGACGACATACAAATCGTTCGTTCTCGGAGAGAACGACGACTTTCTGTTACTTTCCAATTCTCCTGGCGAAGTCAGCGGGGTCAAACGTCGCTCGTCTCTGTAAGTCGCCTTGCAGGTAATCCGGGTAGATGAACAATTCGCGGCCGGCCGGTAGTTGCAGTTCGAGTCCACTGTTACGCAGACGTTCGATCAGCTGCTGGTCGTTTAGCTCGTCCGCAATCACGTGCATGGCCCAGGCGAGTTGCCGTGCTGAATCGTAGGTGAAAAGTTTTTCCGGCGGTGTTGAGGCGAGTTTTTGCAACAGGCTCCGCGCCGTTGCTTCGTCAATCGGCCGGGACTCCGCCGCTTCGATGGCCCGTTCCAATTGCGCTTGCAACGAGTTGACCACGGGGACCACGTCAGCGGGATCTCCGAAAGGTTGCCAACCGAGTTTCCCCGTCAACTCGCTTTCCAGTTGCTGCACGTCCGTTCCAGCAAATGCCAGTGCTACATCGACGATCGCGGCCGGCCACTCGTGTTGCCTTGGACGTCCCGGCGCGGCGGGAAAGCCCCGCAACTGGCGTTGGCTTTGACGCTGCAGTTCATGATGACAGGAGGCACAGTCGTACAGCGAATAGTCAGCCCACTGATGCGGCTGCGATGAATCGGCAAACAAGTCCAGCGATTTCTTTCGCGCGACCAAGGCACCCAACAGCATCTTGCGGGTGTTCCAAAACGTTGTCGCCGCGTCCGCGCCCGCAACAACGCCCGGATAATTTGTCGTGAAGTACTGGTCGCGCTTGTCATAGGATGACAGCGATGCATACAGCTGCGATGGTGTCTGCCAATGCTGCGGCATCTGCTGGCAAAATGTTTGCAGTTCAATCGACGGCAACGGCGGATGACCCGCAGCGTACATTTCGTGCGAGACAAACTTGTTGTCGGCACGATTGCCGATGTGACAATCGAAACACAAATTGGCTTGATTGGATGTGTGCACCAAATCTCGCATGCCCATTTCGGCTTTCTCGGCCGGCGGCAACAACCGCCAGTTTTCAGCCGGATTTCGGACCGCGTGGGCGGCCACCCAGCGGTCGTCGGTTCCCCTTTGGTGGCAGTACAGGCAACTGATGCCGATCTGCGCGTCGGCTTTGTCGGCAAAGTCAAAACCTGCCTGGCCTTGCTGGTAACCGCCGTGACAAGTCAAGCAATTGTCGCGAAATTCGGCATAGCCCTCGGCCGTGTCGACGTCGTAACCGAGTTTGTCGCAGATGCGGCGACTGAGCACGTTGCTGTCGCCGATCCATTGCCTGGGAACTTCTGTCAGTCCAATCTGGGTCTCGTCGATTGTGATCCCCAGATTGCGATAATCCTTGACGGCTTGTTTCGCCTGGGTGTCCAGTTTGGACATCAAGGCGATCAGTTCTTGTTCGTTGCGATCGCGAGCGAAGGGTTCAACACGTCGTCGCGCAATTGTGTGCTTGTCCTTGGCAAGCCAGAACTCAAGCTCTTGGCGGCGACTGAACGCCGTCAGCTGGCTTTGCTGTCCCGCTGCGATTTGACCGAGATTGGGTCCGTCGTAATGGCAACTGATGCATTCGCGCACCGAATTGTCGGCAACCCACGACATGTAAACGGGATCGCTCAGTCGCTGTTGGATCGTCGGCGCTGGTTCTTGAGCGTGGCATAGCGAGGTCAGAAAGACCACCGCGACTGCCAGGCAGATTCTGAGATGTGGACGAGCTTGTGCTGTTACCTCTCCCGCCGGGCAATGCCGTCGCGGATTTGTGTTCCCAGTTTCGCAGCATTTCTTTCGTAGCCGGAGTCGCCAGACTTCGGTCGTGCCGAGGAAAACCCCCGAATTCTGGCGAATCCGGCTACAAGAATCCGCACTTATACCGTTTTCAGTTCGCATCTTGATTTCGATTTCGCCTGCGTAACTCTTCCAGTAATTCGGCTTGGGTCTTCGGCTCGCGTCGCGGTTGAGCTTCGGGAGGCGCGATCTCGGTTTCCACATCGCCCTCTGTCCGAATCTTATCCCATCGCTGATTGATTTGCTCGATCATTTCTCGCAGCTCACGGCGAAGCTGTTCAGAATCATCGTCATCGGCGGGCGGCTGCTGATAATGGATCGGACCAAGCGATCCGGCCAGCAGGATGCCCAGTTGCATCGCTTCGTCAGCGCTGATTGTCGGTTGTCCTCGGATGCCGGATTCCTGGTTGATGTCCAGGTTTTGGGGATAGCTTAAACCGATTCGCAGTGACTCGGAGACGTCGCGGAGGGCACCATCCCAACCACCCGGCCAACTGGCCCGTGCGGCGACCGCCGCCAGATAAAACTGCACCGATGATTCCCAGGCAGAAAATGTCTGCGGCTTGCCGGCGGCGCTGGCGAGTACGAAACCGAGATGTTCGCTGCGAAAAGTTTGCCGCAATGTGGCGGCTGTGCTGCTGTCGTACCAAGCGGCCAAAGCTTTACGGGCGTCAGAGGATGCCTTGGCTACGCTTGGAGCGTCTGCAATCGCGGCTGACTCCATCAGCTCTTTGACGTCATCAAGCGACTTGAGCAAAGCCCAATCGTCGTTGGTTGCTTCTCCCGCGGATTGCCGATAGTCGATTAACCAGCGAAGTCCCGAATCGTTCCAACTTGAAAACGGCGCCCGGGCGGCAAACTTTGTGCGGTGCCGGTTATCCCGGAGTCCAAGACTGTGATGGCACGAAGCGCAATCGTAGGCGGCCAGCTCGGGCCATCGACTCACCGGCTGTCGCTGCGAGGCGCGGGCATTTAGTAGCGACAGTGAAGCGTCCGTGGCTGCGACTTGACCTGCCAACCAAAGCTGGGCTTCGTAATAGGTTGCGTTTCGCGATTCGGGGTCGCGCCAATGCTTGGGCTGCCGCGCGTGATAAGTCGCTAGCTCGTACTTTAGCGGCGGATGTCCAGCGGCGATGATGTCATGGTTCATGTCACGGTCTTTGTCGCCAACGTGACACGATGCACACATGCGGGCTCGCACGTACAAGTCGCCGGTGTTGACAAAACCGTCGGCTGCGGCCAACTGGGGTGCGAAATCATAGCGGTAATGAATGCCCGCCCAACGCTGACTGGGTCCGTGACACCCCGCACAGCCGACGCCTTCACGATGATCGGCCAGACTTCGCGGTTCGTCGAATCGCTTGGTTGTGTTATGGCAGGCCAGGCAATTGTCAAAGCCCGCCCGGTCAACAATCTGGCCGCCGGTCATGATGCCCAGCCGTTGCATCATCGCGACACTGGCGGGGCTGCTGATCGTCGCCCAGCTTCTGGCATGTGGGTCGTGTTCTTTCCAGAGCTGATACTCTGATCCGCGTTTGGCCGCCGGTTGTGAAACGTGTGGTCTTGGTCCGCCGTGGCAGCTGGCGGCGGCACAGGAAGCGGCGCCCTGGATCATGAATTCTTGCGACAAGATCGGCGCGTGCAGCCGATCAAGGGTATTCCAGTCGACCGTCGCCGGCTCCGCCCTGGCAACGCCCAACGGCATCGCCCGCGAGGGCAGCGGAATCATCTCGGCTTGCTGAGCAACGATTGTCCCCGGCACCGCGATCCAAACCGCACAGCAGATGGCAGATCGGAACAGGAGTTGAGGGATCATGGCTGGCAGCGGGCGGGAGGACCAGGGAATCTGCAAGGTTGTTCAGGTAGATCTATACGGCAACAAGCGTTCACGTTTTACTCTTCAATCCGTATCGGTTCCCCACCGTTGCCGCCCCTGCAGATTTGGGCCAGCTGGCGGGCGAAGCGAACGCCGTCAGGCGCGCCGTCTGCACGATTGTGACAACCGATTTGGGTGTGGTGTCAAACCTTGACGATCACAACCCATTATGATGGTTATGGTCGGTGCAGTTTGACTGGCCGATTGATTCGCGTTAAACCTACGCGCGCCAATCGAAACGTTTGTTCATCTTACTTAATGATGCCGCCGTGTTGATCGATCGGAGCCAGACCAAGCTGCATGTCGCCTTTGCCGTTCCGGCTGCGATTTTGCTGATTGCTTGCACCGCATATTACGCGTCCGAATCGGTGGATGCCGGGCGAGCGGTTGGAGGCGGCAGCAAGTCAGGTCTGCTGTGCGGCATCGTCGCCGGGGCGATCATCTTGTTTGAGATGCTGCTGTGGCCCCGCAAGGCGCTGCGCCGCTTGCGGTTGATCCCGGCAAAGTATTGGATGGCGGCACATCTTTGGTTGGGCGTCGTATCACTGCCGCTGGCGATCGTTCATTGTGGGTTTCATCTGGGTGGCTGGTTGCCGACGACATTGATGGTCTTGTTTGTGCTGGCTTGGATTAGCGGTGTTTATGGATTGGTGGTGCAAAACATTTTGCCCCGCTGGATGCTAAGTAACTTGCCGGCCGAAACAATCTACAGCCAAATCGATTACGTGTCCGGGCGGACAGTCGATGATGCGAGACAAATGTTGTTGGCGGCTTGCGGTCGATCAATCAAACAGCAAAGGCAGTCAGTCGACGAAGAGCCCGAACTGGTCGCTTCAACCGCGATCGTCGTCGGTGCCCTGCGACAGGCGGGCAAAACGAGTGGACGTACTCTGCAAACCAAAAGCGTCAGCGATGCGCGAGAAGATGCGGAAGCACTCTGGGCGGCGTTTGCCGAGATCGAACCATTTTTGCTGAGTGGCGGGCACGCCAAAGTGCCTGTCGCCGATCGCCAGAAAGCGTCTCAATGGTTCAGCCGCTTGCGCAGTGCATGCAGCGAGCGAGCCGATGCGATCATTGACAGCTTGGAGGGCATGTGTGACCAACGCCGACAATTCGACACACAACAAACGGTTCATCGTTGGTTACACTTCTGGCTGCCGTTTCACATCGGGTTGTCGGTCGCCGTGACCGTACTGCTGGGTGTGCATATTTGGACGGCGCTGAAGTATTGGTAAGGAGACAACAGGTAACGATGTCAGCGGGTCAAACCGGCAAGCAACGATCTCAGCGAATCCAGATCGACTACTTTCGTCATCGCGGTGGATTGTTCTACCTGCGCTGCGGTTGCATTGTTGCCGGCCTGGTTGCAGCGGGGCTGTATGGTGCGCTGGTCATCGGGCGTGGCGGCGGGTCGCATCTCAGTACCGGTCCCTTGGCGGTCGTTCATGTTTCGTTTGAAAACGATTGCCAACAATGCCACCAGGACTTTACGCCGCTGGCGTCCGACGCTTTCCGTATCGATCCCGAAAGTTCCGTATCGCACACCGAGCAAGCGTGCCAGAAGTGCCACCAAGTGGACGGTCATCATCGCGATCTGTTATTGGCCGATTGGAAAATGGTTGATCAGAACTGTGCGATCTGTCACGCCGACCATCAAGGTCGCCAGCGTGATTTGACGGCGGTCGTGAACCCGCTGTGTTCACAATGCCATTCAGATTTGTCGAAAGTTTGTACTGCAAACCGTTCGCCTGTGGTTCGTGACCAGGTGAGTCGATTCGATCTGGAAAGTCATGGCGATTTTGCGTCACTGAAATCGGATCCCGGTCGCGTTAAGTTTGATCACCGGCAACACATGCTGCCCGGTCAAGTCGATCCGGGCAGTAAAGGCGCGATGACGGTCAGCATGCTGGAAGCAACCAGGCGAGAGCAATATCGCAGGGCAGGGCAGGGCAATGATGATTTGGTCAGTCTGGATTGTTCCAGTTGCCATCAATTCGCCGGGAATCCGGACGCCCACGTGGTTTTAGCCGGTGATCAGGAGTTGGGGCGTTATCTGAAGCCGATTTCATTTGACCAACACTGCAGCGCCTGTCATTCCATGAACCCGCCGGGCCGCACAGAAGATACGTTGCCGCTGCCACATGCGGCGCCGTGGTCGGAGATCGGTTTGTTGTTGCAAACAAAAATTGCCGGTCTTCGGCAATTAGGCACCGCCAGATCACCGCGTGACGATACTCAACCCGCGCCGATACCCGGTGAAGGATTTGGCAGCGCGGCGAACAATGTTTCCATCGTGTCGGCGGCGGAAGTCGACGTGGCTTTGAAAGCAATGCAAGTACAGTGTTTGAAGTGTCATGATTCTGCATCGATCACGGACGAAGCGATCAACACGGCGCTGGCTGGTACATCAACGCCGCTGATTCCCGCCCGCTGGTTGCGGCATGGTATCTACGATCATGCGGCTCATAGAAAGATGGATTGCCGCTATTGCCATGCGGACGCTTATCCGAACGAAGCAATGTCATCATCGCCACCGGACGACCATCAGCAGGTGATGATTGGGGGGATCGAAACTTGCACGCCATGTCACCGCCCGGCGGATGTCGCGGAGCCTGAGGGTTTAAGCGATTTGTTTTCCGGCCAACCGACCTGGGCCTCGGATGATTGCATCTTGTGTCACCGTTACCACACAAGCGTGGGGGTTAAGCGATGAAGTGCAACCCCGGGCTGTGTTGTGTAAGTCCTCCGGACTTCGGACGTTTGGTCATTCAGCTGATGATTTTCGTTTCATCGATTTTCATCATCTTTGGGGAAGCGGTCGCCGATGGCCAAGAGTCCCCGCTGGTCGGCCGCGCATCCTGTGCTGCGTCGACGTGTCATGGTGGCGCCGTCGATCGAGGGCCGGCTTGGAATCATGCGCTGACAAAGTGGCTGGCCCAAGATCCGCATGCCGGCGCCGGATTGCTGTTACGAGACGAAGACTCGCGGGCGATCGTCACGGCGCTCGAGCCGCAAGCCGCTGATTCTAAAGAAATCTTCGATCAAGTCTTGCGAAAGCGGTGCATCAGCTGTCACACAACGGCGACAGCCAGTGAGTGTAAGTCGGATCAAAGGCTTACCGATGCTTTGCTGGCCCGAGGTGTTTCCTGCGAGTCTTGTCATGGCGCGGCTCGCAGCTGGCTGGCGGCGCACGTGCAAAGCGACTGGCAGGGGTCGCAGCGATTCCAGCCTCAGACGGGTTTGTTGGATACTGAATCGGTGATCGGTCGCGCCGATGGCTGCTTGCGATGTCATGTCGGTTCTAGACGCGAGGATGGATTGATACGCGATATGAACCACGACTTAATTGCAGCAGGGCACCCGGCGTTGCGATTCGATCTGTTGCTGTACAACGAGAATTTGCCGTCACACTGGGACGAGTCGGGCACTGTTGAGCAAGCGTTTGATGAATCCGCCTTGCGGGTCCGCTCCGTCGGCCGGGCCAGCAGCCTGAGCGCCGCGGCGGCACTTTCTGGTCAGCGGGCAGCCGATCATCAATCCGATCCCGGCGTCCCCTGGCCGGAGCTTTCAGATTACGACTGTTTTGCTTGTCATCAATCGCTTTCCATCAGCGAGTACCGCTTGCCGGCAAGTGAAAAGAATCGATCACCGCTACGAATCAGTGACGGGCTGCCGATCTGGAACGCCTGGCACACGATTGGGCAAAAAGAACTGTCCAGAAAAAATCTGCAAGCTCTCTCTCCTCAGCGAATTGGTGCCAAAGCCATGGCAGCGGCGGCAAGCAACGTGTCAAGTCAGTACCGCCAGCAAGCAATCAACCATGAAAAAGCAACTTTCGATCCGCAATCCGTGATCGAGCAGTTGCGGAGCGTGCTGCAGGATTCGCCGCCGCGTGATTGGCACGAGGCTGCGATCCAATACTTATCTGCCGACGCCGCGGTCCGCGACCTGAAAAGCAAACAGTCAACACTTCGTGAGCAACTCGAGCCGCTGCTGCGGTTCAACCGCGACGCTAACGAGAACACTTTGTATCAATCTCCCGCGAAGTTTGATCCGAATGAATTTCAAAAGGCGATGTTAGATGCCTTGACGTCTCGGCCACCGGGAGATGTCGCAGTCACGTCCGCCGCAGAAGTCCCAACGATTACAGACCAACCATGATCATACCGGCGCTTTACGAACGTCAAAAACAACGCGGCGGCTACTTAACCCATGCCGACATGGCTGCCGTTGCTGAGGAACTAAACATTCCCAGGCATCGAGTCAACTCGCTGGTCACGTTCTTTCCACATTTTCGCATTCAGCCGCCGCCCAAAGTCCAGCTGCACGTGTGTCGTGACATGAGTTGTCACCTCAATGGTGGTGTGGGCTGTGCCCAGCGAGTCGCCAAGTGGGCGGCGGAAAAACATGGCAGCGACGTTGAGGTTCATGGAGTTTCATGTTTGGGGCGTTGCGATCGTCCGCCCGCGGCGATAATCAACGAACAACTGATCGCCGCCGCTGACGAAGACCGCCTGAAGAACGCGATCGATGCGATCATCGATGGCCGTTCGCCCGATCTGAACAGCGACTTCGAGCTGGCCAAAGCCAAAGTCGGCAAATGGGAGATGGACATCTATGGCGGCAGCGGGCGCTACGAAGCGGTTCGCAATTATGTCTCCAGCGGTGGAAAACCTGAGGCTGTGATCAAAGCGCTCGAGCACGCTGGATTGCTGGGCATGGGCGGCGCCGGCGGTCGGGCCTATTTGAAGTGGGGCGATGTGATGCGGGCCACGGGATCGACCGGCGAAAAATTCGTCGTCTGTAATGCCGACGAAAGCGAGCCGGGAACATTCAAAGACCGCGAGATTCTGTTGGCCGCGCCGCATCTGACCATCGAAGGCATGATCATCGGCGCACTTGTCGTCGGCGCATCACGCGGTTGGATCTATATGCGGCATGAGTATCCCGAACAGATCAAAAAGTGCCGTGAAGAGATCGACCGCGCTAGCAAACTGGGTGCCTGCGGGCGCAACATCTTTGGTAGCGGCCGATCGCTGGTACTGGATGTCTTTGTCAGCCCCGGCGGTTATATCTGTGGTGAGCAGACAGCGCTGATTGAGGCGATGGAGGATAAACGGGCCGAGCCGCGAAACCGTCCTCCCGAGTTGATGACCAATGGTTTGTACGATCAACCGACATTACTGTCCAACGTCGAAACTTTTGCCTGGGTGCCGGCGATCTTGAAAGATGGCGGTGACTGGTTCGCCCAACAAGGTGTTAAGCAGGGACCACTGACGGCCGGATCGAGCGAGGGGATGACGGGCAAGCGGCTGTTTTCGATCAGTGGCGATGTTGCCAAGCCGGGTGTTTACGAAGTCGAAACCGGAATCACGCTGGGCGAATTGATCGACAAGCATTGTGGTGGCATGAAAGACGGCAAGCAGATTTTGGCCGTCGCGCTCAGTGGACCTTCGGGTGGATTTCTGCCGGCCAAGATTCCGATTGAGCACTTGAGCCGCCGTTTCGTCGAAAGCAACGTGCCCGATACGGTCAAAGAAATCGACGTCCGCGACTTGCCGCTGGACATTAACGTTTCGCGAGCAGTGGGATACATGGTCGGTGCCGGGATCGTCGTATACGCCGTCGGCTGCGATTTGTTGGCCGAAGTCGTGGCCAACAGCCGCTTCTATCGAAACGAATCATGCGGAAAATGTGTGCCCTGTCGGGTCGGTTCGCAAAAGATCACCGAAATGGCTGAGAGCTTGTTGGCCGGCGAAGTCAGCGAGGCAGTGTTGGATTCGCTGCTACCGACCGCCATGCAACTAAGTGGTGTGATGCAGGCCACCAGCATTTGTGGGCTCGGCCAGGTAGCCAGTAATCCGCTGCAAAGTTTCCTCAAATACTTTCCCGACTTGGCTCGTGCGGCGACCCGGGGACAAGCGAAAGGAGCGGTACAGCCATGAGCGATGCTCCGCAGGTTGTCGTTGACTTTTCCGAAATCGACGTCAGCGGCCAGGTGCAGTTGGAGGACGAAGGACTCTTTGCACGCAACATCGACGGTCAGCTGATCCGGATCGAAAAAGCGACAGCGTCAGAATTGGATGAAGACGTCACGTTAACCATTGACGGTCGCGAAGTCACGGTGAAAAAGGCGGTGCCGCAATGTGATAGCCAAGGCAATATCATTCGCAAGGCGGACGGTTCGACCGTGCCGCGGCCGACAACAATTTACGACGCCGCGTACGAGGCATTCGTCAAAAAACCGGGAGATCCTCACCCGATTCCGGTGCTTTGTCACAAGGAGCATCTGCCACCGGTCGGTGTCTGTCGCGTTTGCGTCGTGGAAGCGGCGGAGGTGACGCGCCGCGGCCTGCGACGGAAACTTGTGCCCTCATGCGTGCAACGCGTCACCGATGGAATGGTGGTGCACACGATTAACAGCACGGCCGATGCCGATGCGGCGGCACGCGTCAAAGCAGCCAGCGGCACGATCGTCGAATTGTTGGCGGCCGATCATTTGCCCGATCAGCAATTAGCCGCACCGGGCAATGAACTGGCCGCGATCGCCGATCGCTTGGGGATCAAACAGTCGCGGTTCGCCGCCCGCACCACTGAACGTGGCCAGGACGGCAGCCACATGATCAGGGTTGATCACGATCAGTGCATTCTGTGCGGGCGATGCCAACGCGGTTGCAACTGGGTTAAAAAGAACAATGTGATCGGCCGCAGCGAAAAGGGATACGAAGCTCGGATTGCGTTTGACCTTGACGACCCGATCGAGCAAAGCAGTTGTGTTTCCTGCGGCGAATGCGCCATCAGTTGCCCCACCGGTGCACTGGAGTTTCAGCCTTCATTTATCGAGCAGCAAGTTCAACGCGTCCGCGACGAACTGGAACAGGAACGCTATGACGGCCAGATTGTCACGGCAGATGAGTTGATCAAGGACGATCTTTTCAAAGGCATTCCCTATAAGTTTCTGCAATTCAACGGCGCCGCGGTTGTGCGGCGAATGTTGCAGCGCGGCGATGTGTTGTGCCGAGAAGGGGAGTACGGATCGACGGCCTTCATTATCAAAAGCGGCGAGTTTGAGGTTTTCTTGAACACCACCCGCGGCGCCGTTCGCAACCAATCGGCCGGCGGCATCTGGGGCTTGCTGGGTGGATTGAAAACCGTCGTCGAAAAGGTCGGCGGAAAGGCCAAATTGGCTGACATCGGAGCAGCCAGACTGGCTGAAGATGAAAGGATTTTGCGTAATCCGGATGATTTGATTCTGGGCGAGATGACTTGTATGAATCGCTATCCCCGCTCGGCGACGGTGGTGGCGACGAAACCGTCGGAAGTATTGGAAATCCGCCGAAATGTGCTTTACATGCTGCAGCGCAACGCCGTCAGCCGCGAAATACTGGATCAGGTGTATCGCGAACGTTCACTACGCGGCCAGTTGGAAACGCTGCCCATCTTCGAGTCGCTGGATGAGCCGGCGAAAAAGCAGGCCGCAGAGTACCTGAAGGACAAAGTCGATCTGGTATCGGTTGATCCCGGACAAACCATTTTTCGTCAGGGGGACGCCGCCGATGCTTATTACGTCAATCGATTTGGTTTTGTCAAAGTCACGCAGAGTTACGGACGCGATGAACGTGTCTTGAATTATCTAGGCCCCGGCAACGGTTTTGGCGAGATCGGACTGCTCAGTGAACTCAGCGACGAATTCCGAGATCAAGTACGCAGCGGAGCCAGGACGGCGACCTGTGCGGCGCTTGACCACGTCGAATTGATTCGCATTCGCGGCAACGACTTCCGGCAACTCACCGAAGCCTTCCCCGAGTTGCGGGATTCGTTGCTGGAGAAAGCACACCAGATCCTGCACCGCGACGACGAAGCTCGCAATCGCCTGGAAGCGGTGCGAGCCGATGACTTTCTGGAGCAAGGATTGTTTCTCGCCCAAAGCTTGCTGGTTTTGGACCTTGAGCGATGCACACGCTGTGACGAGTGCACCAAGGCATGTGCAGACACCCACGATGGCGTGACACGATTGGTCCGCGACGGCTTACGGTACGATAAGTATCTGGTTGCCAGTAGTTGTCGCAGTTGCATGGATCCTTATTGTCTGGTCGGTTGTCCGGTCGATGCGATTCATCGCAACGGCACATCGTTGGAAATCGAAATCGAGGACTACTGCATCGGTTGCGGGCAATGTTCCAACAACTGTCCCTATGGAAATATCAACATGCACGGCTTCCCCAGCAGCCGAGTTGACGCGGATGGGAAAAAGATGCCCATCATCCAGCAGCGGGCGACGACTTGTGACTTGTGCAAGAATGTCGGTGGACCAAGTTGTGTTCGTGCTTGCCCTCACAACGCCGCATTCCGCATGTCGGGCGAAGAGTTGCGGGAGATCACCAGCGGTTAAAACCAGGTTGGGTATACTAGGCTTGTCTCAAAACGGGAGGGCGAGGCTCCCGCCGAGCCGCACTTTGTTGCGAATACCACAACTCAGCGGGAGCTTCGCCCTCCCAGTTACCACGAATCTGAGTTTTGAGACGAAGCGTAAGATCAGGCAATCAATTTCTTTAGCAAAGCCGTTATGCCCAATCGTCGATTCGAATCATTCCCAGTCGCCTCCCAGGACAGCCAACATCGACGTTTCCAGGCCCGGGACGTGATGCTTCCGCGTCTTGAGATGTCCCTGAGCCCGTGGCTGATGCACGATGCTTGAGCGTGGATTTGAATTTGCTCCCGGTTATCGACTGCAGGAATTCCTGGGACGAGGACAATTCGGCCAGGTGTGGCGGGCCTCAGCGCCCGGCGGTACCGCGGCAGCTGTCAAATTCATTGACTTGACCGAGGGCTCCGGACAAAAAGAGTACGCCGGGGTCAAACGCGTCAAGCAAATTCGACACGCGAATTTGATGCCGATCACCGCAATTTGGCTCTTGGATAAAGAAGGCAAAGTCATCGAAGAGCCGCCCGATGAGGCCACGGAGACCATCGATGTTTCATCGCCGGGCGCGCATCATTCCGGAATGGTTGTGATGCCGCAAGTCGAACCGGCTTGGCTTGTCGTGGCGATGTTGCTGGGTGGGAACAGTTTGCTGCATCGTTTGCGAGATTGCACGAATCAAGGAATGCCCGGGATACCGCCCAAAGAACTCTTGTCGTACATGGGGGAAGCGGCCAAAGGACTCGACTTTCTGAACCAGCCGCAGCACGATCTGGGCGGCGGACCCGTCGCGATTCAGCACTGCGATGTCAAGCCGGCCAACATCGTCATGATCGGCACCTCGGCGGTGGTTTGCGACTTTGGACTCGCCCGAATTCTGTCGCGAAATCAGATCACCGCGACCAGTGCTTCCGGGACACCCGCTTACATGGCGCCCGAGGCAATCGACGGCAAACCGAGTTGCAGTAGTGACCAGTATTCGCTGGCGGTGACCTATTATCACTTGCGGACTGGTTCACTGCCGCTGAAAGAAGGATCGCTGTTTGAAGTGCTCGATGCACACCGGGCGGGAAGGCTGGATTTCAGCGGTGTCGGCGATGCTGAACAAGCGGTGCTGAAAAAGGCGACTGACCTGGATTGGCAAAACAGGTTTGCTTCAAACGAGGATTTTGTGGATGCCTTGCGCGAAGCGATTCGGGGCGGCCAGACACGATCGACGTCCGCGGCCGGAACAACACCAGCGGCGGATCACTCGCGGTTGACCGGACCTCTGGAAACGATCGGCACAACACAGGGTCAAAACGACACCAACGAGAGTCCGCTGGCGACGATTGATACCGGGTTTGCCGCGCCGCGCCCGGACGAAGTCGAAACGGTCGCTTTGTCGGGCCAAGCGGACGATGTTGTCGGAAGTGAGGGGCGCGTCAAAGGCTCTTGGCTGAAACTGAAATACGTCGTCCCCGGCTCGATCGCTTGTGTGCTGATGTTGGGATTGCTGATGATCCCGCCCTCAGACGGCAAGAAAGATCAGAACGGCACGGATCATGAACAGGCCGATTCGGAAGAGATCGACGGTGGGGGCAAGCAAGCCACAAAGTCGGCCGAGCAATTGTTGGCCTTGGCAATCAACCAATTCGACGCCAACGAAGTCGACGCCGCGCAGATGTTTGCTAAGGCAAAAGATTTGAATCCCTCGGTTGGCGATATCACATCGCGCGTCCTGGGCCAGCACAGCGGGGCCGTCGAACGATTGCTGCAAACACAAGATGGATCAGGCCTGGTCACCATCGGCTATGACAAATCACCCTACCTTTGGAATTTGAACTTGAGCTCCGAAGCATCGGAGCCCACGGTGCTGTTGCCCACCGGCAGTGAGTTGATTTACCCGGATGCATTGGCGCTATCTGGCGATGGAAAACGAATTCTTTGTGGCAGCGGAGTGTCACCGTATATCTGGACGATCGAGGCTGAACGCACCACTGACACGCAAGTGAAACTTCCCCAGCATGAAGATGAGTTGTTGGCGGTCACCTGGCATCCGGTCGATAAACCTTTCGTTGCAACTGCGTCTGCGGACGGCAAAATTGGCGTCGTGGAACTTGCGCCGGCAACCGTCGACTCGCCCCACGGGTCGGTCGCGCGGTCAAAGCTTTTTGACAGTCTGATCATCGCCAAGACGCTCGCCTTTGATCCCGGTGGAGAATACTTGATTGCCGTGGGCGACCAGGGCAGGGTGCAAGCGATCAGTTGGAAAGAAATTACCACGCGGCTGGAAGATGACTCGGCACTAAACGCGGTACCTGTCAATGCCGAGGGTACCAGCGCGGTTTGTATCGACTTTGTTCGCGCGGACGAAAAATCACTGGTGGCAGTTGGCAGTCTGGAGGGATCGATCACCCTGTGGGAACTTGGCGTTCAAACCGAGCAACGGGATCGCTTCGCCGCTCACGATCAATCGCCCGTCGAAGCGATCAAGGTGGCCCATGCTGGCGGTGGAGATGTGATTGCCGCTGCTGGAGGCGACGGAAAGATCAGCGTTTGGCCGGTGGCAAGCCCCGAGAATCGCAAGACCTTTGCGATCAGTTCGGTCGCCGTTGCCGCCGTCGATCTGTCGGCGGACGGTCGCTGGGTTGCGGCAGGCGGCAACGATGGAACGGTCTGGCTATGGGATCATCAAGCAGAGAAAGTTGCAAGATTCATCAGCGGCGCCGATACGGTCGACAGCATCTGCATCGATTCGCGGGGGCGCTGGCTGATCGCTGGATGCGGCGATGGAACGATCCGCATGTGGGATCTGGTTCACTGCAAGTTGATCGCCTTGACGGTGCCGGTTTTGCAGCACAAGCCGGAGCAAGCGATTCCCGAAGTTGGACGACAAGCAGCGTTGTCAGCGTTGCACTAGCTGGTATTTGCCGGAAGGGCGAGGATCCGCGGGAGCCGAAGCGTGGGAGAACGCTTTGCGGCTCCGCGGGAGCGTCGCCCTCCCGTCGGTTGTGATACTTGTTTACTTAACACATCCGCGCTCCCGAAATCTTCCCTCTATGCTTCGGTGTATTTGGACAAGTCCAAATGCATCTTGGGCACGTGGTTGTAGCGAGTCTTTTCGGTTTCTTCGTTCCACTGCAGCCAGCGTTTTAGCAATTCGGCTTCTGGACTTGTGGGCCAATTGGCCAAGATCTGAATGATGTGCTCGCGCGTCTTGGTTGCATCGACAAATTCTTTTTCGACGCCCCAATCACCGGCGTAAATCCCTGCCAACATCCAATGCCCTCGCAGTTGCGAAGCCAGCGGTTGATCGAGAGCGGTCAAACTCTGGTACTTCTTGATCGCGGCCGCATAGTCGGCGTTGATCAATAGTTCGTGATCCGCCTCGATTTCGGCGATCAGGCTTGGTGATTCAATCTCGCGCCGCTCCCGCACGGCGCGGCGCAGTGCGGATTTCATTTTCAACATCTGTGACTTGGCAGTTTCGGTGTCGCCTTGCCGGTAAGCTGCCGCGGCTTGATTGAAGGCGACGTTGGCGCGGAGCCAATGACCGAGCGCGTTGCGCGGCTCGGCGGCGATCGCTGCCTCGCTGGAAGCGCGGGCTTTCTCCAGTAGCTCTGCTGATTCTTCGCTGCCCGCTGTTTGGGCCAGCGATTGCTCGAGCGCCTCCAAGGCAGCCAGTAATTCGCCGCTGGTGTCCGCATCGTCAGCGAGCGGCTCGTTCATGATCGCTTGCAGCGCACTGGACTGCATCCGGCGGTACAAGTCACCAATCGCTTGATCGGGCTCCGACTGCTGAGCCGCGGCTGTCAGCAGAACATTGGCGCGCTTGCCATTGTCGCCACCAAAAGAGACTTGGACTACTTTCTTGCCGTCGGATTTGCGATAGGCCGCCGTTTGGTAGCGAGCCGTTTGTGGCTCTAGCTTTCCCCACACGACATAATCGACACCAAGTCGTGCGGCCAGACCGCGAATCGCATTGTCATCGCTGATACCATCCGCCTGCATGCGGCGCAGTTGTCGTTTAATGTCGTTGGTGCTGGCCACACGAACACCGGGCAAACTCCCCAGCCGATGTCGCAATGCCGTGGCAACTTGGACCGAGGCACGCCTTGGATCAAACGAAACGGCGGAAATCGGATCGTCATGCGGAATCACGGCGATCCGCACTTCGCTGCGATTTCCGTCCCCGGTGGTGTATCCCCTGGCTGCGGCGGCGACATCAAGCGAAGTGATCGGCTGGATCTGAGCGTATTGAACTGCCGGCTGCTTCGCCGATTCGATCAAGGCGGCGCGAATGTCGGGATAGGAGAGATCAAGCATCAATCCGTCAGTTCCTTGGGCCAATGCCTCCATGAATGCACGTGTCTGACTCAGCGCCTGGTCGTAAGGTTCGACTACGTTCTCGCTACTTGTGCACAGCACGCAGTTGATGCGAATATTCTTGCGCTGAGCGATGGCAATCAAGAGTTCGTTGCCGTAACGGCGTCGAGCATCCGGGTTGTTGGGATCTTGGAAAGATTCACGGTAGGGCGGCGCGTCGCCAAACAGCAGAATCCACTTGCTGACTTGGGGATCATCTGACCAGGGAAGTTTGCTTAGCGCCGTGTGGACTCCCAAGTCGGGTAACTCATGAAAATAGGGTGCGCCCGGTTCGGGCTGCAGCGACTGGACAGCCTTGGTGATTGCCTCCTGGCTGGCAGTGAATCGTTCCAAGGCGACAGTGACGGGGCCCGACGGCGACTGGGCATCACGATAGATTACAAGTGCGACACGAACTTCGTTTTGACGAAAGCGGCGCAGGTCATCGATCATTTGCTGAATCGATTGACGAACGCCCGCCAGTTCGCTGGCCATGCTTTCGGTGCCGTCGACAACGATGGCAACCTCTAATTCGCGATCCGCTTCACCCGCCAGATCCAGAAAACTTCTTTGCAACAGCCCCATCGTTTTCCGCTGCGGGGCGCGTTCGGGCGAAAACATCGACGTCAAAGCACTTGCTGCCGGGGTCGGCTGTGATTGGCCGACGCACGTGTTTGCCAGTGAACCAATGAACAAAATGACAATGAAGTGACGCATCGCAACGATTCCCTTGAAGCCACCGAGAGTGTGCCGGCTACTTCGGTTATCATACATGGTGACCGATCCTCACGTCTTGCTGTGAGTCTTGAGATGTCAATGGTTCGATGTTCACTTGCGTCGGCAGTCTGGTGCATTTTCGCTGTTTGGGCCGTCGCGCAGCCGGTGCCACCGGAAAGCGCACTTCCTGACGAGACGGCAAACCAAACGGACGTACCCAGCGAGGCTGTCTTGCCGGCGGCCGAACAGGATACCAAGCAACCCCAAGCCGAACTGCCCGGTGAACGCGTGCTGCCGGGTGCCGCGGCAATTCAGCAGGATAATGTCACCGCCTTGCCGGGTGATGTGCGACCTTGGTTGCGGATGGCAATGGAGGGTCACACGGGTACCGTCAGGGCGTTGGATTTGCACCGCAGTGGCGAAACTCTTTTTAGCGGCGGCGATGACAAGGACCTTCATATTTGGCGGCGCAGTGATTTCGCCAAGACCAATTGGATTCATCGGCGAGTCGTTCGCTGGCAAGTCAATCGCGGACCGCGCGGCAGAATCTATGCGATCGCCTCGCAGGGCAACGAAGTCGCCATCGCAGGCCACGGCGCCTCAGGTCGGTTGGGAGAAATTTGGGTCATCGATAGTGAAAGCGGCAATTTAATACGCCCTTTCATCGATGAACAAGATGGCCACCGCCAGGTCATTCAGTCACTTGCCTGGTCGCGCGGCGGCGACACAAACAAACCTCGCCTGGTTTCTCAAGATGTTCAGGGCCAAGTCATGGTGTGGCGATCCGACCCACGCACCGGTTTGTGGTCCGGACGTACGATCATCAAGCCGGACACGCAAACCTACGGCGAGCAAATCGCCGGGCAACTCAAATCGGAACGCGGATTTGTGCCGGCAGTTTTTGATTCACAAGACTCCATCCTGACGCCGCGCTTCGTTGGTTTCACGCAAACAAATCCGCCGTGGGGCCGTTGGCATCTGCAGCGGACCAATGTCGATTCCGGACAATCGATCGTTCTGGATTCGGTCGATCACTTGGGAGGCGTTGTTGCCTTGGACGTCAGTGCCAAGGGAGACAAACTGGTCAGCACCGATGCCGCGGGAAAAATTACGCTTTGGACGTTTGGCGCTGCCGGCACGGTTCAGAGAATACAGTCGATCAATCCTGGCAATCGATCGTTGTTCATCGACTTGGATGATGCGGGCGAGCGATTGTTATTGGGCACAGAAGTCGCGATCATTGTCGAGGGTCAGCCAAGAGCGCGGGTTCAGCTATGGGACGTCAGTGGCGATACACCAAATTTCCAATCGGAAGTTTATCCTGTGATTCATGCCTTGGCCGGCGCATTGAACTTAAGCCACCGGGAAGCATTGATTGCATCTGCCAATCGGATCGAGGCTTACTCGTTTGATGCTGCCGGCAAGTTCGGGCAAGCTGGGCCGCGAGTGCTGAGCGCGCCGATCGGCCCGGTGCGTCGCGTAGCCTTTGCCAGTGAGCAGACGGGCGGGTACAAGATCGCGATCGGTAGCGAGCCCGCCCAAAACGGATCGATCGAATTGGATCGCGTGTTCGACCTGACGAAGGTTGCCTTGGCGGGGAAGGCACCGATCGACGACGGGAAATTTGAGCCGCCACAAAAGCAGAAGGAAACATGGTCGTTTCGGCGAGTAAATACTAGGCAAGGTTTCCGAAGGCAGCTTTATCAAGGGGATGCACCGCGTGGAGTGTTGCCGCTGAAACCGGAGATTCACGGTGATCTGACTTCACTTAGCACAATCACCAAGTCGACGGATCAAGGGATTCAATCCGTTGCTGTCGTGGTTGGCACGCACGGTCGAAATAGCATTTATGTTTACCGGGCAGACGAGGCGAACCCACCGAAGTTGCTGCGTCAGTTTCGTGGACATGCCGGCAGTGTGCTTTCCACGTCCACCAGCGCGGACGGCCGATACCTTGCCAGTGGTTCGGAAGATACGACGGTTTGCTTATGGAATTTGGGAGATATTTTTACGGCCGGCGAAAGTGTCAATCGCTGGGGTGTCGACTTTCAGATCGAAAACAATCGGCTGGTGGCGCAGGCGGTTCGCGATGACGGGCCGCTTTACTTTCGTGGTGTTCGCGGCGGCGATCGGTTGATCAATATTTCCTGGACGGACGAAAATGGAAACGCGGAGTCTGAATCGGATCCCGAGGCGATGCTCAAGCAATTGACTTCGCTCCCGTTTGACACGCTGGTGGTTTTTCGCTTCACGCGGCTCGGTCGCGCCAGACCGGGTTTCCAAAGTTTTGCGGCCTGGCATCCGTTGGCAACTTTGTTTGTCGATGATGCCCGCGAATGGGCTTTTTGGACTCCGGCCGGCTACTACGATGCTTCCTTCAACGGACATCGACGATTTGGCTGGCAGATCAATCGCGATGTCAATCGTCTGCCCGACTTCTTTCGTGCCGCGCAGTTTCGTGAAGCGCTGGAACGGCCGGACATCATGCGGCGTCTGCTGGAGGCCGGCAGTTTGCCCCGCGCGATGCGTGGGACGCATGCACAACTCGGACCGCCACCGGGTGAAGGGGCGATTGTCAATCAATACCTGAATAAGCCGCGAATCCGCGTGCTGACACCAAAGCCCGGCGAACTGATCGAGCGCGGTTCGCTGACCGTGCGGGCAGAGATCGAAGTACCACTGGGGGCAACACTTGCACCGCCCAAGTCCTTCCTGAGCGGTGTTCCGGCAATCAAAGTGCGACGCATTGGACAACAAGATGGCAGGGAAACGTACCAGTGGGAGTTTCGAGTTCCCCGCGATGAAACCTTGCAATTGGAAGTCGTTGCGGCCACGGAGGCGGAAGCGGTCGACCGGGTGAGAATTGAGTTGAAGCAGGCTGCGGCAAAACATGACCGTTCGCTGAGGCTGCCGCGTTTGCATTTGCTGGCGATTGGTGTTGGTGACTACCGGGACCCGCAGATTCAGTCGCTCGATTTTGCCGCGGATGCCGCTGGGGCGATTGCTGATCTGTTCCGCAATCACGCATCAACGCTGTATCGAGTTTCCGCCGACCAGTTGGTCGATCGCGATGCGACGCGGCCACTTTGGCGGATTTATGCAGAACAAGCTGCCGAGCGGCTTACGGACGTGGTTTCGCCTGATGATTTAGTGGTGATGTATCTGTGCGGGCACGGGCTTCGCGATCGGCGGACCAACGAGTGGTACTTTGTTACTGCTGAGGCCAAGTACGGGCAGTTAATGAATGACCAATTCGACGACTGTTTATCGTTCCAGGATCTGGCGCTGCTGGCGGAGGTTCCCTGCCGAAAACTGGCGATCTTGGACTCCTGTCACAGCGGTGCTGTTCAGCCCGTGATGCGCAGCGATGATTTGAAAAGCGCGCTCCGGTTCTTGCAGGATGATTTGGTGCTGACATTCACCGCCAGCGAAGGGGAAGAAGAAGCCGCTGAACGTCGTGAAACTGGACTTGGACGGTTCACCACGCGGCTGGTCGAAGCATTGCAGGGCAAGGCTGACGAGCAGGGTGATGGAGACGGCGTGGTGACGCTGGCCGAGGCGATTGAATACGTCCGGAAATCTGTCGCTCGTGAATCCGAAGCCGAAGGAATGCCGCAACACCCCACGGCCAGTCCCGAGTATTTGATTCGCCAGTTGCAGCTGCCGCTGACGCAATCAGGCGGGCGAAGCTCCCGCTGATCCGCCACGTTTGCCATGTCAGCGATCGCGGGCGAAGCTGGCGTGATGAAATGTTGATGTGGTAGGCAAATCACCCTGCAAGGGTGCCAGAACCCGGCCTGATGTGATGGTGTTCCGCCGTTCGCTAGCATTCGTGCGTGTTAATCTGCAACGGCTGTCGGGTTTATTATCCACAAAAAGTTTGCCTGGTGCCGATTATGCCGGATGAGTCAGATCTATAGATTTTTCGATTAGTGCAGGATGCAAGTCATGCCCTTCCGGCGGATGTTTTTGGGTCACGGTATGCGTTTTGACGCAGCGTTGATCATCGCCTTCGTTTCCAGTGTTGCAACGGCGCAAGTTCCGTCGTCCCCTGGGGAGTTTCTGCAGCCAGTCCCGCTACAGGATTTAACGGAGCAGCCGCAAGCGGCACCGCAACTTCAGGATGCAGTGCCAGCGCCGGTCCCAGCGCCGCAGGTAGCACCGCCGACTGCTCCACCAACAGCGCCGCCGACTGCTCCACCAACAGCACCGCCGGTGGCGGCTCCTCCTCAGCTGCCGGCTGATCCAGGTGTCACCTTGCCGCCACAGTTCCAAAACATTCCGGCGCAAAGCTTCACCAGTTTTCCGTCCACCTTCGGCGCGACGGCGGGATCGTTCTCCGCGGCACCGACGATGATGGGCGACAACTTTCAAGGCGGATTTGCCGGCTTTGGTGGTGCACAAACGGTGACCTTCAATTTAACCGGCCCCGGTACGATCTTGTCGGGTTTGCCGGGTGACGCGAGTTCGACGCTCGGATTTGAATTTGGCGGCGACACGGTCCCCAATGATGTTTTCACTTCAGGACTGGGAACGGACGCCAGCGGCGATACGCATGCGGACACGTTTCAGATCCTGGAACCGATTCCGCCCAGCGATGCTCCCACGGCGCCCGGACCTGGATTCGTTTTTAACGGCGGAACAGCGGTATTCATCGGTCCCAGCGGAACCGGAACAGTCGCGCAAAACGGGATCTACAACAACGGCGATAACTGGTTCATCAGCTACAGCTACCTGGCTGCCGTGGGAGGCCAGAGTCCCCATGGTGACGGCGGGTTCTTGACGGTTCCGGGTCCTGGTGTCTCCGTGCGGCGCATCAAACTGTCTGAAAACTTCAGTCCGGAAGTCCGCGATCGTTTTTTCTTTAACTACAACTTTTTCAATGATGCCTTTGCGGGTCTCGGTGACATCAGCCGGTATACGTTTGGCATAGAGAAAGTTTTGATGCCAAAATTGGTGTCGATTGAATTTCGCCTGCCGACCGCCGGCACATTCGGCAGCACTCAAGTGCTGGGTGGCAACCAATCGCGTGACTTTGAACTTGGAAATCCGGCACTGGTGGCCAAGGGTGTGTTGCTGCGAGACCGCAACTTCATCTGGACCGGCGGCCTGGGTGTGACGCTACCATTGGCCGATGACAGCAAGCTGCAAACGACGTCCGGACAAAACTTGTTAGTTGTCGAAAACGAAACGGTTCACCTGTTGCCATTTACCGGATTGATGGTGCGGCACAATCGCAACACCACCGTGCAAGGTTATTTGCAATTGGATGTCGCCGCCAATGGGGATCCCATTTTCGGCAACTTGACGGGCGGTACGCTTCCGCAGATCGGAGTCTTTAACGATTCCACACTCTTGCATGCCGATCTGGCAATCAACAGAACGGTTTACCGAAATCGTTGCAGCGATTGTCTCCGCGAGGTGATCTTGAACGCGGAAGCCCACTATACGGGAACGCTGCAGGAGTCAGACTTCATTCAATCCGGTGCCTTGACCTACGGAAACTTGAAGCCGAACTTTAACATCGTCAACGCCACGCTTGGAGCGCACCTGGTGCTTGCCAATAATGTGGTTGTTTCGCCGGCGATGGCGGTGCCGCTACGTGACGGCTTGGACAAGCAGTTTGACTTTGAAGCAATCGTGCAACTGAATTACTTGCGATAGCCAGCCAGTAGCGGAATTCGGGAGAATTCCGCACCGTGCTTCTTGAAAGTCTCCCGACTGTCCGCTACTTACTGTCGAAGGCCATCACGGGATCGACGTTTTCGGATTTTGCGGTCAGCGATTGCACGACACGGCCCAATAAGACGACGCTGGGTGTATCGCCCGGATGCTCGTGCACCAGTGATGCCAATTCCCGGGCCGCGCCGGTCAAGTCTGATTGGTGAAATAGGTCGAGCGCTTTTTCGTATCGCATGCTAAGATTTTGCCAGCGGTTGTCCGCATCGGCCTTCAACTCGTGAACGGTGACGGACTCTTCGACACCCAGCGGCCTGACGACGGCCAAGCGGCGATGTTTGAATTTCTTATTCGCCCGGTCAATTTCCTTAGCTGTGGAATCTGAAATGAGTGCCGAAACGCCCAGCTTCTTGGTGATCCCTTGGATCCGGCTGGCCACATTAACGGTGTTTCCCAGCGGTCCGTATTTGAATTTGACTTTGGAACCAGTATTCCCCACCCGCGCGATACCCGTATTGATGCCGATCCCAAAGCCAAAGCGGTCGGACGTGATGTCGCTCCAGCGTTCTCTCAACGGGTCGATCAGTGACAGCATGTCGATTGCAGCCTTGCAGGCGCGAACCGCATGATCGGGTTGATCTGCCGGAGCACCCCACATCGCCATCAATTCATCGCCCACATAGTCAACCAATACGCCGTCGGTGCGCATCACGCACTGACTTAATTCGGTCAGCACATCATTGATCCATTCGATGGCTCGTTGCGCTCCCACACGTTCGGTAATTCCGCTGAAGCCTCGGATATCGCAAAACAAGACCGATACATCGGCGTCGCGTCCCGTCAGCAGGTCTTCGTTATGTTCCAGTCGCTCGGTGACGGAGGGCGAGAAAAACTGAGTCATCGATGCGCGAATCGCTTCTTGCCGCTGCCTCGCCAAACCGGACGAGACCGCCCCGGCGATGACTTCCAACAGTGTGGCCTCCAGTTCGCCGATCGGCGTGTCCGCTTGGCTGGAACCGAATTTTCTGTCGCCGTAAAGTACGCCGATCACGTTCTTGTCTTCGTCCACAATGGGCGCTGCCACGGCACGCTCCAGCGACATCATCGAAGATCCCGCGGTATGGTCGTAGGTGTTTGGTTCGTAGATCACGGTCAACGCTGTCTGCCGCACTTGCTCCAGCAATTTGCCGCTGCCGGTAGGTATACTTTTGGATTGTCGCGCCGAGTCGGTTGTGGCCATCGCATCATCGCGCAGAAAACGCGATCGAACTCTCCAGTTCTCGCCTTCTTTCAGGATGACAAAGGAACGGTCCAGGTCGATCATGTTCGCGGCACTGCGGACAGCCGAGTCAAAGAATTTGTCTGATCCAGCGGCCTCTTGCACGACGGTCAGCGCTTGCCGCACCAATTCGACCGCGACACGGCCGCGGTCCGTGTCTTCATCGCCGCCAAACAATTCGCCCAGCTTGGCCGGTGCGAGATTCTCAAGGGTTGACTGCGTGACGGTTTGCAGCGGGCGAAATTCCGACGATTCGATCGAATCCGCCAGCGGCATCATTTCATTTTCGTGGCCGCGACTAAAGCGAACCATTCTTTGCTCGGGCAACACAACGGTGATTTCGCCTTGCGCCTCGAAGCTTTGGCCGGGGGTTAGCGGGGTCGCATCATCGCCAACAAGAAACGACAGCTTGGAATGGATATTGGTCAGCTTCAGAAATTCATGGTCCGACTCAATCCGCAACGCTTCCCTGGGCAGCGTAATTGTCGAGATGGGTGCAATCGCGAGCCGAAAACAGTTGCCCAAATTCTGGACCTGCAGCAGCCCCGAATCGTCGTTTCGCTGTCGACCGACTTCCAGTGGTAGCGAGGCAACGTCCGACCACACCTCTTGGCCGTCTTCCAGCACAGTCACACTGACTTTTGGCAATCTGTTGTCCCTCCAATCGTAGCTCTAAACGCAATGGTAACTGGAATTGTGGTCCGTTTCACTATTCGTTTCCATGACCAGGCACCCATTGGCTGAAAGAACATGAGTCTCACGGGAGGGCGGAGGCTCCGACCGAGCCGAAGTGTCGGAAAACGCTTTACGGCTCCGCGGGAGCGTCGCCCTCCCAGCCGAGCCGAAGTGTCGGAAAACGTTTTGCGGCTCCGCGGGAGCGACGCCCTCCCATCAATTCAGCCGTGACACAACTCTAGCCATGTTCGCGAATACTTAGCGTATGGCTTTTTGCGACGATGATGTGGTCCAGAACGGAGATGCCAAGTAATTTTCCAGCTTCCGTTAGCTGATCCGTTACCTGGCGATCTTCCGGGCTCGGCGTCGGATCACCACTTGGGTGGTTGTGAACAAGTAAGATCGCCGAAGCGGCGTCGTTAATGGCGGCACGAAACACTTCCCGCGGATGCACCAGGCTGGCGTCCAGCGTGCCAACGGTGATTTGGTGAGCACGGATCGGTTTATGCTTGGTGTCCAAAGTGACGATGTGAAATTCCTCCTGCACGGCATCGCTTGCCAAGCGGGCAAATTGAATGGCGCAAAACGCAATCGCCTCTTTGGTGCTGGTGATCCTGGTCACCGATTCCGCTTGCTGCGATTCGACTTGGGCCACCCGACGGCCCAATTCGACCCCAGCCATGATCTGTGCGTAACTGGCCTTCGTCGCCGCGGGCGTGATCTCCTTCAATTGCAGTGCCGTGCACTTGGGCAATTCGCCCAGTTGATCGCAAAACCGATTGGCGATCTTTTGAGCCCCCGTGACTGCAGATTCGTTGGGCACTCCGACGCGAATCAGAATCGCCAGCAGGTCGGCGCTGCTCAGCGCTGCCGGTCCATCTCGCAACAATCGCTCCCGCGGCCGCTCCTGCTCAGGGGTCTGCGTTACCTGCAGCCCATTGATCTGACGATCGATCCACTTGTCCGACTCGAACTGATCCCTGTCGGTCGCCCAACGGTATCGATGTTCATCGTCGGTAACATACAGTTGCAGAAGCCCCTCGCTGAGCAACTGTTTGATCGTCTTGGTCACATAGGCCGGTGTCGACTCGCCGCAAGCCTGTTTGGCTTGTGCACTGGAGAACTCGTTCAACTCAATCAACGGGTGCAAAACACGCTGCAACCGTTCGCGCCGCTGACTCATTTGCTGCCCCAAGGAATCTGACGAAAAGATGCGAACGCACGCTTCGCGTTTTCAGTACTGGCGTAGCGGAACTCGCTGAGAGTTTCGGATGCGTGCGTGAATCGCCGCCACGACTGACCTCCCAATCTGTTACTGGCAAACCAGCAGTCACTGCGGGAAGTACTGACTGGCGTGAGGGTTACCCATGTACTGGCTGGCGTGCGGATTGCCGATGTATTGGCTTGGATGGACTCCGCTCGGCCGACTCCTTTCCGTTGTTACCGGTACCCGCTGGACTTGCACCCTGGGATACCCATAAATGTTGTACACATTGCCGCCGTAAATAGGACCGCCAAAAGAATAGATCGTGGTCCGATTCCGCCGCGGGTAGTAGCCATACCAAGAATCGTAGCGCGGCACCGAGTAATAGATGATCGGACCGGGCACCGTGTATTGCGGCCCGTAAATGGGGACGAAACTGGGAACGTAATACTGAGCCTTTGCGTTTTCCGCGCAAATTCCGATCACGCACGCTGCGCTCAGACCGGCGAGAATACGAATCATTTTAATTCACCCCAAGGCATGGCTATACGACTGCGACGCTACTGCAAACCTAACAATGATAGCAGCTGAGTCAATGGATCTTAATCGCCCTTTAGCTCCCGGAATCAACAACCTGCGGCAGGCGAGCAGCGGTCTCTGTTAACCAGGCATCGAGCTTTTTACTCAATTTCTCGGTCAATTCCGGATGCTGATCGGCAAGGTTCGTTTCTTCGGCCAAGTCGCGCGACAGGTCATACAGTTCGCTCGGGCCATCGTCATACCAGCGGATCAGCTTGTATTTTCCCTGTCGGATGGCACTGCCAAGCCGATTGCGTTTGTGGAAGGCGTAATTGGGATAGTGAAAGTAAATTGAATTGCGTTTCAGTGTGCCGGTCTGAGTTAGCAGTGGGATCAGGCTCTCGCCGTCGGAGGCGTCGCCGTGTTTGGCGATACCCACCGCTTCCAAAATCGTGGGAACAATGTCCATGCTGATGATCGGAGTGGAGCAAGTTGTGCCAGGGGTGATCCGTCCGGGCCAGCGCACGATCCAGGGAACACGGATGCCGCCTTCGTACAAGTGACCCTTGTTCGCCCGTAGTGGCAAGTTGTCGAACAGCGATCCGTTGTCAGATGTGAACAGCAGCAACGTGTCGCGCTGGCCGATTTGATCCAGCGAGTCCAAAACACGGCCGATCGCCCCATCCATTCCTTCGATCATGGCAGCATACCCCGGGTTCTTGATGCCCGCACGTGATTCGTATTTTTTTATCAATTGCTGGGGAGCCTCGATGGGATAATGAACGGAGTAGTTCCACCAACACAAAAAGAACGGCCGGTCTCGATTGCTTTTCAAAAACGCAATCGCTTCGTCTGCCAGTCGTTCGGGCAAATAATCGCCATCGCGCCGCGGCGAAATATTGGGGATCTTGTAAGGTTCAAAATAGCTGGGTGGTCCGCCAAGCCGGCAGCCGCCGATGTTTAAATCAAATCCTTGATGTTCCGGGCGCAATCTCGGTTCCAGCGGACCGTCGTCATCACGCCCCGGGCGATGCGACAAGTGCCACTTGCCGATAAACCCTGTTTGATAGCCGTTGCCCCGCAATCGTTCGGCAATCGTCACATGATCAAGTGACAGGAAGGTTGTCCACTGCGCCCCACGAAGTCCTGTTTTTTCAGAGACGAAGTCAGGATTGCCGGGTGCATGATTCGTGATCGCCAGCCGCGCCGGAGCAAGTCCCGTCATCATTGCTGCTCGCGTCGGCGTGCAAACGGGTGCGGCGGCATAGGCATTCGTAAAACGCATTCCCTGCGAAGCCAGACGGTCGATGCTGGGCGTGTCCAACAACGCGTTGCCTTGGCAATGCAAGTCTGACCATCCCAGATCATCGGCCATGATCAGCACGATGTTCGGACGAGCATCAGATGCGGCGCAAAGCGGTGCTGAAAGTAGCAGGCAACACACTGCCAACGTGATGGGCTTGATGATTTGCGAAGAGTTTTTCGGAGATTCGTTCATCGATTGCGATCACAGCCTGTTCAACCCTGCCGACGGACGCCTGGATGATCATACCAAAGCCTCGAATTGCCCGTGGCCGGCAAACTTCAATCATCCCGTCAGGGCGCTGAAAACCACCTTCGCCACCTTCAGCAGCGACGGTCGCTCGTAAAGCTGTAGCATGTCCCAGACGACCCTTTCGGGATGCCGATGGTGGGAATGCCAAATCGGTTTGGGGGTCATCCACAGCGGTCCACGAAGCACCGTTTTCTCCGGCCGGTCCAACAAATAAGTATTGTGGACAAACCCAATTCCGCTTTCCGCATCTTGAAGATTCGTGCTGGGATGACCGCCCCAGGGCGGAGACATCAAAGCGAAGGATAACGCCGGCCATTGGTTAATCGCGATCGTCCCGAATCGCAGCTTGCGAAGATTCTCATCAAGCTCCGCGGCGTGTTTGTCCTCGAAGGCTTGCGGTAAAGTCAATGTCGCTGCCAGCGTTCCCCACACGTCATTGTTCATGACCTCGGTCGCTTTATACAAGAATTCAACGTCGTTGTCGGCATCGATAATCATTTCACCGCAGACGGGGGCAAACGACTCTTCTCGCAATAGGTGAGGAGTTTCCTTGGGATCGATACTGCGGAGCAGCGTGAATGGCAATCGATCCGGATCATCCGGCGTCACACCGCTAAACCTTTCATACCGCTGCGCCGCGCCCGGGTAGTACGCGTACCGGCGCGGCGTCGCCTGGAGGATACCGTCGACCAAATCCAGGAACCGTTCTCGTTGCGGCCAACCGCGGCATGTCAGAATCAGTTTCGTGGCAATGCAGTTGAAGGAAACATTGTTGGCAATCGAGCTTGCTACCGTTTCTGCTTGACCTCGCAACTCCGACTCGCTGTACTCGCCCGGCACGATCGCCCAAGGGCTGACATTCCCCAGTTCGCTGGTGATCGACTTCTGCAGTAGGGGCTGGTTGTCCCGCCGCCGCCGCTCGCGGTTCGCATCGGCGCCCCAGGCGATATTGTCGTGCGAGTGGATTGATCCGGTGATGTGAACGCCGGTGATGGAATCGTGTTGGATCAAGTGCGTGCCGGTTTCAATGCCTCCGTAAGCCAGTCGCAGGAGATTCGCATCCAGTAGTGGTTTGAAAGCCGATGCAAGCAACGGGCCAAGGTAATCGTTGACTGGATTCATTTTCAGAACGACAGCGCTGTTTTCGATGAAGATCTTTGTCAACGCATCCGTCGCTGGAATCGATGTGACATTGCCGGCTCCCAGGACGACGATCACTTTCGGTTCACCGCTGGCCACCAGTTGTGCTGCACTTTCGGATGAGACTCGATCTGGTTGTACGTCTGGATGCAACCAAGTTTCGGCGGTTATCGGCCGAAAAAAAATGGAATCGTAAAGCTGCCGCGTCGGCAGGACCGGAACCCGGCATTGACCGTGTCGCTGCTGAACTGGTCCCGGCAAGGTTGGCACGCCCTTGGTTTGAACGTCCTTGAGTGTTCGCGAGATGAGTTGCAGAAATCGAATCGTCGGCAGTGGCCCCGCTGCGACCTCTTCAGTCCGCGCCGGACTGTTGTCATCAATTCGCTTGGCCTCACAGCCTGTCTGAACCCACTGGCGGGCGACTTTACCCACGCCGGCAATACACTGGCTGATCAAATCGAGCCGTTTGTCGATCGGCATGCCCTGGAGCGCGGTCGCGCCACGACGCAATGCATCCACTGACTCATCCAGTTCGGTCGTGTTTGACGATTCTTGCACAATCGGCATGAGATTCATCCTTCAGTTCGGCGATCCCGGTGTAACAGCAGGGCCGTCCCGGCGGCAGCGATGGTGGCAGACGGGCGGAGAAGGAAGATCTTTGACCGCATTTTGTCAAATTTGTGGAACTGCGTTATGCCAGAACGTTATAAAGAATGAACCATTTTGGGGCGGCAACTGCGATCCCACCAGCGGATATCGTGTTTCGCTATCGGAAACTTCAACATGTCGGGAGCAGGGACGATGACACGTCTACTCGCATTAACAGCCATTTTTTCGCTCGCCAGTTACGATTACGTCGGTGCATGTGGCGGATCGGAGAAATTCGCGTCACGAGGTTCGTTTGGCGTTCCTGTTGCCTCGGTTGGCGTCCCCATGGTCAATCCCATGTCACGGGGGATGGCAGTCCAACAAGCACAATTTGCAATGAGCCGCCAAGCAGCCTACGCGCAAGCAGCCGCCTACAACGCTCGAATGCAGCCGATTCGCTATGCAAACGCAAATCGGGCGCGGCAAGAAAGGCTAGCGCACCGGGAAGCTCGCAAGGAAGTCCGTCTCGCCAAACTGGAAGCGAAGCGACAAGCTGAGCAAATCTTCCTGGCGAAAGCACGTACCTGGACGGACTCGACCGGTAACCACCAAGTCGTCGCGATTCTGGCCGACGCCAATGCGTGGGGAGTCAAACTTCAGAAGCAAGACGGATCCACGGTCAATGTGCCGATGGAGAACCTCAGTTCACCCGATCAGAGTGTGGCAGCTGCTTTCATTGCCAGAGGTATGGGCAACGGCGTGATGCTGGCCGGTTTGTAGGTGTCGCAGTCAGCTTTCCCCAAGCGGGAGTTCTCTAAGTGGACAGCGCCACTCTTGAATCGAATTTTCGTGGTTTGCCGCCTCATCAGCCGCCGGGCGTTAGAGAGCGTCCCGCTTAGGAAGGAATTTGTGCCTGGCTTTTCTTTGGCATCACCAGCGTTGTCGGCATGAACGTTTTCATTTGTCACAACCAGACGACAACTGCGTAGCAGTGGCAGCGTATAGCCT
>JBFJVZ010000028.1:0-31315 GCA_041623895.1 Pirellulaceae bacterium | reverse complement strand
TCGGACTCCGCCCGGTTGAACGCCGGATCGGAATCGTGCTCGGGCAGCACGGCGTGAAGTCGACCTGTTTGCCGGGCTTGAATTGTCGACATCGAATAGATGCCCATCATGCCGATCGATAGCATGACCATCGCAACTTGGACTTCCAGATACGATGATCCAAGCCGGCAAAAGTTTTTGTTCCGGGGCGGTTTTGAAGTGTGCGTGTGGTTCGGCATCTTGATTCTGTCGGCGCGTACGATTGGCCAGCCAACAAAGTCTAGGTCACGAATCAGACCGCCAACGCCGCGAGTAACTAGAATCCGGGCGTCAGGTGTCTCACAGTTGCCAGCCCCGTACTATCAACGGTTCCGCTAATCGTGCCGGATTCATCGATTGTAAAGGTTCCCTGCCAGCTTCCGTCGTACACCGGTTGGTCCAGGTCGTCAAAGACACGCCGACGGGCCTCGGCCACAAAGCCGGTGTCATCGCCCGATACGATTCTGAATTCGTACCGTGGCGCCGCGGCATCGAAACTACGATCCAATAAGCCGTCATCGATCAAGGCCTCGATGTTATCCGCGTAGGTTCGATTCTCGAGCCAATGAAACCGCTGCGCGGAGTTGATCATTCTCAGGTTGGCTCCGGCTAAGTCAGCGTGTGACTGCTCTAACGTTTGCATCACGCGAGGTGCAGCAAAGCTGACGACGATGGCCAGAATCGTCATCGTCACGACGACTTCAATCAACGAGAAAGCGGATCGTTTCCCTTTGTCAGCCGGCTTGATTGCGACGCTTGTGATCATTTGACGTTCCCCGCCATCTCGAACATGGGAATGTAGATCGCCAGCATCACCACGCTAATCACGCCGCCCATCACCATGATGATGGCCGGTTCGGCTAATTTCGTGACGCGGCTCATGAAGGCCTGCGTCTTTTCTCGGTAGTACGGCGCGAGTTCGTCCATGACGTTGCCCAGTTGCGCTGATTCTTCGCCAACGCGGACTGCGTTGACCATCATGGACGTGAACAAGCCTGATTCTTCCAAGCCGTCCGCCAGTGAGCGTCCGGCTGCCAGGCGGTTACGCGCATGATCGATCGCGTCGTAGTAAGGCGGTTGCGCCTTGAAGACTTCGGCAACGGTGTTCATCGTCTCCAACATCGGCACCCCGCTGCGCAGCAGCAGAGCCAAATTCGATGCAAAGCGATACATGCACGATTGAATCATCAGGTCGCCGACAACGGGAATGGCAACCATGATGCTGACGCTAGAGCGCATTCCAACTTCGGTTTTGAGCCAGCGGCGAAGCAGGTAGCCCGCCACAAACAGGCCGCCCAGAATGTACAATCCGTAAGCTGCCACCAAATCACTAAGGTCCATGACGAACAGGGTGACACCGGGCAGTTCGGCTCCCATTTCGTCGAACATGCCGCCAAACGTGGGCACCACGAACCACAGCATTACCAGGACAACAAGGATAGCAACCAACACCAGCACGCAGGGATAGATCATGGCCCCGATAAATTTGCTGCGTGTCTCGGCTGCCTCGCGAATCTGTCGATTCAAATCAATCAGCACTTCGTCCAGCTTGCCTGTCGCTTCCCCGGTCCCGATCATGGCGACCCAGTGGACGGGAAACGTATCGGCACAATTGCCAATCGCCTGATGCAACGGGCTACCGGAGGCAACACGGTTTGCGACTTCCTCCATCCTTTCTTGCAGTTCGGTGCTCTGGTTTTGCTCCGCGGCAATTTTCAGAGCGCGAAGCATCGGAGTTCCGGATGCCAACAGTGACCCGAACTGTTGAAAGAAGGTCATCTTGTCGTCCAGGCTGATGCGGCGATGACGTCTTGCCGACACGCGAGCCCGGGCCAAAAACCAACTGTTTAGTGACATGATCAGATCTACGAAAAAGGATTTTGAGTATTCATTGTGTTCCAGTGCGATTTTCTTACTCCGTACTGGCCAGACTGATAGCTTCTTCGATGCTGGTATCACCCGCCGCTACTTTGGCCATGGCACTTTGCGGAAGCAGTTTCATACCATCGGCGACTGCTGCATTTTGCATTTCGGTGACACTGTTGCTGTGTTGAATCATGTCCTTCAACTCGCGGTTGATTCGGATGATCTCGAACACTGCCACACGACCCTTGTAACCTGTTTCCCGGCATTTGCCGCATCCGCCGGGCTTATAGATGATCGTATCGCTGGAGATTCCGTAGCGACTGGCCGACTCTTCATCCAATTGGTAAGGCTGGCGACACTCAGTGCACAGCCGTCGCAACAGCCGTTGTGCAACCAACAGTCGTAAGGTGCTGGCAAGCAAGAAGGGCTCGATGCCCATGTCTTGCAGGCGGGTCACGCTGCTGAGCGCGTCGTTGGTGTGAAGTGTCGAGAAAACAAAGTGCCCGGTTAGCGCGGCTCTCATGCAGATTTCGGCAGTTTCGCCATCGCGGACTTCACCAACCATGATCACATCGGGGTCTTGGCGCAAGAAGGACCGCAGGGCGCTGGCAAATGTCAAGCCGACTTTGCTGCGAGTTTGGACCTGATTGATCCCGTTGAATTTGAACTCGACGGGGTCCTCCACGGTGCAGATGTTTGTTTTGTCATCATTCAGCGAATTGAGGCATGAATACAGCGTCGTACTTTTTCCGCTACCGGTCGGCCCGGTGACCAACATCAGTCCGTGCGGGCTGTGAATGGCGCCACTCAGATCACGATATTGACGTTCGTCCAAGCCAATCAAGCTGAGATCATGGGGGACAGCGTTTTTCTCCAGAATACGCATGACGACTTTTTCGCCGTAGACAGTGGGACATGTATTGACACGCATGTCCACTCGCAAGTCGCCACTACGCAAGCCAATGGCACCGTCCTGGGGCAGCCGACGTTCGGCAATATCCATTTTACTGAGCACCTTGAGCCGGCTGATGACGGCGTTCAACATTGGCATTGGAGGCGGTGGAACTTCCGCCAGCACACCATCGATACGTAGCCGAACACGGCACTTGTCTTCGTAGGGTTCGATGTGAATATCACTGGCACCGGTTTGCAAGGCTTGTTCAAAGATGCCATTGACGTATCGAATGATGCGGCCATCGCGGCCGGGCGGCGGCGATTGATCCAAGTGTACGATTTCGCCCGCTTCCTGCGATTCTTCGTCGTCCATGTCCTCCGCCTCGTCGACTTCTTCAAAGTTCGCCGAACTCGTGGAGGAACTCGAATTGCTCCATGTGCCTTCTTCGTACAGCACACTGAGCAGTCGTTCGATAACCGAAAGCGGAGCAAATAAAGGACGCATCTGGCGACCGCTCAGCAATTTGATTTCGTCCGCCAATAGCAACGAGTCAGGAGCGAAGATGGCGACCTCGATCGTTCGCCCATCATCGCTCAACGGCGCGATCAAGTGATCACGGCAGAGTCGACTGGGCAAGACGGTTGCGATAGCAGGGTCGACAGGCGGCGGCGAATCGTCGGGGGGATCGAAAAGCGGCAGCAGGTAGTGATTCGCATACGCAGTCGCAATTTGGTGCTCGTCTGCCAGGCCGCCTCGAATGATCGATTCCTCGACGGTTACTTCGTCTTTGGACGGCGAATTCCACATCGCCTCTAACCTCTCGGGATCCAATGCCTCCGTCGACTTAAGCAGCCGAATGATCAATGGATCTTGCTGCGAGGATCTATTCAGGGTTGGGAGTTGATTTGCCATGATTGGTCTTTCACAGTTGATTCGTAGCGACTCGAATGGCCGCATTCCAGGTATTCTGAATCGAAGCTTGTGGCGGTATGCCGGCGTCAGGCGTGGGCGGCGCCCCATTAGCAGGCGGCGCAGCGACATCAGGCGACGCCTCGGTACGGGGTGACGCGACGGCATTGGTCTGTAGTGCTGGCTCGTCTCGCCCGACCGGGGTCACAACCGCGGGAGCCGTCGATACTTTTGTCGTTGTCCCGCGTGACACCTGAGGTCTCACCACAGCAAACGTTTGTTGACACTCGACAACGATATGATCCGTGTGTACGGAAACAACTTTGCAGGTTTTCACCACTTGGTCTCCGGTCCGAAAGGTGTCACCGGCCAAGCGAGCTCTGCCGTTGACGATCGCCCACGTACGGCCTCCGATCTTTGCCAATCCGGTCAAGTGGACAACGTCGCGGATTTCTTGTTCGCTGGGGCCGCTTGTCGGCTCGAGTTCGTGCAGTTCAGCGGCTGGTTGCACCGGTTCTTTAACGACCAGTACCTGGCGAAATGGATCAACCACGTCTGGGTCAGCGTTTGAGAATTGCAGGTCCGCGGGATTCCACTTAACCGCGCGGGCGCGGATCACATCATCGCCAAGATCAAGTGGCTTTGCCGGGGGCCAGCCCAAATAGAGTGCGCAACCGAGCACGACAACCGGCAATCCGTATCTTTGTAAGATTGAATTCATGACGGGTCCTTCATGGTGCGGATCTGTAATTGCATGGACGGATCCGGATTGTCACGCTGCGGTGGACTGATGGAAACGGTTTCGACGCGAAACAAGTACTGATCCGACTCCAAGCGATGAAGCATTTTGGCCAGGGCGTCAAAAGATCCGTTGACATCCAAGCTGATCCGCACGGATTGCAGCGGTCCCAGCCGTGTTGGTGCTTCCGCGTCAATTCGAATCAAGTCGACGGGTTGGTTGCGAACAAGATCGATCAGGTGAGATACGATCACGTCGTTGCTGTTGCCGCTGATGATCCGCTGATCGACTCTGTCCAGATGGCTGCGTAACAGTAGCACTTCTTCGGCCAAATCTGCTGTTGACTGCATACGGTCAAAGTCTCGTTGGCTTTGCTGCATGCGGCCATGCAACGGATTACTGATCGCAAAATACATGACGGCCAAGGCAACACCAGCCACAACGATCCTCATACGAAAGGGGTCGCGCAACTGCTCTACAACTTGCTCGAGATCCGCTCGCCAGTCTTTCTTCTTTGCCATGAATTAACCGAGCCAATGAATTTCAGCTCGCTCCCTTTGTGTCGTTGGTTAAGATCACGGAGAACGCCGCACCCACAACGCCGTTCTCTTGTGACTCGACGCGGCGGACATCGCTGATTTCAACGCGTTTAAAGTGTTTCTTGACGTTCTCGATCGACTGCACCTTTGCCGCCAGCGTGTCCAGCGAGGGCGGCAAATTGCCCGCTTCGTCCAAGACGCACTCGGCGTTCAAAATCAGCGTCGTGGGCGAGGTTTTGACTTGCTTCTTGCGGCGTTGAGCCATCGCAGACGAACCGCGAATCCCGGTCAGACGAGTACCTTCGGGCAGCATCCGCGTGATCTCGCCAAGCAGGCCGCTCCATTGAACGCGTTTGTCCAAGAATTGACTAACAGCAGTAGCCCGCGCGTTTAGCAGATCCCTTTCTGCTTTGGGATTACTGCCGTCGGCGACCATTGGCGGCGCGCCTGCCACAAGTGCCGCGTAATTGTCTTCGATTTCCGTGTGCCGCATCCACAAAACGCCGGCCAGCAAACAAGCCGCGAGAGCGTACGATCCAATTTCTCGATAGGGAACGACTCGGCGCAACTGTAAGGGATCGCGATGCTGGCGAATCAGATCGAATCCGTCATCTTCGGATGCCAAGTATCGGTCGGCTGCCGCTTGCGCGATGTCACTGCCGTGTAATGTCGGTGTTTCGATCCAACGAAGATCGTTGTGCACATTGTCGATCAACCATTGTTGGTCAATCAATGATCGCAGTTCCGGACGTCCGTGAATCACCAAAGCATCGGGATTGCGATCGATTCCGCATGCGCCGGCGGCAGTCTCCAAGGCGCGGATCGAGGACACAATTCCTCGTGCCTCGTCGCCTGCCGGCAGCGGAAACAGATGCCAATGAATCGGTTTGGCCCCACGCCCCATCACCGCTAACATGCTGGCATCACCCAAAAACACTCGCGTTGTCAAACTGGTACGTCGTTCGCGGCCTTCGACGTCCGGCGCCGCAGCAATCAGACACGATGCCGCGGGGTACAAGCGTTGCAATGAGTGTTTGGTTTTGGCAACGGCCTCGCGAATCGACTCAATCCGCTCCGTTGGCGCTGCGACAATGCCGGCAACGCTCCTGCGATCCGGTTGCCAGTTAATGACGTCAATCGACATTTCGTCCAGACGTGTCGCGCTGCTCCGCAACGATTCGCGCAACAAAACTCTTGGCGAGGCATTTGCGGAACCGGCTGCGATTGGTCGTGTTGCGAAATAACACTCTTCGGTCGGCAATGCCCCAACGATCGGCAGCGGCGTCCCCTTGGATACGCCCAACTGATCAAGCAGTTCGTCAAGCGCGGTATCCAGGTCACCATCGACAAGCTCGACGCTGCGCTGCTGGTGACGCGTCGTGCCGAAAAGAGTTCGCGTGATTCGGCAACCGTCAAGTTTCTGGCGTCCAAACAGAACTCCGATGACGTCGGAATTCGATTGAACATCGTTGTTAGTTGTCATGTTTGTTCCCACCGTGAGTTCGACTGTCGTGCAAGATTGATCGCCCGCCGATGACGCCCGGTTAACATAAAAAAAGGGTGGTCCGCTGTTTTTGCGAGCGGACCACCCCACGACAGAACTTAGTGCTGTAGCGGAATGAAATACCGCATCAGTCAGGTCTGGTCTTAGGTACTCTGCGGGTTGATTTCCGGATCAATCGTGCTGCTATCAGCGTTGTATCCTTCCTCGGTGAAAGTCACCGTGTAAGGACCATAACCGCTGCTGGCACCATCTCGAGTCAGCGTCAGACTCCAAGAGTCTTCCAGGGTGCCGCTTCCACCTGGTCCGACTTCGCCGACGCTGAAGTACGTCGGAGCAGTTTGTGCCATGTCCAACAAAGTCAAGTCGTCAGCGTAGGTACCCTGACGGGCCTGATAACGTTCTTGAGCTGCGCGGACGCTAGCCAGGTATTTAAAAGATTCCGATGCCTTACTGCGTTCAACCGATTGCAGCAAACGCGGAACGCCGAAAGCAGCCAGGACGCCGATGATGATCACGACGACCGACAGCTCGACCAGTGAAAAACCCTTGCGGGCACGACCTTGACGGATAGCAATAGCTTGAGCCACGGTTTGGGCCTCCAAATGCGATGATTGACTGAGTTTTTTGTTCAAGTTGTGAAAATGTCAGTGCACCGACCTCTCATGCTCAGCCAAAGAGACGGTGGCAGATCTCCGACGAACCTTGCCGGATATTGAAGACGTAGGACACTCCAATGCCTCACGCACAACGCAGCCCGATAATTTCCCGCAGACGCTACGACGAACGCGGAAGGTTAGATTGCCTGTGACGATCACACCGATCATCCGCTGCAATCATTACTCACCTGGGAAGCGGGCGTTGAATTGAATCAACAAGCGGTGAAGTGCCGTTCACCTGCTTTGCTGTCAAAACATTGGTCGGCCCAATCTGTCAAATCTTCATCACAGCCTGATTTACCGGCTTAATCCAACGCCAGAGAGCAAGGCTGTCATTCTCGAACGTCGCAATGCCCGCCTCTGCTGTCCGGTCGCGGAGAAATCACCTTGCAACAAACAAGCAATGTTTCACAGAATCCGACTTGGCCTGGTTTTGCGATCTTCGGTAGACTGCCGGGGCTGTGCATCCACCGACGGTGGCTTTAGCTGGCCAGAAGTTACACGATGTAACGACTGTCAATCACAAATCGCTCATCCACTCGTGCTGATCAGCAACGACTGGAATGGCCGCAGGGAGGGAACCAATGCCGAGCGAGTCGTTTCGATTCATTCACGCCAGCGACTTTCATTTGGAAAGACCGCTGGGAGACCTTGATGTGCTGCCGGCACACTTGCGAGACGCCTTTGCGGCGGCTCCCTGGGACGCCGCCAAGGCAGTTTTTGAGGCAGCGCTGGCAGACAACATTGACTTTGTTGTTTTGTCAGGTGATTTGCTGAGCCCACAAACTGCTGGTCCGCATGGCATGTCGATGTTGCTGGACTACTTCGAGCAACTGCATGCCAAAAGCACCCCCATTTTCTGGGCTGCGGGACAAGCCGACGATCCCAACAAATGGCCCGAGTCGGTCCCTCTGCCGCCATCAGTGACACTGTTTCCAAAAGACAGCGTCGTCTCGATTCCGGTACAACGCGCGGGTCGCACGATTTGTGTCATTCATGGATTGAGCTATGACGGTCGCAAAGTCTTGCACGTGCCGAGCTACCGCAGTGAGCCGAGCGATGAATACTCAATCGCGATTGGTTACGGCACCGCGGAAGCCGACGCGCTTGCCGAAGGTCGCTTCGACTATTGGGCGTTAGGGGGAGATCACAATCGACGCGAGATCGCTGGAGCCGCCGAAGCCGGCGCCGTTTACTGTGGTTCGCCTCAGGGCAGATGCTTGCAGGAATCAGGGCCCCATGGTTACTGCGTGGTCGACGTTGATGCCGAAGGAACGACCCGGATTCACAATATCGACTGCGACACGATTCGCTTTTGCAACGTTGATATTGACGCTGCCGAAATCGCTGTCGTTGGCAGCATTCAGAATTTGATCGGCGAGCGAATAGGTCGGCTTCATCATGAACATGGTGCCCGCCACCTGATCATTGGCTGGGACATTTCATTGACCAGCGGCGAAACGTTGCACACGATTGGCGATGCCGAAGACTTGCTGGGCTGGGTTCGTCGAGAGTATGGACATGGCGCTCCGTCCGCCTGGACAGCTAGCCTGACGGTTCGGCCGCCGCGAGATTACCCGCAAGACTGGCAGGACGAAGAAACGATCTTGGGCGACTTCTTGCGTGTGGCCGACGAACATCGCACAGCAGATGCCCGCGAGCTGAACTTATTGCCGATGACCGAAGAGCATGAAGGATTGCTCGAGCGGGCCGCAAACTTGCTGGCCGAAGTTTCCGCGGCCACGCGAATGGACGTGCTCGACCAGGCGACCCTGCTGGGCGTCGAATTGCTTCGCGGCGGGAAGCCAAAACTGGTGCAGAAATCATGAAAGTCAAAGATATTCAAATCGACGGTTTCGGCGTATGGACTGGCCTTTCAGTCGATTCGTTACCCGAATCCATGACGGTGTTTTACGGCCCCAACGAAGCCGGCAAGACAACGCTGATGCAATTCTTGCGGGCGATGCTGTACGGGTTTACCGACGACCGCCGTGAAAAATATTTGCCGCCCGTGCACGGCGGAACACCCGGTGGTGCCGTACGTGTGACGGGGCCCGGTGGCGGGTATCAAATCAGTCGCCACAGCCAATTGACAGACGTTGGGACAACAGGACGTCTCAGTGTGACCGGTCAGGATGGTTTAAGCCAAGGTCAGCACCGTTTGAGCATGCTGTTGGGGCAGATCGACGAACCGATCTTTACCAACGTGTTCGCAATCGGGATGCGTGAGCTTCAAGAGTTGGGGACGCTTGATGACACGTCTGCCGCGGACGAACTGTACAAACTTTCCAGCGGGCTGGACCGCGTCTCCCTGGTCGACGTGCTCAAATCGCTCCGCCAGGGCCGCCGCACCCTGGTCGGCGATTCGCGGGTCGACGACGATTCGCAAGCAACCAAGCTGGCGGCCTTGATTCGCAAGCGACAACGGTTGAGCGACGAAGTCGCGTCTTTGACGCGGGGCAGCCGTCGTTGGACGGAACTTGCAGCCCAGCGTCGTGCTCAGCAGCAAGAAATCGATACGCTCACCGAGCAGATGGCAACTTGGGACCGTGAGTCCCGCTGCGTGGAAACCGCCGGCAACGTGTTTGCGACCTGGAAGCAGCGAGAGCAACTAACCAGGCAAATCAAAGAATCCCAGCACGAGTCGCAGATTCCAGACGAAGCGCCAAGTCAGCTGGTCCAGATCGACGCCATGGTTGAAGATCGAAGGGCGAAGCTGGAAGAGATCAAAGAAAAGCGACGAGCGATTCGTGATAAGGCAGAACAGTTGCCCGTCAGCCGCCGCATGCTGGACTTGCAAGGCCGCATCGAAGCCGCAGCCGAGCAGGCGACCTGGGTCGAAGCGCTGGAAGAACAGATCGAGCGACTCGACGGGCAAATTGACAAGGCACGCGCACAGCTGAACACCGATGCCGAACGATTTGGTGTTGATGAAGATGATCGAGAGGCACTGCTTAACGGTGATATGACGCAATTGCCTGATCTGTCACGCCAGACATTGACAGCGCTCGCCGATCCGGCGAAACGAGTCAAAGAACAACTCTTTTTACTCAAACAGGGGCGCAGTGAAGGCATCGAGTACAAAGCGAAGGCGGACAAGTTAGCGGAGCGGTTGAAGGATGTGCTCGATCGCGCCCACGCCACCAATCTTCAACAAGCCATTCGCCACGAGCATGAAAAGATCACGACGCTTCGCCACCGCATGCAGCTTGGTGAACACCTGGATAAGTTGAAGCGACACTATCGCAGTCTGGAAAAGGAATCGGTCGACCTGACCACCGCTGAAGCGCTGCCGATCGATCGATTCATCCTGTTGTCGGTGCCCTTCATTGTCGGTGGCATCGCGCTGGTCTACGGCCTATCCCACGTGTTCGGGGTCACCTGGTTCCTTTCCGGCGAACCCGATCCAACCTGGGGCATGCTGTACTTCCTGTTCGGGATCATGAGCATGTTGGTCTACTACTTTGGACGCCAGAACGGCCAACGTTCAACATTGCTGGAGTTGGAAGACTGTGACCGTCAGATCGACGTTTTAAAACGACAGATTCGCGAGATCGAAAGTGAACGTGATGAAGTCGAATCGGCACTGCCCACCAGCAACCAGTCCTTGGAGCACCGCATCCGCGAGTCAGAGCAATTGGTCGAGGAGTTGGAGTCGACGCTGCCAACCTTCCACGCTCATCAAGCCGCGCTTCAGTCTTACAAAGACGCGCGGGCGCGTGCTTCAGCAGCCGCTGATCGCCTCAAACAAGCTCGGCAGCAATGGTCAGCAACGTTGCAACGGCTGGGATTGAGCGAATCCATGTCGCCGTCCAGCGTTCGCACTCTGGGCGATGGTTACGAGACACTGCTGGCGAGTCGCCGCCGCTTAGACGAATTGCAGAGTGAGCGGGAGCAACGTTCGCGAGAACGCCAGTCGCTGGCAAAGAGAATCGAACTCTTGTACCTGGAATCCCTGGACGTCGATGAAGAATGCAAAGAGAAGATTGAGGTCGAACAGGACGAGCACACCCCGTTAGCGATTCGCCGCCAACACAAAGGACCGCTGGAGCAACTCCACCACCTGCACGAACAACTCGCCCGTCAGCAGCATTGGATCAAACGGCGACGCGAACTCAAAGAAAACGATCAGGCTCTCAAGCGCCAACAGGCAGCAATGCATCGCGGTATCGAGCGCGGTGAACAACAGCGGCGCGCACTGTGGGCAAAATGCGGCGTAGCCACCCAGGAGCAATTCTATGCCTTGGTCGACACCAAGGCCAAGCTGGTCGAAATGAATGCGGAATTGCAGACACTGGACAAGCAAATTCGTTCGATGATCGGTACTCATGTCGACTATGACGACGTGGCCCGAGAAATCGACGGAGCAACAGCGAGCGACTTGGAACGTCGCTGGGAATCGCTGACCACACGGATGGCCGAAACCGAAGCTCGTATCGCGCAACTCCGGACCCAGCAAGGCGAACTGGCAGCGGAAATGAAACATCTTGGCGAGGACACACGGCTGACCACCGTTCAACTGGAATTGGGCTGTGTCGAACGCCAGATCTTAGGTGCAGTGCGCCGCTGGCAAATCTTGGCAATGGCTAGTTGTTTGATGGAAGATGTTTGTCAAACATTTGAACGCGAGCGGCAACCGGAAACGCTGCGCGAGGCATCATCGTTTCTGAATCAGCTGACAGACGGCAAGTACACCAGGATCTGGACGCCGCTTGGTACCAACAAACTAAAGATCGATGGCGAAGGAAAATCATTGCCCCTGGAAGTACTGAGCCGCGGCACGCGTGAAGCGGTCTTCATCGCACTTCGTCTTTCGCTGGCCGCCGCCTACGCTCGACGCGGCGTAATGTTACCACTGGTGTTGGATGATGTGCTCGTCAACTTTGATGGTGACCGCGCCGTGCACGCGGCTCAAACACTGAAGACGTTTGCCGAACTCGGCCATCAAGTCATGATGTTCACGTGCCACGAACACATCGTCGACATCTTCCACGACATCGAGGTCGAAGTTCGGATGCTTCCACCGCAGGGCGTTGCGGGCCGCGCAACCGTGCTCGTGCCCGAAGGGCTGGAAGAAGAAGAGTACGAGGAGGAGGAAGAGGAAATCCACGACGAAGAAGTCTTGGAGGAAGAAATCGAAGCCGACGATCCCGACCCAGTCATCCAGGAAGTCGAAGCAGAGCAAGAGCCTGAACCTGAGCCTGAACTTGAACCTGAGCCTGAACTTGAACCTGAGCCTGAACTTGAACTTGAGCCTGAACCTGAATTTGAGACGGAACCGGAACCACAGATCAGCTACGTCGAAAAACCTCGCCAACAGCCCAGGCCCAAACGCCGCCCAGCGCCCAAACGCAAAGTCAAATCGACTCTACAGCCGGAACCAGCGCAACATGTCGCCGAGTCCACTCCCATCATCGATTGGGCTTGGTTCGAACAAGAAACCGGCCAAGAATTAGCGGCCGAGATTCGAGCGAATCACACCTTGGATGCCGCACAACGCGCCCTGGATCTATCACAAAGTGGAACCCAACAAGACGCTGACCATTTGATCGAATCACCCGACCCGGAACAGATTCCCGATGACGTCTGGAATCGCAATGATTCCTGGTGGGACGGTCAGCATGTCGTCTCCTAGATCTAGATCCGTTTACTATTCTCGATAGCGAGCTGGAGTACTACCGTTCATCTGAATCGGTCTCCAGGCTCTTTTTCGCTGCGCATTCGATCAAGAGCGCCCCTGATTGGCAGCTTTCCGGCCGCTGCTTTTCGGCAGCTCGTGCGTGTCGCCCGCGAGTTTGCTGGCACCGATCCACGCGGTTCGTAAATTCGCTACAAATAGGGGCTGCACGAACACGACGCACGGAGATTCGAAATGTTTATGGTCGGCATCAGCGAGATTCTGATTCTGCTGCTCACAATGGGCGGTCCATTCAACCAATTCTTAGGGCTGCCGCCCGGCGAGCGTGATGCAAATCTCGTTCATGTTGCCCCCCACGACAGTTTGCTGTACGTCGAATGGGCAGCTCGGGGCAAAGGCAAACCGGGCGCGCCGGGAATTGACGGTTTGGCAGCTGATCCGGAAGTCGTCGTTTTCTTTGACAGGCTCAGCACGGCGATCGAAAACATGATCGCGCGGAATACCGGCGTCGAGCAAATCGAAACCATGCAAAACGTGCCGAGTCTGGCAATCGCATTAACCGGCAAGCCCGGTTGTCTATTTTGGGGACTCGATACGGAGGCAGTCGCTAAAGACACCCCGCCCCAATTTGCCATTGCAATGGCGATTCGAGCAGGCCTTGTCATCAATGCGGGCGACGAAGTCGATGCCATCAGCGACAGCATCAAGGCATTGATCGCAATGGGAACAGGGCAGGAACCGGAGCGGCTTGACCACACTCCTCTGCCGCTTCCGGCTCCCGTTCAAATTCATCGTCAGGGCAACTACTTGATTCTTGCGGCCGGACAAGACGCGATTGACGACATCATCGCCAGGCTAGAGGGCAAAGCCGGCGGCATCTCCAATCACCAAAGTTTCGCGGCCGGCTGGAAAAATCTTGGCGTGGAACGCGTCGGCCTGCTGGCGTTCTTGGACATCGAAAATGGTTTGCAAAAGATCGGTGATTTGACGGGCATGCGGCCACAGTTCGATCAAGGCCTGCAGCTGGCGGGAATGGGCGGCGCGAAGTGGGCGATGAGCGTCACGGGAGTCTCGGACAGCCAACTCGTTAGCCGGGGACACATGCACGGAGTCTCGGGCGATCAAGGCCTGATGGCGCTGGTTTCAGGCCGCGGAATCAAAGCGGATGATCTTGCCCTGGTTCCCGACGATAGCGACGTTGTGTTCGCATTCAGTGCGGATGGGCGAAAGATCGTTGACGCCCTCAAGACATTCCTGGCTTCCATGGACCCCAGCGCACTTGATGATTATACCTCCGGGTATGATCAATTCGCTGAGTACTTGGGAATCGATTTCGATCGCGACGTGTTCGCGGCGCTCGACCATGTGATCACCATCTCCAATTCACCTGGTGACGGCGGGCTGATCGCAACCAGCCCCGTATTGACAATTGGTATCCGAAATGTCGACGACTTCGCCAACACAGCAACAAAGATCGCCGATGTGCTGCAGCGCGAGTTCACGCGTGACCAGCCGATCCAATTTCGCCGCCGTGGTGTCGTGCTCGAACGCCGCGACTTCATGGACACGGAAATCTTCATGATCAATACGATCGGTGAAGACGACGTGCCGATTGCGCCGGCATGGTGCTTGACCCAGACACATGTTATGATCGCGCTGCATCCTCAGGCGCTAAAGTCGCGTTTACGCCGCCTAAAAGCAGACGATTGGAAATCATTTGGTGACAAATTCACGGACGTTCCGGCAGGTGAGATTGTTTCTTATTCGGCGGTTGATGTGCCAAACGTGTTGCCTCAGGTATATGGATTCCTGCCTTGGATCGCGCAGATTGCCTTCAGTGAAATGCAATCGGAAGGCCTTGAGATGAACTTGTTCGACTTTCCCTCGGTAGCCGCGTTGCGGCCCTACATGATTGAGTCACGGTCGTTCCTGGTGCGCACGCCAAACGGCATTAGCAAACACAGCCAAGGGCCGCCAATTTTTGCCGGCATGCCGTCGCTAACACCGCTTCTGTTCATGAGCGGGAGGGCAATTCAGCCTGTAGAGGTGCAATTGCAAGCGGTGGAAGCCGCAGATGAGGTTTTGATCGAGTAGCTACGCATTCCAGCTCGCACAGCATCGCTGAACGCGATCGATTCGATTTTATTCTTATTTATTTTCCATCAAAGGCACGACGAACCCATGACCCAAATGTTGTTCTACGAAAACGTGGCTGCCGTATCTCCGCAACGTCACGGGGATCTGTGCATTCAGCCGATCGATTACTCTTTCGCCGCACAGGTCAACTCCGTCCCTCTGACGGCCGTCGAAATGCCCGCCGCTGCAGCGGAATACACGATCGTGTTTGCCGGCAACGAATCCATGGTGACGCCCCTGGTGATCCTCGGTGTCGAAGGCACCAAGAACGAATACGTCGACGAAAACGGAAAGTGGGCAACGGAGTACGTTCCTGCGTTCGTACGACGCTATCCGTTTGTCTTTTCACAGACAGGCGACGAAACCAACAAGAAATTTACGCTGTGCTTGGACGAGAATTCCGCGGCCTGCAACCGTGATGGCCATGGCAAAAGACTCTTCGATGACAACGGGGAACGAACCGAGTATCTGAACCGGTTGTTGAAATTCCTGGAAGAGTATCAAACCCACATTACTTACACACAGGCTTACTGCAAAACCTTGCTCGAGCTACAACTCTTGGAACCGATGAAGGCCGACTTCACGCTGCCCAGCGGCGAACAGAAATCGTTTGGCGGTTTCATGGTGGTCAACCGCCAAAAACTTAAAGACCTGGCCCCGGAAAAGCTGTCAGAGCTTGCCAAGTCGGACCAGTTGGAGCTGACCTACGTACACCTGCTTTCGATGAACAATTTCCGCCGTGTGTTACAGCGGGGTATCCACTCGGGGGCTCAACCGGATCTAGAATGAAAGGCCGGGATCAACGAGCCCCAACCGTCGTTGCGTTCAGTCACCATGAGACGATCATTTGAACGAATCAGCGATCATGCCGCAGAATCAAGCGATCGCCAAGGCGTACCTTGCCGAGGCAACGAATCAACTTGAAAAGGCGACGGGCGTGATTCGTCACTGCCTCAATCAGTTGAATGACGAACAACTTGCTTGGCGCCCTCAACCGGGAATGAACAGCATCGGCAATCTGGTGCGACATCTTTGCGGCAACGTCGAACAATGGATCATCGCCGGAATCGGAAAACAACCGGATACGCGCGATCGACCAAAGGAGTTTTCCGATCAAGGGCCTTTCCAGCGGCAGGATCTTACTGATCAGCTGGAGGATTTGCTCAAACGCGCCGCCGCGGTTCTCAGCAAAGTCTCGGTCGAACATCTGCTGCAGCGCCGAACGATTCAGGGGTTTGACACGACTGGCCTGACCGCGATTTTCGACAGCGTTGCCCATTTCAAGGGACACACCCAGGAAATTGTAGCGCTCACGCGAACTCAACTGGGCGACCAATACGAGTTTGAATGCGATCCAGCGACACTGGGATAAGTGCAAATTGCGGTGACGTCACCGCAGCTGGCGGTTACCCGAAAACTCAGCAGGATCTGCTGCCGGACCGGCGTAAATGCTATTTGCGGGAAAACGGGAGCATTGTCTTTTAGAGTAACTGCTGCTTCTGCCCAACAGGTTGCTTTCTCGTTCGCGCCGACCCACTCGTCATGCGGTATTTCGCAACACCAGTTTGATCGCCAGCCAAGGGAACAGGAAGAACACGAATACAGACAGCTTTACGAACCCCATTCCGCAGTAGTGAATCAAATTCAACTCGTGCTGTGAAAGGCCGAACATCTGGCCGTGCAAATCGTAAACCAGGTCGCCCAAAGACATGTAGATGCCGAACCAGAACAGCAGCAGCACAAAACCAAAGACTGTGCAACGCAGCAAGATTTTGGCTAGTATTTCAAGCTGCTCAATTGTTTTTTCAGATTCTGCCATCGCAGTACCTCGTCGGGGATGATGCAAGCAGCCGGTTGCTGCCCGTGGCTGGGTAATCCGCCTTCTATTAACAGGCCTGGATGCGGTTTTAGAAAGGCGCAATATTCAGTTTATTGTCCGCCAAGTTTTCCGTCGGACACCTCGACAAGACGTGCTTGGCAATCGCGGGGGAGGCCGACGCCGCTGCCGAGCTTGCACGAATGAGAACGCCGTGATTTTGTCTTCGTCCTGTAGTCGCGTGGTTTACCTTTACTCGCGTGGTTTACTTGCACCCGGCGTGCGACTTGGTATGTTGGCCAGGGCGGCGAGCAGCTTTCGCAACGACGCAAATGTGGTGGGACGAATACATGCGATCCACTCGTTGAATGATGTTTGAAACCGGAGAGCTAGAATGAGACAGCTACGTTCGATTTGGTCGGGGTTTGCGGCACTGCTTTTTATCGCTGGCTTGTTTTCTAGCGGCCTGGCGTTCAGCCAGGAAGCCGTTTCTTGGGAAGCGTCCAATCCTATTGTGCCAATCCCGGATCCGCCCCTGGGCATCGGCGGAGAAGAGAATCCTCCGGCCAAGCTGACGGACTTGGCTGATCCACCGACGCCCGAGCGCGTCCGTTTGGGTCGTTGGCTGTTCTTTGACAAACGTCTTTCCGCGGACAATACAATCGCTTGCGCAAACTGTCACAGACCGGAGAATGGTTTCTCTGAACCAACACCGGTGTCGACCGGCATTGATGGACAGAAGGGAGGCCGCAAGGCTCCGTCGTTCACCAACCAGGCCTGGGCCACCCTGCCAAACTTCTTTTGGGATGGCCGAGCAGCTTCGCTGGAAGATCAGGCGGGTGGTCCCATGATCAATCCGATCGAAATGGGCAACAAGAACCACGAGGTCGTTGTTGCAAAAATTGCCGCGATTCCAAGCTATCCCAAGTACTTCAAGGAGGCTTTCGGCACAGCGGAAGTAACAATCGAGCGGATCACCAAGGCGATCGCCGACTACGAGCGTACTCGGATGAGCGGCAACTCGCCCTGGGATCGTTGGCGGGCCGGTGAAAAGGATGCTGTTTCCGATGACGTCAAAAAAGGACATCGGCTCTTTTTCGGAAATGCCTTCTGCAACAATTGCCACAAGGGTCCGAACTTAACCGATAGTGACTTCCACAATCTCGGCGTCGGCTGGGATCCGGAAACGGAGACCTTCGCCGACGAAGGCCGTTACGCCGTCACCAAAGATGAGAAGGACAAAGGTGCCTTCAAAACACCCTCGCTTCGTGATGTCAGCAAACGCGCTCCCTATATGCACGATGGCTCGATCGAGACGCTGCGCGAGGTAGTGAAACTTTACAGCAAAGGGGGAATCCCGAACCCGCATCTGGATCGCAAAATCGATCGACGATTTGCTGAACAATTGGATTTAAGCGAAACGCAGGTCACCCAATTGGTCAAGTTCATGGAGGCGCTGGACGGCGAAGGTTATCAAGATACAGCGCCCACCGTCTTCCCGCAGTAGATGCGTTTCGCAGCTCACATCCCACTTTCCAATCGCAGCCGACAATGCCATGCGGAGGCCCAAGTATTGGGCACACATTGGGCTTGATTGCGATCCATTCAGAAACTGCTCGCGGGGATGGAGTCGTTCATTCCTGCTCCGCCCTAGTGATCATGCTTACATGGTGCACCTTGGCAATAACAAAAAGCTTGAAATGGGATGTTCATTGATTTATCAAGGGTACGAAGGCTGATTTGCAATTCGGGTAGCTGTTGAGCCCCGGGAGAACCTCGCTAGAGCCTGAATCTTTCACGCATGGGGTGCATAAATGAAAGCTGTAAAAGATGTTCCGCTCAATGCTGCGGAGCGCCCCTTTACCATCATCGCACAAGACCCTGCGGTACACGGTGCTGATGGAAACATACTGACGACGCAGATTTCGGTTCCCGCAGAGACTCTCGCACCTGGCCCCTGGGGCTATCGCTTTCAGGTCGTCGATTATGACGCATCCAACCAAAAATTCTATTCGCGCTGGGAGTATGAAAAGACAGACAGGTACGTTGATCCTTATGCCGGCAAGAAAGTCAGCAGCCGGCTACTGAACGACCCCAGATTTCATGCTCAAAACGTCTATGCGATTGCAATGCGAATCCTGGCTCGTTTTGAATTCGCATTCGGACACAGGGTTGGCTGGGCATTCGACTCGCACCAATTGAAGATAGCCCCACACGCGTTTGAAGATGCGAACGCCTACTACGACAGAAATACGGAGTCGCTTCAATTCGGTTACTTCGGCACCAGGGATGGTGCGGGCAAAGTATTTACATGTTTATCCCACGACATTGTTGCCCATGAGACGACACATGCGATTTTGGACGGACTGCAAAGTCGGTATTTCTATCCGTCCTCACCCGATCAGGCCGCGTTTCACGAAGCATTCTCGGATATTGTCGCCCTGCTTTCGATGTTTGCTTTGCCTGATGTTGTCGAGCAGCTGATCGAAAAGCATACCGCCAAGCCGAAGCGGAAGAAGAGCAAGCGGACGTTCACAGCCAAAGACGTTTCGATTGATGCAATGAGGCGATCACTGCTGTTGGGGTTAGCGGAACAATTCGGAGACGAGATCAAGACCGTCCGTGGTGAGCCGCTACGACAGTCGCTGCTGATCAAGCCGGCCAAACACTATCGCAAATCGGCTGAATTCGAGGAGCCTCACCGCAGAGGTGAATTATTAGTCGCAGCAGTCCTTAATTCGTTCATCCGCGTTTTCGATAATCGTGTTCGGTCTTTGGATGCCAGCGGATCCGGCCTCTATTTTCGTGAACGTGTGATCGAAGAAGCTGCCAAAACAGCCGACCACTTGATGACGATCGTCATTCGTGCATTGGATTACTGTGTGCCGGTACACATCACGTTCGGTGATTACCTGAGCGGCTTGTTGACGTCCGATGCCGAGTTGGTTGGCGATGACACTTCCTATGGCTACCGTCGCGAACTGATCCACAGCTTCGCCGAGTTTGGGATTGAGCCGCGTGTCAACCAGAACAAAGGCGAACCGGGTACCTGGCAAACTTTGATTGGGTCTGGCCGCAAGCTGAATTACGGCAGAACGCACTTTGGTTCGTTTCAGTCGGATTTTCAGGAGGTGTATCGTTTCCTCTGGGAAAACCGGAATGAATTGGGGATTCGCGATGACGTCTACACGCGAGTCATGGATGTGCGACCGTGTTTGCGAATCTCGCCGGAAGGATTCCCGCTACGCGAAACCGTTGTGCAGTACGTGCAGATCGCCGACATCGCGGCTCGGGAACTGGGATCAAGATTCAAGGATGTCGAACGTCCCGGCGGCGACTTGAATCCAATGAGCCCATCGACTCGCGTTACTCTGCATGGCGGCGGAACACTGGTGTTCAATCAATACGGCCGACTCAAATTCGACATCGCAACTCCAGTCGACGGTGAAGAGCAATCAGAACGGCTGCAGTATTTGTGGGAACGCGGTTTCTTTCGCGACCAGCGGCACGCAATGGCACGGGGATTTGCCGAAGTTCATCGGCTTCGCTCTTTACGTCTCAATTGGGCAGATAACACGAGCAACGAGGCCTGGATCTAATGGCCGAACCCAATAAACTGACCGTCAAGATGTACGACGTCGGCTTTGGCGATTGCTTCTTGTTGACGTTCCACTATGACACCGTCGACCGCCATTTGCTGATTGACTTTGGAAGCACACGCGCATCCGCCGATTACATGAAAGCGGTTGCCGCGGATATCCAGAAACAGTGCGGTCACAAGATTGACGCGGTCGTGGCTTCTCACCGCCACAAGGATCACCTCAGCGGTTTCAAAACCGATAACGATTCCGCTAACCCAGATTCGGGCGGTATCATTGCCGGGCTGAAGCCGGATCTCGTGAGTTTGACCTGGACCGAAGACCCCGTGCTTGACGCGAAAGCCACAGGGCCCGTGGAAGGCGACGGAAAACTGTCGTTTGTCTCGACACTCAGGACGATGCAGCGACTTGCTGACCGGGCGTCTGTGGTGGCCAAAATGAAGCCGAAAGGAAGTCGGCGGTCCGCAACTGCGGTGGAACTTGAGGATCTAAGTGAAATCAATATTTCCAACAAGTCGGCGCTCGTCAATCTACTCAACATGGCTAAACCCAACGGCCAGACGGAGTATTTGCACTACGGCAGCAAGACCGGCCTGAACGCGATGTTTCGCGGTGTTCGATTTCACGTGCTTGGTCCTCCCACGGTCGATCAATGGAGCAAAGTCAAACGTCAGGTCTCCAGAAACGAAGATGAATATTGGCATCTGGCCAACTACTGGAGCCTGCTGGAAGGTTCGTTCGGTAATGGAGGTCGAAAAACGAGATTGTTTCCCAAACGGTTCGAACGGAGCATACCTTCGTCCGCAAAATGGCTTGTCGATCGCATGAAAGATCCAACCGAATCCGATCTGCTTCGAATTTCGCGAGTCATGGATCGAGCGATCAATAACACCAGCATCATCCTGCTGATCGAAGTTTGGGGTTACAAGTTGCTGTTTCCGGGTGACGCCCAAATCGAGAGCTGGGATTACGTGCTGAACGGTCCACATGCAACACGTAACCGAAAATTGCTCTCAGATGTGAAGGTCTACAAAGTCGGCCACCACGGCAGTTTGAATGGAACACCCAAATCACTCTGGAATCTGTTCACCGAGCGGAAAGACATCAACGACAACGGCGAGCTGGTCTCGCTGCTTTCTTCGCGCATTAACATTCACGGAAAGTCGAGCAGGGGAACCGAAGTTCCCAGAAGCAAACTCGTCACCGCATTAAAAAAAGGAAGCGAGTTTTGCGCGACGCCGTACGAGATCGATAAGCGAAAGAAACTGAAAGTTTCCGATCTCGGCTGGCATACGCTCGAAGTCGAAAAGTAAAGTTGAACAACATTCAGTCGGTCAGCATTTCGCCGCAGCCCAGCGATTTGAAGTGCGACCTCGGGGCACTGGCAGTAACGGCAAGTCGAGCAAGACGTGCAGGTTGGCCATCGCCAGCAAATACGCATGCCGGAGCATCCGGACACACGCCGCGTCGCCACACGAACAGATTAGTGAGGATCAGTGCCGATCAGGTCAGCCAGTCTGTATTCCCCGTGATTGCAAGTATGTCCTGATCGGAACCTGTGTGTGTGGCCCAAAAACAGCCAAGCGATCCGTCGGTTGGCCTAGGAATTGTTGCAAGACGAACTCTTCGGCGTCCTGCGCGAACATGCCATCAATCATATCCATGCCAACTTTAGGCGTGACAGTACATGGAATAACGACACGAACATCAGGATGGTTTTGTAGCCGTACGTGCACAATGTAGCCACCTTCAAAGTGCAGTATGGCTGTACCAAGATGCCCGTCGCATTGTGGCGGGGCTGATTCCATTTCGACGGTGTTCATCGCGGCGACTTCTTGTTCGGTCAGTTGTCGTGCGACCGACGGATGATCGACCATCTCAGGGAGCGCGCGATAACCGGTTGCGTCTTGACTCATTTCATTTCATCCAGGCTTTCATCGCACGGTAAGGACCACGCCTTCTCGCCCTGCTGCGGAGGGATCCTCGAAGGTGAATAGGGAAACTTCTTCTCCATACGCGTGCCGACCGGCAAACTCGGAAAACTTGACGATATCTTGCACTTCTTCGGTAAGCGTAAATGAGTCGGATTGCAGCGGGGGCTCCGCTCTGTCGCATGAAACAACGAGCAAAGATGAGAGGACAAGCGAGATTGTCAGTACTGATTTCATTGCTTCATCGAATGACCGACATCATTCTCTCTCCTTTTCCAAACGCCGGCAAACGGGGGATGTTCGACTCAGCAGGCCAGGGAGGACTGTGCGTGGATTGGAAATTAGCGAAGTTCGCGATCGGTGCAAGTGCTCACGGACGAAGCACCGATGAAGCCCGGAACTCAGTTCCCAGGACCTGAACAGGCGTGAACGATTGTGGCCGGCGGGCGGACGAGAGCGTCCCAAATCGTCTCTAAAGCCAGTTTTCTCTCGTCTTTTTGCCCCTTTCGGGTAACCTGCCGATCCATTTCCCCGGGTCTGTGATCAAACGTACAACAAACATTCCGGAATCGTTCCAGTTATCCTAAATCATGCCTTTTGACATTCCAGGCGGGCCCCACTATTGTAAGAACACGTGTGCACCTATCCGGTGGCAGCGCAGACCAATCTCTATCGGTTGAGAGACGAAAGTGATGAGACTTCTTTGCTTGCTTGCTTTGACTTCGATTGTCTTCAGTTCCATTGCTACCGCTGAGCTGAACCACTTAACCGAGAATCAATGGGTGCAGCCTGCCGATGATGGAACGCTGGTCGGCCGCGTCGTCTTACCCGCCGAAGGTGGCACTAGCGAAGCTGTAGAAGATGCGACGGTAGCCATCTTGGGTCGCGACGGTGAAGTGCTCAGCAGCGTTGAGAAGACAGACTCGCAAGGAAGGTTTGTCATACGCGGAGTCAAGCCTGGCGTCTATGCCCTGACTGCTCGAGCCGATTTCGTGTTTGCTTGCTGTGCCATGCACGTGCTGGACTCACATCTGACGCTGGATCGTGAATTTCCCAAGGAAGTTGAAATCTCGGCCGCCAACATTGATTACACGACTGTGAACACAGCCATCATCCGCTACATGCCGCCCAATGTAAAAACTGCGCCGTTTTCGATTGATGACGCGGAATTCAATAACCTTGCATCGCAAGTCACAAGCGACAATGGATTTCGCGTCGCTCAAGTGGCGGGCGGTTTAAGGGGCAAGTTGCATCGTCCTGGAGCTCAGGGTGCTGAATTAGCTGACGTCGGACTGACCAATGTATTTATCGTCAAGGATGGCCGCGAAGTAGCACGTGCCGTTACCAACGAACAGGGTGAGTTTTCGATTAACGCTCTATCCGTTGGCCAATATTCGTTGATGGCCGTTGGAGCCGATGGTTTGGGCTTGATGGGTTTCGAATTGGTCACTGAGGATGAAGACGCGGAGTCCGCAAGTGTTACTTCCGACGGCAAGCAATTTGTGGGTCACAGGGCCCGTCATTGCTGCAAGCAAGTTTCGATGCAGGTTGCTCCGCCGACTTGTGTCAGCATTTGCCAACCGGTCGTCATCGCCCAGCAGCCCATCGAGACTTGCGGTGGTTGTGGCAAACCCCACAACCAGTGCGGCTGTGGCATGCCCGTGGATCCTTGTGCCTGCGATCCAGCGTTGGGAGTCGGCACTCCGCTGGCTGGTGAATTTGATCCCGCGTTCTATGGCGATGCCGCTTTGGGTGATCCTTTGATGGGAGGCTACGGTGGCGGAGGCTACGGTGGCGGAGGCTACGGTGGCGGTGGGGGAGGCTACGGTGGCGGTGGAGGCGGTGGCGGAGCAGGCGGCTTTGGCGCGATTGCCGGCTTAGCCACGATCGGTGGGGTTATCGCAGCCATTTCCACGAGTGATGATGACAGCAGCGGTGTCTTTGTCGTCCCATCACCACCAGCAACCCCTTCGATTCCCTAAGCTAAAAGCTGACGGCAAAACAAACCTCTTTTTTGTTTCTTGCCAGTTGCCTGACGCGGATGTCGGTTGGCTGCCAGGCCTTTACCGACTCGATCCAGCCATCGATCTTGTCAGCTGAATCGTAGTCGCCGATTTTTAGCGTCATCAACAAGCCACGGAAATGCGTTTGTTGATGGGTGACGATGTTGCCGACGGTCGTCAATGTTTGTTCAGGCTTGACATTGGAATCGATCAGCATCCAGCGGGCGTCACGAAACTCTTTTCTGGGCAAGTCCCCGGCGCGGGCCCGGATGTGATGGAAATTTGGGTGTTTCGCGATTCGCGGATCCATACTCGCCGGGTCGATTCCAAGTACGCGAAAGCCCAATTCCAACAGCCGCCCGCAGGCACCACCGGGAGAACTACCGATTTCGACGACCAAGTCGCCCGGTTTCATATCAAAACCGCTCCACGTGATCGCTTCAGCTGCCTTGTAATAGGCTCGCGAGATCGGCTCGTACTTGGGTTGAATCGGCTGCACGCCTCCTGGCCATCGGCTTGGCCATGTGTCGGCCTGATGCCAGCCAATGAACCAGTGCGACGGTTCCACCAACACCACATCCAGGATGACGTCGCCTGGCTCCGCGATGCGGTTCGCCATGTCGCAGCGGAGCCATTGGGCAGAAATGGAACCGTAGATCGTTTCGGCGACCGCTTGCGAAACTTCGTCCACACCCGGCTCGAAGTCAAAGCGGCCGATCGGCGCGCGGTCTTTCGGCCAGACATGAAGTTGATCAAACAATTGTCCCGCCAGCGGACTGTCTGCCAACTGGGCCACAAGCGAACCGATCTGTGACTCAGCATCTTGGTTGCGAGTTTGTCCGATCGTTGTTGCCGAGGCGCGAATAAAGATTCCTTGCGGGGCCGGCACCGAAAGATCATGTTTGGCGGTCACAAAACCTGGACGCGAGAACGCCAATCGCCAGCCCTGGGCGGCAATCGATTTCTTGACCGCTTGTTCCGCCCCATGAGCACAGCACAGCATCGCAAATGTCGGAGCCTCGCTCACGGTAATTCCTTATCCGGTTGAGTTGAACGACGTTGCTGCTGAAACTTTTCGATTCGCTGGCGAACGCCTGGCACCAGTCGAGCTGCGTTCTGGTAGTAAATCTTGCTCAGCACATCATCGGGCAAATGGACGCCATAGATCTGCCAAATCCCTTGCGGCGGTGGCGATTTTTCGCTGTACGGAAAGTATTCATCCTTGGTCTCGAAAAACCGCCAATACAGCTTCACCCTGGTTTCCGGCCACGGCCCATCGGTTCCAAACAGAATACGATCGGCGTAACGAATCAAAAAGTCGCGCGCCGTGTACGGTTGACGGCCCAACTCCGCGATCCGCGAAGCGGGTTCCACCCACAGATTCGGATACTGGTCCAACCATTTGCTGACGGTCGCCAGGTCTTCCGGGTTGTTTGCGAGGTGGGCACCGATGAATTGTGTTGCTGGATGCCTGGCGATGACGCGATTTCGCGCTGCCAGCAGCGCTTCGCGGGAAGGAAACTCGTCACCGTAGAAACTCCACTCCGGATGCCGGCTTAACTCTTCCCATCGCTCGTTCTTTTCATCAATGGGATCAAAGAAGGCGGCAGGGTCCGCGGTATGAATGATGACTGGGATTCCAAGTTCGCCGCATTTTTTCCAGATCGGGTCCCAACGCGTGTCATCGATCTCCAGCAATGATCCATCAGGATTCTTGTAACTCAACCCAAACTGTTTAAAAACCTTCAGTCCGCTGACGCCCTTGGCGACGACATCTTCGATCTGCTTTGCCGTCCGCTCGGCGAATCCTGGGCGATGGCATTGCCACGTTGCCGGTTTGTTTTTTTCGCCATCGCCCTGCCAATCGACATTGGCAAAGACAACGAAGCGATCGCGGTACTTGGGCCAGAGATCATCCAGGTGCTGTTCCAACTGTCCGCCCAGTTTGCCATCCAATGATGCGCAAACTGCGATGTTGTTTCGGTCCATTAGCTTGACAAAATCCTGCAACGCTTGTTCATTGCCCCGCAGGCGGTAGTGAAAATGGGTATGCACATCGACCACCGGGTACTTGGCAGCTGCGAGCGGATTCTCTGCCACCCGAAGCTTGCTGGTGGGACGAAAATTCCGCAGCAAGAGCTCGCGGCCCTCGCGGCCGTCCAGTCCGGCATCCTGGTTGGTGGTGGATTGCGATCGCGCCACTTGACCGCTGAGCACAAACATGATCCCGACCACCGCTGCGGCCAGGATTCGCACGTTTATCGCAAGGTAGTCGGATACAATCGGTCTGTTGTGGATGCAAATCCGACCGATCGCTGCTGCAGGATCGTCGATATACTGGTGGGAATGACAGAATTGGCAGTGCATTGCATGGGTATTTAAGAAAGAATCATTTTGGCGACGAAGACCGGGCTTATCCGCGCTCGCAGTGTAAAGAGGGCAGTTGCAGTGTAAAGAGAAAAGCCAGCCAGGAGAGCGTGGCAACTGACTTTTCAGGTCAAGAGGAATCTTTCCGGGTTATTGGGATATTTGGACGAGAGTCGGTGAAAGAAGATCTGACACAGTACCAGACGGCGGGCGCACAATCGGCAGGCAAAAAGCTGTCGCTGCAAAGCACGGCTCCGCCAGCGGATGTCCCCGGCTATCGGCTGCAAAGGTTCTTAGGTGCCGGTGCATTTGGGCAAGTCTGGGTCGGCAGTGACCTCAATACCGGCCGCCCCGTAGCTGTTAAGTTTTGCTTACATCGTGGCGGCGTCAATTGGTCTTTGTTGAGCCACGAAGTGAAGAATCTGGTGCAGCTGTCAGCCAATCGATGCGTCGTTCAGGTCTTGGAAGTGGGTTGGGACGCCGATCCGCCTTACTATGTGATGGAATGGGTCGGGGGCGGTTCATTAGCAGACCTGTTGAAGGTACGCAAAGAGCTGCCCGTTGGCGAGGCGGTAGGGATCTTTAGAAAGATCTGTGTCGGCCTGAATCACTGCCACGGCAAAGGTGTCCTGCATTGCGATATCAAGCCGGCCAACATTCTGATGGGTGAAGACAACGAGCCGCGTCTCGCCGACTTTGGGCAGAGCAGGATGACTTCTGATCAAACACCGGCCTTGGGAACGCTGTTCTACATGGCGCCGGAACAAGCCGACTTGGAATCCACGCCCGATGCCTGTTGGGACGTGTACGCCGTCGGCGCGATTTTATATCGCATGCTGACGGGTAAGCCGCCCTATCGCGATGACCGAGTTGTTGACGAGATCGATACGGCCGGATCGCTGCCAAAACGTTTAGCGCGTTATCGTGATGCGATTGCCCAAAGTCCTCCACCCGAACTGCATTTGCAGCGACGCGGTGTCGATCGCAGGCTGGCTGGAATCGTTAGTCGCTGTCTGGCAGTCGACCCCCAAGATCGTTATGCAAACGTGCAACAGATTCTGGACGATTTAAACCATCGCGACGAGGTTCGCGCCCAACGGCCGCTGATGATCATGGGAATCCTGGGGCCGTTGCTGTTGCTGACGGCAACCTGCATCTTTGCAGCACGGACGATTTTTCAAGCGAGCGAATCGACCATGTCGGCTTTGCGAACCGAGGCTTTCGGAAGTAACGCATTGGCGGCGCGATTTGCGGCGCGAACATTGGAAAGCGAAATCGATCGATATTTTCGAGTCGCCCGGACGGAATCGAGCAATCAAGACTTCGTCCTTCAATTGCGCCAAGTCTTGGCCGATGAAGATATCAGCGAAACACTTCACTCGATCGCTCAAGCCGGAACTGCGGCGGCTGCGGCGGACATGTCTCGGCAGCGCGAGGCATTGCTAAATGCCCCGCAAAAACAAAAACTTGACAAGCTGCTGGAAAGGCGGTTGCAGGATTACACATCGCCGCAACCGGACAAGCGGCGGCCGCGGCTGGCTTCGATGTTCGTGACCGATTCCAAGGGCACGATCGTGAGCATTGCCTACGACGAACCGGTACCTCGAGCAAAAAACAGTGCGGGACGAAATTATTCGTACCGTACCTATTTTCACGGCGGAAAAGATGATCTTAGCGTAGACACCGCGATCGATTCGATCACACCGCTGGCAGGCACGCATCTATCGGCGCCCTTTAGAAGTACCGCGACGTTTCTCTGGAAGGTTGCGATCAGCCAGCCGATTTTCCTGGACGATGACCAGCGTCAACCAAACGCCGTTTTTGTTGTCACGCTCAATTTGGGTGACTTTCAACTACCTGCCAGTGAAGAAGGGGCAAACCAAATCGCCGTGCTGGTCGATGCACGCGACGGAGCTCAACGGGGAATCGTGTTGCAGCATCCTTTGATGGACGCGCGACGGCGATCAGACAAACGCGGCAGCGATATCTATCAAGTCCCAGCTGAACTGATGGATCAATTGATCGCGGGCGGTGACGTGGATTATCTGGATCCCATGGCAGAGGCGGATGGTGGCGAAGCATTTGCCGGCCACTGGATCGCCGCCATGCAACCGGTCTCCGTGCCAATTCAGGATAAGAGTGGGATCGACGGTCCCGAGACGACCGATCTGCTGGTGTTGGTGCAATACCGACTGGCCAAAGTATTCTCACCGGTGGGTGAAATGCGAACTCAGCTGCTATGGGAAGGTGCGGCCGGAGTTTTATCGATACTGCTGGTCACGTTTGTACTCTGGTATTTTGTCCGCCGTGATCGTGATTCGCGGCCGAGTGACGACGACAAGTTTGCGGTGGATACAAGCCTGCTCGAAACCCTGACTGCCGACAGCTAGCAAGACAAGCCTGCGGGAACGTATTGCCAACCCACTTGCAAGCCACGCATGGACTGAATTCCTGTAGCATATAGCTGCATATCTTCGAGTAACTTAGCGGCACGTCAGCAACGATGGACGCGGACGATCTTCAGGACCTTTACAACAGTTTGCGCGGCAGTCGTTCGGCTTTGGCCGTGCTGGATGCGCGTGCGCTGTACCTGGAGAAAGAGTTTCAGCGCGCGCATGCTAAGCTGCTGGAAGCACACGCCACTTATCAGGAAAGCCGAATCCGGCTTCTAAAGCAGAACCCCGAGCAACAATATGCTGGGGAAAAAGATGCCGAGAAGCAAATCCGACGCCTGAAACGCAAGCAGGAGAAAGCTCGAGAAATCCTTGACGTATTCGAGGACCTGCTTGGTCAGCTGGAGCGTCGAGCGCGACGAGAAATAGAGAGACAAACCCAGTCCACAACAGAGCCCGAGAGAAAGGAGCCCAAGACCGAGCCGAAGACGGAAGCCGCTAAGAAGACGGAAGCCGCTAAGGAAATTCGCCAGACACCGACCGCCGAAGGCATCGAGCCAAAGGAGGAACTCGCCTCGACGAAGCAGTCCGAGAGTCAACCGACAGAAACATCCGATTCACAGTCCGAGGCTTCGGAGCCGGGCGGCGAGAGATTAAACATTGCACGGCCAGCCTTCGTATCGGAAAGATTCTTGGACGAATTCCAGGAGAACTATGGCGATGACAGACTCGCTGTGATTGGACGAGCTTACGCATTCTTGCCGGTCGATTCAGAGGATGAAATCTTTGGCGATGCGCTTTATTTCATTAGCAAAGGTGACGAGAGCTACCTGGTGTTTACTCCCGCCAGCGAGCACATCGGCGATACGGTCACGCTGACCAATGTGGTCAGCAGAAAACAACTTTCGCCGATCCCGCGGGAAATGTTCGTGCGTCTGGGATTACAGCGAAAAATGGTTCTACTGCTGGATAAGGACAATCCGATTTTGCGGCAAGAGGAAAACACACTGGAACAAGGTCCTGGCGACAAACTTGATCGCAAATCAGAATCTTCCCAGCCGGAACGACAGTCGGAAAGCGAACAAGCGGCCCCCGACATCGAGCCCGAAAAACAGATCTTGGACATGGGCGCGTTCAGTCAACTGATGGACGCGGCCCAGCGCTGTGGCCTGGTGCCGGGAGCCGACCAGATCGGACATGTACGAGACCGCGAATTCAGGAAAGGTAATTACGACCTTGCTCTTCAGGCGATCGACGGCCTGTATGCAAAGTTCAGTGCCAACTCTGCTGCTAGAAGTCAAAGATTGCGGAAAGAAGAGGCTGACATTTCGGCCGGGCGAATTAAGATCTCTCCCAAAGATTTACAAGCCAAACGCGCCCGCGACCGAGCTCAAGATCAGGCCGTCGAACGGGCCCGCAGCCGCTTTAATCGTGTCCTGGATGGGCTGCGCATGTTACTCAAATCATCCTAATGCTCGCTGGAGATTCACGTGTCGGTCCAAAAATCGTTTATCGCGGTGCTAGTTTTATTTCCGGGACTGAATTGTGCGGCTGACGATCAGGTCTTTGATGTCGTGATCTACGGTGGCACCAGCGCCGCGGTCACAACCGCAGTGCAGACCAAGAAAATGGGCAAATCAGCTGTGATCGTTTGCCCCGAAATCCACCTTGGCGGCTTGACCGCCGGCGGCCTGGGTTGGACCGACTCAGGTAATAAGAACGCCATCGGCGGGCTCAGCCGCGAGTTCTATCATCGTGTTTTTGAACATTATCAGCAGCCTTCTGCTTGGACGTGGCAGGATCAATCCGAATTTGGAAATCGGAACCAAAGCCCAGCCGGCAATTACGCGAGTGCGATGTGGGTGTTCGAGCCTCATGTGGCCGAACGGCTGTTCGAGCAATGGATTGACGAGTACCAGATCCCCGTGCACCGCGATCAGTGGCTTGATCGCACGGAGAACAAAGGCGTTTCGATCCGCAATCGGCGCATCGAAGCGATCACCATGCTTTCGGGGAAAATGTTTCGCGGCCGCATGTTTGTCGATGCGACCTACGAAGGTGATTTGATGGCGGCCGCCGGCGTTGATTATCACGTCGGTCGTGAGGCTAATTCGGTCTATGGGGAAACTTTCAATGGAATCCAAGTGGGCGTTCTGCATCACGCCCATTGGTTCCAAAAACCTGTCGATCCCTACAAAACGCCGGGTGATCCTGCCAGCGGGCTGCTGCCGCGGATCAGTCCCGACCCGCCTGGAATCAAGGGCGCTGCCGACAAACGGATTCAGGCGTATTGCTTCCGTATGTGC
>JBFJVZ010000027.1:0-31770 GCA_041623895.1 Pirellulaceae bacterium | reverse complement strand
TCAGAATCGGATGTGAAAACTACTGCCGTAGCTGGACCGGGGATGACGGTAATATCGTGGCGGACCGTAATGGGGCAAGACCCGGTGTTGATGAATGATGACCGGGGCCGGCGTGATCACTCGTTCGTGTACGATCGGTTGCTCGACGACAACGGGCGCTCGGGCTACTGACTGCGGATTATGGCTGGCAGTTTGAAGTGTCGTGATCACATTCTCGGTAACGCCTTGCTCGTGCAAGTGGATGATGTCGGGAACCGAGATTCTTCGGGCCACACCCCGCGTCTGAATTTGATTGATGATGACCGCTTCGCTTAAGCCGCTGCGAGTCATGGAAATGACATCGGCCAGCGAAACAGCCGATTGAACGTGTGCGATCTGTTGCTGTTGCTGATGATAGTATCGACGTTGTTGATCGATGGCAGCTTGCTTGTCGGCGGCATTGCCCAGCATTCCACCGGCAACCGCTCCCAGCAATCCACCGATCGCGGCACCGGCACCGGCTTCGCCATTGTGGTCACCGATGGCCGTTCCAATCGCTGCGCCGGCCAAGCCGCCCACTGTCGCGCCGCGCTGAGTGTTCACCTGCGCGTTGACGGGGGGACAGGATAAAAAGACGGCTGCACCAAACGCAGCCAAACACGTGCCGGTCACTCTCATCGTCATTGCTCCGGTGACAAACCTATCAGGCGCAGAAACCTGTTAATCCGTACACAAACATCGTCTGATAGATACGGGTGAGATGAGAAATCAATCCCACTTTGGCGTGAAACACGGTTGGCCTGACACGAGGACAAGATGAGTTTCCCGGGAGGGCGAGGCTCCCGCCGAGCCGAAGCGTCGGAAAACGCCTTGCGGCTCCGCGGGAGCGTCGCCCTCCCAGCGGTTGGGAAACTTGTCTTCTTGTGCCCCACGACTGTGATTCACGTAAACCTCTGCATGATCGAAACTTAAAAGCGGACTTCGGGTTACCATCAGCACCCATAATTCGCGGCTCTTAAATCAATCGACAAGCCCGTGAGCGGCCGGGCAAATCTCGCTTTAGCGAAGCCACCTGGAAAGCGACGAGTCTTCGGGAAGCGGTTGCAGTCCGTGATCAGTTTGACGATCAAGCTCCTTGTAACGGATGTCGATCAGCTCGATCGTTGCGTCAAAGATCTTTTTTGCATGCCGGTCAATCGCGGCCCGCACAAATGTATCGCTCACCCTGACGTTTGCTGCGAGTTCTTCAGTAATCGTTTTGTCCTTACGCAGCGAGTCGACAAAATGCTTTTCGATCGTTGGATCGGAAGACAATCGGACGTGGTCAAATTCATGCAGCACCAATCTGCTGGTCCAGAACCCCGACGATTTCGGTCGACTTCGCAACCAGATGTCGTGTGACCGATTCAATTTGATTTGCTGATAGGAAACCGTAATCGACACGACTCGCTTGCCATTGGATTTGGCGATCCGCCAACGTGATCGGCAACGGTAATCGAATCCCAGTTGATAGTGGGTTTCAGCACTAAGCTTCGTGCCGCCCCGATTCAGCGATCGAGACTGGGCGTCGGCCGCCCGTTCGCCGACAAAAAAGCTGACGTCTCCCTCTTCGATCAGCTTTCCCAGCTCCGCCGGCGGGTCAGGCAATTCCGCCAAGTCGATCTGCTCGGCGCCGACATGCAGTTGCTTTCCATCGTCGCCGCGCAGCAGCGCCGTTGTACTTGCTAGCGTGACAGCTACAAGCATGATGGAAATCTTAGACGTGATTTGATGGGACACGACGATCGTTGTCTACTAATTCCGTTAGAAGTTTGATAACGAGGGAATTGTCATCATAAACATTTTAATCCGGGATCGCTATTTACACCGCAATTTTCCAATTGCTATTTGTCCGAACATCGGTTCGGTGCGCTCTGATCGATGGACTCGAACGACTTGGGGAAAGGAAGCCTCTTATGGTCTCGTTACCAACCATTGCTGGCTTTTTGCTGACGGCAATTGCTCCCGGTCCGGCTGGCACGGCAGCAACGTTGCGGCAACGAGTCGACATGATCGAACTCAATCATTTTGTGGACGAAGATGGCCGCGAGGTCTTTCGGCAAGTGATTTTTTACGACTGGTCGAAACCACACAAGCGATTTCATGTTCGCGCATGGCGGTTGGTCAAAAAGCCGTCACAGTTGCCGCAGCAACATTGGAACCCGCCAATGTATCAATGCACGTGGCATGACGATGGCTTACTCAGGCAGGTGTGGGCGCCGACGATGCGAGAAACATGGACGCAACGCGACCCCGAGCGGGTCAATCGCAAGCTGTTGCCCGAAGACCAACGTGTTCCGTTGTGGGTACCCAAGGTTGCGAGCAAAGCACAGCAGGAATCCGCTAGCTCTGATTCACGCGGCCAAGCGTCCGAGCGATAAACTCGCAGGTGTGGTCCAAGAGTTCGTCGTAGCTGAAAGATTCGACATCTTCGCCGATCAATTCAATTTCCAGTGGGCCCTGGTAGTGACGCTCGCGCAGAGTTCGCAGAATTGTCTGCAGCGGCACGCAGCCTTCACCCAGCAGGCAACGATTCATTTCACCTAATGGGCTGTGCCTGGCATCGCCCAGCTGAACCAGATGCAGGTGTGGCACAACATCGGGCAGCCAGCGGACGACTTCTTCATCCATGCCGACATGATACGTATCCAACACCAACCCAACTGCGGGACTGTCAACGGTTTCGACGATGTCGAGTGTTGACTGGATATCGTTAACAAACGACCACTCATCACCACAGCCGGGATGAATCGGTTCCAATGACACGCGGACGCCGTGTTCTTCGGCAACGCTGGCAATCTCTTTCAGTGCTTCGCAAAGCGTTCGCCGGGCGTGATTGCGAATGTGGTTATTGCGACCGCCGGCAAGCACAATCAGCGTATCAGCCCGTAGATTCGCAGCATCGGCAATCGCGTCGATCGCATCGGAGACTGACTCCGCAAAGCCGCGGCCATCACTGCCGGTGAACCCGCCGACCCAGGAGAGCGATGTGACCGACATTGAAAATTCCGCCAGCAGTTCGATCGCGCGATCCAACCCGTAGTCTTCCAGCTTGGGGCGATAGACGCCGATGCCTTTGAAGCCGCGGCGGCTGTAGGCATGCACGTCTTCCTCAAGGCTCCAGCGGAGCGTGGAAAGTTCGCTGATGGCAAGCGTATTCATCCGTTGATTCAGCTTGAATGAAGTGATGTATGGTTAAACGCGAGTAAGCATCCATCGCGATGAAGGGGCAGATTGTAACGCAATGACCGCTGAAGTGTGACCGTGAATTGATAATGCCGGCAGCTATTCGGATCTCATGTGGGGTAACCGCCGCCCTTGACTGCGCGCCGCTGCCAATTGCTCGCCAAATTCTTCCATCGAGAGGGGAACGATGGCAATGGTCATCAGTGTCTGCGGGTCGATTTCGCTGCTGGATCGACGCTTTGCTAGCTGTTCGACTTCCTCCTCCAGGGCGTCCAGCCATGCGGGGACATCCAAGCCAACACCCGTGGGATGGCGCGTCAAGATCTCCGATTCCTGTTCCAGCAAATCGAATTCGCGGCTGGGCCGATTTGCTTCCGCGTCTCTCATTGCCGGCCCCACCAGGGCGCGCATCCGGGCAATGGTCATGGGTTGCACAAATCGTTCCTGAATGCGGTCGGCAACCGTGGGCATTCGCATCGCGTAATTCTGTTGCAACTGACGAAGCTTTTGCACATAAACATTCGCTTCGGTCCCGATTCTCTCGCTTAGACTTCGCCGCCACATCATTGCTGAATTGTCAAGTCCACTGCGCACCAGGACCTCGTGTGCCCACATCACTGGCTTGAGGTTCCAGGCAATCCGCTCGTAACGAGTACGCAGCCGCAGAAAGTCCATGAACATGTAGACCAAGTCACCACGGTCGCTTTGCGTGGTAGTGCTGTTGTAGTCCAAGTACTCAGCATGGTGGTCGATCAGCGATTCGTAAACCAATGTCAACCACCGCTCGGCTTGGGGGATTTGAATTTCGCCCGCTTGGAGATCCTCGAACAACCGCGTGTCGCAAAGTTGATCGTCGCCTTCGTCCAAGGCACGCTGCAGCCAGCCGTCGACGCCCTGATGCAAGATCGCCCGTACGTTGCCAAGCTGCAAAAACGTTTGCGTAAAAATCGGATCGCCATACTTCTTAACGAACTTGACCAGTTTGTCCCATTCTTTGGGATCGGTCACCGATTCCAACGGCGAGAGCCGCAGGGTTTGGCTGTGTGCCAGCCAGCTACCCAAAAGCGTTTCGGTCAATCGCTCCAATTGCGGGATCAGTTTGTCGGCCAGATCTTCCTTATCTGCATCTTTGCCGCCAACCGATTGGCGAGTCGATTCCACCAGCGACGCGACCAGCGATCGAAATCCGGTTTGGAACAAACTATCGAATTCGGTAACCGCACCGATGCCGACCGAATTCTGTTGCTCCATTTGCCGCGCCGTTTCCACCAACCGGCAGGCCTCACGGATCAAGCCACGGCGAGGCAGCCAATGCAGCAAATGTCGCAAGACGCGTTGTCGCAGCCGAGCAACATAGATTTTCACCGGGTCCCCGCCGCGGGAGAGCGGGATGTAGAGCAGGTTTTTGTCAGCCAGGGCATCCAGAAAAGAGGGGAATCGTTTGCGGGCTTCATCCGCGTCCCCGGCAATCAGCGCGCCATACATGTGAACCGCGCCGACGTCGTCTTCCGCCATCTCCTGAACGTCACACAAGACTTCGTCGGGGACGCAGTGGCCGGCCTTTTGATGTGCAAGCAGTGCCCCGCAAACCAGCCTGCGAGAGTCGGACATTTCAACCGCCGTTCCAATGATCCGCTCCATCAACGAATCGCGAATCACGCGGCTGCGGTCATAATTTCGCATCGACTCTTTGTCGCTGCCTGCGGGTTTGACCGCGTAATTGCGCACCGAGTCGAGAAGTTCCAGCAAGCCGATTCGATCTTCAAGTGCTCGACGAGCCCATCCGTGCAATGCATCGAGGCGGTCGCTGGACTGCTCCGGGTCACGGGCCACGACTGCAATGTCAGCAGCCACCGCCCACATCCGGGCCAGCGATTGCAGAAACGTGAGGTGATCGACCAACCGTTTCGATTCCGCTTCCAGCTCGCTGTGACTGGCAGCGTCACCGAATTCAAACACCGCGCCCTCGTTTCCGTCGTCCGTGGTGTCTCGGTATGTCATGCCTTCGTAGGCGGCATCAAATAATCCCTCTTCGTCGTCGTTTTCTTCGGCAGCGGTCAGCTCCAAGTCCCAATCGCGGGCGCTCTTGTTTGTCTGGCCCAGGCGAAACGTTGGGGGTGACCAGTACTCTTCAGCATTGGCCTCCAAGTAGTCAAAGAACTTGCGGACCAGGGGCCAAATATCAGACGTATCCCGCGGCACCGTCTGTTCGATTTCCGGCTCCACGAAGCTCTCGTCAGCTTCGACGTCCGCGACACGTAAATGCAGCAGCCAACGCTCGGCAAGCCGCGGTAGCGAATTACCGGCTTGCCGCAGGCCGACTTGTTCGATGTTGCTAAGCCAGTGAATCAACAACGCCATCGCCGGCACAAAATCACGACGTTCCAAGAGTGCCGAGATCACCAACGCGTAGGCGCGGGGAGAGTCGAAGAGGTCCGCGTGAGGCGCCCAAAAAGCGACATCGCCGGAGGCCGCGCCGCCCTCATGCCAAAGCCGCAAGGCCCGGGCGACCAGTTTTGCCGATTCATAAGACTCCAGTGGATCGGTCGCGTCAATCGAATCGATGCTGTGCGCTGCAAAGCCCCGCCACCACTCCGCGATTTCACGGTAACACTGATCCATTTCTGCGTAAACCGTCTGGTCGTCGCGAGCTGCGGCCTCGCTCCAGACTCGAGCAATGTAGCCAAACAATTGCTCCATCAAATACAAAATGTCATCGACGCGTGAGTCATGGACACTCGATTCAGGTCCGGGATACAACCCGAATTGGCCGCCCGATCCGAGAATGTCCCAGGGGTCGATTAATGCGCCGCAATTGATGCCGCGCTTGATCAAGTCAAAGACGACTGCCGGGACTGCCTTGGCTTCTTCCACCTGACCCGAACGCAGGGCGCGCAGTCCCAGAGTCATTTCGCAATCGATACGGCACATCATCCGGGCCGACGTTGCCGGCACGGTATCGCTTTGGCGTTTTGCGGCATCCGGGTATCCCATCCGCGCATACAAGCGAGCAAGTTGTACATGTTGTAACTGAGCCGCCCGCCGCTCCGCCAACGCGGCGTTCAGATGTTGCCGGGCCGCCCCGAACGGCTGACGTCGCAGCTTCTGTTCGCTTCGCAGCCGCTGGGCATGTTTGCCGGCAATTTGCGCCAAGCGATCCTCGTAGAATGCGTCGCGATAAGCAGCGATCGGTTTCATCAGCGATCCCAGCGTGGTGTCACTGGTGTATGCCCCCGGGCCCCAACCGCTGATCCCGGATGCCATCAGAATAGTGCCGGCCAAAACCGCGGCTGCTTCGATCAGCAATTCATCACGGTCCAACTCCGGATTCTCTGCCAATCGCTTTAGCAGTGAATCAAGTGTTACTTGGCGGAGTACGAATCGATAGTAATAACCGTCAGCCCCGATGCCGCGATCGTCCCAACCGCCGAAATGGTAATTGGGGCGGCGATTGACGGGGTGGTCAAAGTCATAGGCGCGGGGATCGAGCGCCAATTCCTGCATTCTGTTCAGATCGAATGACGCCGCGCTCAGAATGTTTGCGTCGCTGGTCCGCAACACCTCGATCGCCGCAGAGATTAAGTCGTGGTAGGGACCGGCCGAAACGCCGGCGCCGGCGATGTACAACGGAACCGCGCGAACAAACTCGTGCGGGTACGGTTCGCAGCGACGATTCTCAAGGATGGCGACAGGACGATAGCCGACAAAGTCGTTTAGACGAAGGATCGCCTGCTCAACGATTTGGGCGTCTTCAGCTTCCAGTCCGACCGCTAACACGGCATCGGCTGCGCGGGCCAAAAAAAAACCATTGAACAGGACTTCTGGCTGCTGGTGAAACAGCAGGTCGCGATGATAGTCCAGGTAGGCGGGCAGTAATTCGCTCCACAGCAAGCGAACGGTTCGCCGCGCCTGACGGACGTCGCGAAACGCCGGCTGCTGGGCCGACAATCGGTCCAGCGTTGCCGACAACCAGTCCTGCAGCACCAGCCAGCCCGGCGGACCGGAAAGCGGATCCCCGTCGGTCGCCGCGCTGAAAGCGTCATTCCAGGCTGCAACAACCGCCGGATCGCTGCTGCCGGAGGAAAAATTCAAATATCCGGCCAACCGCTGAAGCGCGTCGTTCAGTGGATCGGGTGGTGGGAGATTGGACATGGGCAGAATTGCCGGGGGTTGTGCCGCCGAGCCGCGGGTGAAGCTGGTTACTTGCGCTTCTTCTTCTTGGCGATTTTCTTCTTTTTCGCCGTTTTCTTTTTTGCCGTTGTCTTGGCGGCGGACTTCTTCTTGGCGGCGGTTTTCTTTTTCGCTGCTTTGCTGGCTGTTTTTACCTTGGTCTTCTTTTTCTTGGTCGCCTTGGCGGCAGCGGATTTCTTTTTGGCACTCTGCTTGGCAGCCTTCTTCTTTTTGCCGCCACCGAACGCCGACGCCCACCCGGCGGCGTACTTCTCGTTGGTTCCCACTCGTAAGATTGTCATGGTCATCTCCTTGCTGTTGGAATAGTTACGTTTGCTTTCTTAGCTGGTAGCGTTGCTGAATAGGAAACAGGATGGCCTATCCGGCATGGATGCTTTTGTATCTTGCGCGTTTGATTTCGTCCGGGTCGCCGCCCATCCGCTCGCGATAGTTGCGATCATAGGACTCAAAATTGCCTTCGCACCAATAGACTTGGCTGTCGTCCTCGAAGGCCAAAATATGTGTTGCCAGGCGATCCAAGAACCAGCGGTCGTGACTGGTGACGACAACACAACCGGCAAAGTTCGCGATCGCTTCCTCCAGCGCTCGAAGTGTGTCGACGTCCAAGTCATTGGTTGGTTCGTCCAGCAGCAGCACGTTGCAACCTTGCCGGAGCAGTTTTGCCAGGTGCACGCGATTGCGTTCACCACCCGACAGATTGCCAACTTTCTTTTCTTGATCGGAGCCCTTGAAATTGAATCTCGCGACATAAGCTCTGGCGTTAATGTTTCGCCCGCCCATCACGATCGTGTCGTGACCACCGCTGATTTCTTGAAACACCGTATGATCGGCTTGCAGCGAATCACGGCTTTGATCGACGTATCCCATGTCGACCGTGTCGCCGACACGAATCGTGCCGCCGTCCGGTTGTTCCTGCCCGGTTAGCATGCGGAACAGAGTCGTTTTGCCGGCGCCATTGGGGCCGATGATGCCGACGATCCCACCGGCGGGCAAGCGGAAGGAAAGGTCTTCCATCAAGACTTTGTCCCCGTACGCCTTCTTCAAGTTCTTGGCTTCGATCACCAATTCGCCCAGATGTCGCCCGGTGGGAATCTGGATCTCCAATTCGTCCGGCCGGTCTTCGAAAGTTTGCGAGGCCAGGTCTTCGTAGGATTTGATGCGGGCTTTGCTTTTCGCTTGCCGCGCCTTGGGGCTCATGCGTATCCATTCCAGCTCGCGGGCCAGCGTTCGCTCCCGCGCTTTTTGCTGCCGCTGCTCGATCTGCATTCGTTTCTGCCGCGCTTCCAGCCAGGCGGTGTAATTGCCCTCGAAGGGAATGCCTTCGCCGCGATCGATCTCCAAAATCCACTGCGCCACGTTGTCCAGGAAATATCGATCGTGCGTTACCGCGACGACGGTTCCCGGATACCGCGCCAAATGTTGTTCCAGCCACGAGACCGATTCTGCATCCAGGTGGTTGGTCGGTTCGTCCAGCAACAACAGATCGGGTTGGCGAATCATCAACTGGCAAAGTGCGACGCGGCGTTTTTCGCCACCGGACAGTTTGGTGACGTCGGCATCACCGGGCGGCAAGTTCATGACCGCCATCGCGACTTCGACTTCGCGGTCCAATTCCCATAAGTTGGCTGCGTCGATGGTGTCTTGCAGTTTGGCCATTTCGTCGCACAGCTTTTGCATTTGTTTGTCGTCGGTGACGTCGCCCAACTGTATGCTGATTTCGTTATAGCGATCCAGGATCGCACGTCGCTCGGTGACCGCCTCTTGCACGTTCTCGAAAACGTTCTTGCTCGGATCCAGCGGTGGCTCTTGTTCCAGATAGCCGACAGAGAAACCTTTGCTGAGTCGCGCGGTGCCGTCGAAGTCTGTGTCCTGGCCCGCCATGATCCGTAGCAGCGTCGATTTTCCTGCGCCGTTGGGGCCCAAGACGCCGATCTTGGCACCGGGGTAGAAAGCCAACCAAATGTTATTCAACACGACGCGTTGTCCGTGTTTCTTGGTCAGGTCTTCGATCTGGTAAATGTATTGCCGATTCATTTTGTTATCGATAAACTTTCCGAATACTTTGAAGGTCGTTGCGGTACGTCTGATTCGCTGCCTGGCTGCTGCCGAACTGGTAGAGTGCGGCGACGATCTGTTACTCCCACTCGATTGTTGCCGGTGGTTTGCTGCTGACGTCGTAGCAGACTCGGTTAACGCCTTTGACTTCGTTAATAATCCGGGAACTGATACGTGCCAGCAGGTCGTATGGCAGCCGGCTCCAGTCGGCAGTCATAAAATCGTTGGTATCAACGCTGCGAATCGCAATCGCTCGGTCGTAGGTACGTGCATCACCCATCACGCCCACACTTTGCACGGGCAGCAATACGGCAAAGCTTTGGCTGGTTTGGCGATACAATCCGGCGGCTTTGATTTCACTGACGACGATCGAGTCGGCTTCGCGCAGCATGTCCAGCTTTTCGCTGGTGACGTCGCCCAGACACCGCACGGCCAGTCCGGGACCGGGAAAGGGATGCCGCCAAACAATCGACTCGGGAAGCCCCAGTTCCAAGCCCAATTTGCGAACTTCGTCTTTGAAAAGATCTCGCAGCGGTTCAATCAATTCGAATCCGAGTTCTTCGGGCAGTCCGCCCACATTGTGATGCAATTTGATCGTTGCCGCAGGTCCGTCAGGATCGGCACCGCTCTCGATCACATCGGGATACAAGGTTCCCTGAGCCAGAAAATGTGCATCCTTGATCTTGGTGGCCTCCTGCTTGAAACATTCGATAAATGCGTGTCCGATTCGCCGACGCTTTTCTTGAGGTTCAGTGATCCCCTCCAGCGTTGACAAGAAACGGTCTTCGGCATCAACGACGTGCAGGTCGGTTTTGAAGTGATCGCTGAATTCGCGGATCACGTCAGCTTCTTCGTCCTTACGCAACAGGCCGTTGTCGATCAGGATGCAAGACAGCTGACTACCGATCGCTTTGTACAGCAGCGCCGCAACAACAGACGAATCGACGCCGCCGCTAAGTCCACAAATCACCCGCGCTTGGCCGACTTGCCGGCGAATCCGTTTGATCTCGGCGTCAGCAAAGTCGCCGATTTGCCAGGTCGGCTGGCAACCGCAAATTCGGATCACAAAATTTTCCAGCAGTTGCCCGCCTTGCGGAGTGTGCGTCACCTCGGGATGAAATTGCAAAGCAAAAACCGGCAACTCACGGTGGCGAAGTGCGGCGATGGGGCAGGTGCCCGTTTTCGCTAGCGGTTCGAATTGATCCGAAACCGATGACACCTGATCGCCATGGCTCATCCACACGTCAATCTCAGCGGGCAGTCCCTGAAACAGGGTTTCGTGATTGCTGACCTGGCATCGCGCTGGTCCATATTCGCGGCTCGGCGTATTCTCCACTTTGCCGCCCAAGGCTTCACAAGCCAACTGCATGCCGTAACAAATCCCCAATACGGGAATCCCCAGCTCAAACAACTTCGGATCACATCGCGGCGCACCTTCTTCATACACGCTGGACGGACCGCCGGAGAGAATGATTCCTTTTGGCGCCAGCTCGGCAATTCTTTCAGCGGCCAGATCGTGTCTCAGAATCTGGCAGTACACATGCTGATCGCGTACGCGGCGGGCGATTAGTTGGGCGTATTGGGACCCAAAGTCCAAAACGACGATCTTTTGGCCCGTCAGCAATTCGCTCAGGGGGTCCACTTGTGCGGCAATCGCGGTGTCAGATCCACTCATTTGCTTAAACTTTCATACCAATCCCACCTCACCCGGGGCCGGGATCGCCCTGCAAGGGTGTCGCGGGAACGAATCCCGAAGTGTAGAAAATGCAACATCAATCCCCAAGGGGCCGCGAAAACGGGTCCAAAAAAGGTAGCAGGCGGACGCCCAGTACCGCAGCCATGAAGAACACTCGCGTATTTACGTGTTACGAAGCCGTCGGAACACCAAATGTGACTGCTACCGTGTGAGCGAAACCCAATATGCGAATCTTGTTGACCAACGACGATGGCGTCTTCGCCCCTGGACTGGCCGCCCTGGAACACCAGCTGCGGCACTTGGGCGAAGTCTTCGTGGTCGCGCCGGAGACGGAACAAAGCGGCGTCGGCCACTCGATCACCTATTTGACGCCACTGATCTGCAAGTCGATTCATCGCGACGGGCATCATTGGGCCTGGGCCGTCCAGGGATCGCCCGCCGACTGTGTCAAATTGGCGATCGCTGAGCTGTGCAAAGATCAGCCGGTCGACCTGGTTGTCAGCGGCATCAACAACGGCTTGAACGCCGGCATCAATGTGCTTTACAGCGGTACGGTGGCCGCCGCCATCGAGGGTGCCTTCTTCGGAGTCACCAGCGTGGCGGTTTCGCTGGAGTATGATCCGGACGCCGATTTTCAGTCGGCTGCCGTGATCGCCCGCAATGTGATCAGCGGTTTGGTGAGACAACCCGCGGCCCACGGCAGACTTTTCAACCTAAACGTGCCGACGGCGGCGACCGTTTCCCCACAACAACTGCGAGTCGTGCCGATGGGCTTGGCCCAATACGGCAATGCCTACGAGAAACGCGAAGACCCCGGCGGTCGAAACTACTACTGGGCACTGTGGAGCGAACCGGATCAGCCGCCGCCGGAAACCGCCGATGTCACCGAACTGAGAAAGGGAAACGTGACGTTAACGCCGCTAAAATTCGATATGGCCGACCACGAATTGCTGGAAGGCATGGACCGCTGGGATCTGAAAGTTTAGCCAGGCGGCAGGTCGTGCCCCTTCCGGGACGGAGGGCAAACAATTAGGCTTTTCTCACTGATTTGACGCTATTTGTTCTACTTTTCTACGAGTGATCGCGCTGATGAGTGTTGCATCGACCAACATTGACAACCTGGCCATCGATACGATTCGCACCCTCAGCATGGATGCGGTTCAAACCGCCAATAGCGGCCACCCCGGCACACCGATGGCGTTGGCTCCGATCGCTTATCAGCTTTACAACCGCACCATGAACTACGATCCGGCCCAGCCCCTGTGGCCCAATCGCGATCGGTTCGTGCTCTCTTGCGGTCACGCATCGATGCTGTTGTACAGCGTGCTGCACTTGGCGCAGGTCAAAGCAACCGATAAGTCCGGAAAGGTGCTGGATAAGTTGGCGATCAGACTGGAGGACATCAAGAATTTTCGACAAATCGGCAGTCCCTGCGCCGGCCACCCCGAATACGGGGAAGCAGCCGGTATCGAAACCACGACCGGACCATTGGGCGCCGGTTGCAGCAACAGCGTCGGTATGGCGATGAGCCAGAAATGGTTGGCTGAAAACTACAACACCGCCGATCACAAGCTGTTTGATTTCAACGTCTATACGTTGTGCAGCGACGGCGACTTGATGGAAGGTGTTGCCTGCGAAGCAGCCTCGGTCGCGGGCCATTTGGGGCTGGATAACCTGTGCTGGATCTACGACGACAACCACATCACGATCGAGGGCGACACGGAGCTGTCTTTCAGCGAGGACGTCGGCAAACGCTTCGACGGCTTGGGCTGGAACGTGCTGAAAGTCGCGGATGCCAACGATGTGACAGCACTCGCCAAAGCAATCGAAGCCTTCCATGCTTGCCACGGCAAACCAACCATCATCATTGTTCGCAGCATCATCGGCTGGGGAGCTCCTAACAAACAAAACACTCACGGCGCGCACGGCGCACCACTCGGTTGGGACGAAGTCGAATTGGCGAAAGAGAACTACGGTTTTCCAAAACAGGAAAAATTTCACATTCCCGATGGTGTGATCGAACACTTTGCCAGCAATGTCGGCACTCGCGGAGCCGATGCCTACGCGGCTTGGGCAGAAACATGGAGTGACTATCAAGCAGCCAATTCAGAAAAAGCGGCACAGTTGCAAGCGATGTTCGACGGGCGACTGCCGGAGGGCTGGGACAAGGACATCCCGGTGTTTGAGGCAAGCGAAAAAGGGGATGCGACGCGTAATAGCAGTGGCAAAGTCCTGAACGCAATCGCCAAGAATCTTCCTTTCATGATCGGCGGTTCGGCGGACTTGGCGCCCAGCAATAAATCGAATCTTGACGGCGCAGCTGACTTCTTGCCCGGCAAGTTCGGCGGGCGGAACTTGCATTTCGGAATTCGCGAGCACGCCATGGCGGGTATCGTCAGCGGCATGTCGCTGACCGGGCTGCGATCTTACGCGGCGACCTTTTTTGTCTTTACCGATTACATGCGCGGCGGAATGCGGCTGGCCAGCATCATGCATCGGCCGGTGCTCTACATCCTGACTCACGATTCCATCGGAGTCGGCGAAGATGGCCCGACGCACCAACCGGTAGAGCATTTAACGGCCTGCCGAGCGATTCCCGGCCTGTTCGTGTTCCGCCCCGGCGATGCCAACGAAGTTGCCGAGTGCTACCGTGCGGCGATGGCTCTGGATCGACATCCGTCCGCACTCATCCTGTCGCGGCAAAACATGCCGACGCTGTGTCGCGAAACATACGCTCCAGCCAATATGTGCAGCAAAGGCGGTTACATTCTGTCGGACTGCGATGGCACGCCCGATGTGATTCTGATGGGCAGTGGCAGCGAATTGAATCTGTGCCTGACCGCCGCGGAAAAACTGACGGCTGATGGCAAGAAAGTTCGCGTCGTGAGCATGCCCTGCATGGACTTGTTCGAGCGGCAAGAGGCTTCGTATCGAAATCAGGTCTTGCCGCCCTCGGTGACCAATCGCGTCGCCGTCGAAGCCGGGATTCGTATGAGCTGGGATCGCTGGCTCGGCCCGCAAGGCAAGTTCGTCGGCATGTGCGGCTACGGCGCCAGTGGACCTTACGACAAAGTCTACGCGCACTTCGGGATCACCGCTGACGCCGTCGTTCAAGCCGCTTCCTGACCGCCGGCAGCCATCAATCACCGGCGAGCGTGCTGCGATGGGAACGAGAATCAGAATCTGCCCACGACTTCTCCGCCGTCTCGCGTCAACAAGGCCCGGAACATATCCAGATCGATGCTGTGACTGATGAACCTGATCGAACCGTCAGCGAACAGGACGTGAAAACCGCCCGGGTGAATGTGCCCCATTTGCTCGATCGGCTGTTCCAAATCGATGTCGACGTCGGCCGGCTTCGTCCATTCAACGGCTTCCGTCCCGTTGGCCTCGACAACCATGATCGTGTTGGCAGTCCCATCGCTGATGTCACGTATGCGGTTGTCCCGGTCAAGCTCGAGCGCCTGTCCCTTGCCAGCGCAGGCCTGAAATACCGTCATCCCCTGGGGCAGCGGTAAACTGGGGTCGGCGAAAACTGCGGGCATCTGCTCGACAAGCTTGATGTTGTGCTCGCTGTCCCATGGTTCGTCCAGATGGAACTGTTCATAGAGCGCCTGCTGTTCGATGAACGGCAGAATTGCCACTCGCCAACTGAGCAGACGATTGCCGTCGTCATCGCTGATCGCTGTGGGCGGAAATTTCCTGTAGGTCGCGTGATAATTGTGCATCGCCAGCCCAATCTGTTTCAGATTGTTGGCGGCGGTCGTCCGGCGGGCCGCTTCGCGAGCGGCTTGCACTGCGGGCAGCAACAACGCGACCAAGATTCCTGTTTGCGCCATGTTGATGGGGACGTCGGCATCCAGCACGAGACGATTATTGTCCTGTTCCGGTTGAATCAGCCCGGCGAAATGGTTCACCAAGCGGGTCAAATAGGCGCGCTGAGCCTCCGGCATGCGGCCCTCGCCTTCGATGTTTTCTGTGATTTGCTGAATCAGCATCACACGGCCGAATTGGATCGCACGCTCGACAATTGCCGACAACTCGGTGGCAGCGGCAGCATCATCGCAAACCAATTGCAATGCCATCGAGGTTGTTTTTCCATCGTTGGCGTTTTCGTAAACGATTGCATCCACCAGCTGAGGTACGCTGGTCAGTTCCTGCAGTTCTTCGGGCAACTCGGCTGCGAACTGTTCGACTTGGGCAACCAGCATCGGCCTGATTGGTTCGATGGCGACAATCCATTGACTGTCTTTCTCGCCCAGCGGATGCTGTAACATCAAGTCTGCCAGCAAACCACGCCCTTGCCTGGCATTCACCATCGATTCAAACGATTGCGGTGACGAAATGATCACGGTTCGAGCGTCGACCGCGTGCAAATGCGTGTTCTCAGGTCCGAGAACATAAACATCTTTATCGGCGACTTTTTTCGGGCCGTCTTCGCCCAACAAATCGGGGTTGATTTTGGCGGGGTCGAAATCTTGATTCAATCGAATCAGCAAACCAACGGGCGGTGCTGTACCGGGCATCGGCATGCCGACGACCAGCTTGATTTCCTGGATGTTTAACGGGTCAACGCCAAAGTTCTCTTTGCTCCAAGCTTGTGCGATTTCGATCGGAAAGTATTCCATGCCCGGGGTACGCAGCATGCTGGCCGGTTGTGAGCGCATCACGGCGATCGACCAATCCGGAACATAGTCGGTGGCTCCCGGCTCTTGCGCTGCAGCTACCGAGGGAACGAGACTTAGCAGTGCCATCCCGATAATGGCCAGCGAGCGAAGAGGGGATGTCATTTTGATGACCTTTGAAAAGGAGAGCCTGGCGGACGCGGTAGTATAACCGATCGCCGAATTGGGCTTAAAGTTAGCCGCCAGCATTTTTGTACGGAAGTTTCACGCACCCGCCAACCCGGTCGGGAGTCTCTGAGGTAAACTGCGAACCTGACCAGTCCGTTTTTCCCCAAGTCGTCGAGACTTCTTCATGAATCGTTTACAGGCCCTTGGCATCGTCGGCGTGAGCTGCTGCTTATTCGCTTCCACCGCGCTGGCGGAATGGCCACAGTGGCGCGGCCCCGAGCGGACTGGTTACGTCGACACGGGACCATTGTTGGAGTCGCTTCCGCCGGATGGCCTGCCGCCGCTGTGGCGATTCGATTCGCTGGTCGGTGGCAACTCAGGTGGCTGGAGTTCGCCAGTCATCAGCGGTGGTCGAGTATTCGTGTATTCGCATACGAAAGAGAAAAATGCAGCTGCTGATCTGGAGCCTAAAAAATATCCCTGGTTGCCGCCCGAAAAGCGAACCGGGATGAGCGACGAAGAATATGCGGAGTACGAAGTCAAACGCCGCGATGAGGACGAGCGTCGCGCGAAAGCGTATCGTTTCCAGCAGCGGTTGTTGTGCTTGGATTTGAATTCCGGTGACGTGATTTGGGACAAATCAAGCGAAGCCGTGTACACACGCTTCGTGCAATCGGGCACACCTTGTCTGGCCGCAGGCCGCGTCTACGTGCTGGGGCCAGGTAGAGTCGCTTGCTGTTACGATGCGGCTACTGGCAATATCGTTTGGCAACAAAAACTCCCTGGCGAGTTTCGCGATGAATTCTTTTGCAGTTCGTTTGTGGTTGCCGGTGACACGGCCTTGGTCGCTTGTGGATCGCTGTTTGCGCTCAGCGCCGCCGACGGTCAAGTGATTTGGAAATCCGACGAACGTGCCGACTACGGATCGCATAGCAGTCCCGTGATTTGGCAAGCAGACGAGACGCCGATCGTGATTTGCAACACGGCCGGCGGTCGCACCAAAGCATTCCAAGTCATGGATGGGAATCAGCTCTGGGAGTTGAGTACCGGTGTTGGACAGTCGACCCCGATCGTTGCCGGCGACTTGCTGCTGACCTACGGTTCATCCCGAAAGAGTGGGTTGACTGCTTTTCGGATCTTTCCCGACTCTCCGCAGAAAGAACCGGACCAGGTGTGGCGGTTTCGTGGTGCGGCAGACTCCGGATCGACCCCCGTGCTGCGTGGCGACGCAATTTTTGTTCAGGGAGACAAACGTGTTGCCAAAGTTAATCTGGCTGATGGAGAAACCGTTTGGCAGACCACATTGCAGATCTCCAATCCGAGGTACACTTCGATGATCGCCGCCGGCGACCAGGTCTTTTACAGCTGGGAAGGTTTGCTGGTGATGGATGCCAACGCCGGAAAGTTTCAGCAGATCTACGATGCCGAAATCGATTCCGATGGTCGCTTGATCGGCGGAGACGACCTGCGTAAGAAACTCGATCTGGACAAACTCGATAGCGATGAGGCCGAAAAGCGCTGGCAGCAATCCGCAATCAGGTCGGGGCCTCTGGCATGCAGCACGCCGGCAATCAGCGATGGGCGTATTGTGATTCGGCTGCGCGATGCACTGATTTGCTACGATCTGCGAAATTAAATCTGATCTCTAAGTTTCAACAATCTCCGTTACCGCCCGCTAAGGGCCGCTAACTTGCAGGGAAATGCCACGCAATAAGGGGAACTTATACTGCTGGCAAAATGTCACACTAGGCAAAGATTCAGCAAACAAGAATGCCTTTTTTAGATTAGGGTGGAATTCGTTCAGGGATACCTGCAGGAATGGTTTTTGCCTGGAAAAGATTGCTTCCGTATTTTTTGTGATTTGCCTAAGATGCACGGCAGCATGAGATTTCACGATTCAAGGATGTTCAGAATTTAATGCAATCAACGACCCGATATGAACCGAATCCGACCGTCACCCAACACGGGTCGACGACGACAGGTCAGTCTGATCCGGAGCTGCTGGAGCGGTATGAGGAACTGACCGCCAACAAAAAGGTTTCTTGGACCGGCCATCATCACATGATTCGGCTGCTTGGTCGTGGCGGCCAGGGAGAAGTCTATTTGACGGAGTATCGCGGCACGGATGGATTCACCGTTCCGGTCGCAATGAAGATTTTTTCGCCGGAGAGGTACGCCGACAGTCGTTCCTATGACGACGCGATGGAACGTGTTGCCTCCATTGCCTCGCGCGTTGCCTTGATCCAGCACGACAATTTGCTGGACGTGCAAAACTTCTTCGAGCGCCGCCGCATCCGCGTCATGATGATGGAGTGGGTTGACGGCTATGATTTGCGGCAACTGACGTCGCCCAAGTGTTTGACATTACTGGAAGGCCGTGTTTCGCAACGCCGCTGGCATTACATCAACGAAGTGATCCTGACCGAAGGACCAGAACAGTCACGGTTTAAAGCGGGCGTCGCCGTGGCGATTGTCCGCGAATGCTTGGGTGCTTTGGCGGCACTACATCGCGAGGGAATTGTGCATGGCGATGTCAAACCTGCGAACATCATGCTAAAGCGTTCCGGTCACGCCAAGGTAATCGACATGGGCTCGGCGTTTCAGTACATCACGCCACCGCGGGAACGAGAAATCACGCCCTTGTATGCACCGCCGGAAGTGCTGGAGAACTATGAATCGACGCCGCGCAGTGACTTGGCCAGCATCGGTTATGTGTTGGTCGAACTGCTCAGCGGAATCAATGTCTTTAGCGGCCACGACAAACTGCGAGATTTGTTACGGGTCAAATACGAGTTGCCGTCGCGGCTGGATGAAGTGCTGCCCGAGGAGGTGCTTCGCAACGAGCTATTGATGAACTTCTTGCGAGGCTTGATCGCGCCCGATCCAAACCGGCGTTTCCCGAATGCGGAAGCGGCGGTGCACGTTGATCAGGGTGCCGCGGCATTTCACCGCCAGTTGATCATGAGTGATATGGCGACGGAATACGATAACGATATTCGGCTTTGGCTGGAGGAGCTGAGGCGTTTAGAGTCGATTGAATAGATGGACCAGAAGCATCTAGATGTCGCCATCGGAGCCGCACGCGCCGGTGCCGCCGAGTTGCTCTCCCGCCGGGATGACCGCGTTGTCAGCGAGAAAGCGCCGAAGGATTTGGTGACCGACGCGGATTTGGCGTCTCAACAAGCCATTCGAAAGTTTTTGTCGGACGCCTTCCCCGGCTACGGATTTGTTGGCGAAGAAGAGGGCGAAGGTGAGCCGCCCGTCGCGGTCCAGAACAATGCTCCCGGCGCGCCGCCATGTTGGGTGGTTGATCCGTTGGATGGAACCATCAACTTCGTTCATCGTTTGCAGAGTTTTGCGGTTTCGATCGGTTTATATGCAGCCGGAAAAATGCGTCTGGGTGTGATTCTTGATCCCGTGACCGACGAGTTGTTCACGGCGATAGACGGCCAGGGCGCCACGGTCAATGGACGGAAGATGAGTGCCAGTGACTGTACGGATCTGTCTCGTGCCCTGGTTGCCTGCAGTTTTCCTGCGGGCGTACGTGGGGATGCGCCCGAGGTTGGCCGCTTCGTCCGCGTGTTGGAGAAGTGCCGTTCGCTGCGACGGCTAGGTTCCTGTGCCTTGAATATGTGCTACGTGGCCGATGGTCGACTGGACGCTTACTGGGCGACCAATGTTTCGTCTTGGGATGCGGCGGCCGGGATCGTGATTGTTCGAGAGGCTGGCGCGGTGCTTTCGTCTTACGATGGTTCGCCGGTTGATGATTGGAATCCGCGGTTTTTGGTATCATCGACCCCCCAGTTACACGAATCGATGGTTTGTTCGTTGTCGGATGCCACGTGATGAGAGTTAAGCTCTGATATGGAACTAGATCCCGACCACATGCGCACGCGCGACATTTATGGTTGGATGGTCGATTTGATCACGCCCCGACCGATCGCCTGGGTATCCACAATCTCATCCGACGGCATCTGCAATTTGGCTCCCTTCAGTTTCTTCAATGGCGTGGGCGCCAATCCGCCGCTGCTGATGTTCTGTCCGGCAAACAACCGCGACGGTAAGCCCAAAGACACATTGGCAAACATTCAAGGCAATGGGCAGTTTGTCGTCAATTTGGTGACCATGGACGTAGCCGAAGCAATGAATCTTACCTCAACTGAATTTGATGCGGATGTCGATGAATATGAGAGCTCGGGGATCGAAAAAGTGGCAAGCGCGCACGTTCGACCGCCGCGGGTGGCCAACAGCGCAGCGGCGATGGAATGTGTCCTCCATCAGGCGATTCAACTGGGGCACGGGGCTGGCGGTGCCAACCTGGTGATCGGGCGGATCGTTTGCTTTCACGTTCGCGACGATCTGGTCAATGAATGCGGAGAATTGATCGCCGAACGATTGCACACGATCGGCCGGCTTGGCGGCAGTCGTTACACCACAACCACGGATCGATTTCAGCTGACGCGTCCTCCGCGACCATAAGTGAAGTCGACCTACAGCGCATTAAAAAGGCCGCCGTGATCGACATGCGTCATCACGGCAGCCTTCAACTTCACCAGGATTGGACGGGTGAAAATCAGTTGTAGAAGTTGTAATCTTCGTTGTTGGGATCAAAGTCATCGTCGGTCAGTCCGACATTCACCTTCAGATTCAGATACGTGTATTCTTCCAGCACATCGAGCGATTCTTCATTGGAATTCGTTGGCCAATCGTAGGCGACGTAGCGGATGGGCAGATTCAACGTATCATCAATGAAGACATCGGCCCGATAGAACTCCAGGCCAGGCCGTTTGGTCGGTTGCGTGACCTGTAACACGGTGCAGGTGCGGTCTTTGACACGCGCGTTCTTGCGGAAATCGCATTGCACATCAGCGAATTGCCTCGCTGTCTCCCCGCGTTCGATCAGTTTCAGCATCAAGTTTTCGACGCCGATTTCGGTCAACGGATATCGCTGCCCTCGCATCGCCAGCGCTCCATCGGGAGGAATCGTCACCGTTGGCAAGAACTTGCCTTTGAATCCACCTTCGTGAGCGATCACTTTGCCGTCGTTCTTGCCTTCGACATAAATGCATTCGCGGCCTTTTACCGACGTTGGTTTCAAGAATTGCAGATAGACGCTCAGCGGTTGAACGACTTTGCCTCCGGAAACCTTGCGATTCCGCACTTTTGCGTACATGAATTCGTGTCCGCCAAGAGTCCCACCGATTCTCTCTCGCTTGACCAGGATGGCGGTGTAGTCGTCAACATTGCTGCGACAATTGGCCAAGCCGCGACGGGCGATATCGAGCGCTCGATCCAGGGGATGCAGGGCGACGGGATTGGGAGTAATGCTGGGTGCAATCGCGACGCGATGGATCGGTTCGCTTAATCCTGGTGGCTTGGCATATGCCGAGGAAGCGGCTGCGGCAGCTCCCAGCGAAGCACATAGACCGATGAATTGACGACGTTCAAGTTTCATTTGGGAGGCTTCCTGCGTATGAATGGCGGCTCCCTGGCCGCTAATGTTCTGAATTATCGCTCCCGTGCGCTAGCAAAATGACTAGAAACTCGGTCGGTGGTCGGAACTGCTGCGACCGGCGCATTCCGACTGCTGCTGATTTTACGCGATAAGACTGTCCGTACGGCTGCCGCCAAGTGACCATACAATTTGATTCGACTCGGTCGCCAGACCATTTTTCAGCGTTTCACAGCAAGTTTTAACGCTCGCGACTTACCCGTTTGCTGCGCGGCAATTCGTGGAATCGCGGCCGTGACTTTTCACCACGCGTCTTAACCAGCAAGACCGGTTAAGTTACCGCATGCGTCATCATGCGTCCTTCGGATGCCCTGCTCGTCGGGGGTTGGCGTGTTGTTTACGATGACGTTTTCGCGAAACCCCAACCATGTTTTAGGGACGAAGGTAATGAACCGTCCGCCTGCACATCGAACCGAACCGTTGCCGGAACCATCGGTGATCCCAGAGCACGGCTGGCACTGTGCCCACCATTTCTATCGATTTCGTCGTGACGCGATTGCTCAGACGTTTGATCAGACACTGCAATCGCAATTTACGTCCGCGATTGGCCCGGGCGAAGGTGGACCGCAACGACTTGTGGCTTACTGGACCAGCGGTCATCGCGCTGATTTTGGAATCATGGTGATGGATCCCGACCCCGCCAAAGTTGATTCCGTGCACCAGGCGATCATGGCTCCAGGGATCGGGCGATACATCGAGCCTTCCTGGTCGTTCGTTTCGATGAGCGAGGTCAGTGAGTACGTGCCGACAATCGAGGGTTATCGTCAGCGTCTGATTGCGGGCGGTGAAAAACCGGATTCGCCCGAATTGGCTGCCAAAGTAGCCGCCTACGAGCGGCGGTTGCCGATGATGAACGAACAGCGGCTGCGGCCCGAATTCCCCGATTGGCCGGCAGCATGTTTCTATCCAATGAACAAGAGCCGCGTCGTTGGTGCGAACTGGTTCAGCGAACCGTTTAGTCGCCGCAACGCGATGATGGCCGAGCACGCGCAAAGTGGTATCGCATTTGCCGGCAAAGTCTCGCAGTTGATCTCCGTTGGCGTCGGACTGGATGATTGGGAGTGGATGGTGACACTGTGGGCACGCAATCCCGAGTACCTGAAGGAAATCGTATACAAGATGCGATTTGATCAGGCGAGCGCAAAGTACGCGCAGTTTGGCCCCTTTTACGTCGGCTATCGCGCCACCGGCGAAGAGATCCTCAATCATTGCCAATTGATCTGAAAACGGTGATCACCGGCGGATCTTCTCGACAAGCTAATTCTCGCAGCGTTCGTGTTAGGCTTTGTCTCAAAACGGGAGGGCGAGGCTCCCGCCGAGCCGTACTTTGTCGCGAACACCACGGCTCAGCGGGAGCTTCGCCCTCCCAGTTACGACGAATCTGAGTTTTGAGAAAGCCTAGAACGAATCCGAGCCCGTGATTCGCTGGAAGGCTTCCTGATATTTTGCCGCTGTTTGCTCGATGATTTCCTGCGGTAGCGGCGGTGGTTCACTTTGTTTGTCCCAACCTGATTGCGATAACCACTCACGCACAAATTGCTTGTCAAAGGACGGCTGCGGCTGTCCCGGTTGATAAACATCGCTTGCCCAAAAACGTGAACTGTCGGGTGTCAGCACTTCATCGACAAGGATCAGTTCGCCGCCAGCTTGTCCGAACTCAAACTTCGTGTCAGCGATCAAGATCCCACGGGCTTGCGCATAATTGGCAGCTGACTGATAGATCCGCAAACTTTCTTCGCGTAAACGCAATGCCAAATCGCTTCCCAAATCGGCAATCATGCGGCCGATCGTCACGTTTTCGTCGTGCCCCTCCGTTGCTTTGGTCGCCGGAGTAAAGATCGGCTTCGGTAACTTGTCGCACTGCCGCAGTCCAGTGGGCAACTTGATGCCGCAAATTTCCCCCGTTTGTTGATATTCGCGCAATCCACTGCCTTCCAAGTAACCGCGTACCACGCACTCGAAAGGGACGACATCCGCTTTTTCGACCACCATCACCCGGCCCTGCAGTGGAGCTGTGTCAAATTGCTGACTCAGCGACTCGGGGATGTCGGTCGATTTTAGATGATGATGTACCTCAAGCAGTTCGAACCAAAAGCGGCTCATCGCCGTCAGCAAGACGCCTTTGCCCGGAATTCCACTCGGCAAAATAAAATCAAACGCACTGATCCGGTCGGTACTGACGATCAGCAACGAATCGCCCAAATCGTAGACGTCACGTACTTTTCCACTCCGCCGCGGAAACGGTAGACGCGTGGAAAGCAAGGCCCCAAATTGATCAAAATCGTAGTTTGCGCCAGGGGAAGCGGTCATCGGATCCATTTTTTTCTTCGCCAGTTGGTGGAAAAACCTACTGTTGCAGAGTTAGCGATCCTCGGCAAGCTTGGCGGTGGTCTTTGCCTCGCCCTGACCGCTGGCGATCGGCTGGCCGCTCGCGATTGAAGCGCAAAAGGAGTACATTAGTCTGTTCAGGAACGGTCGGTACGTGGCGGTCGTCCCACGTGTTTTCGTTTGTCGTCCTAGTCGGTTATGCGCCAATGGGGCAGTTCCTCTTTGATGTCCCCGATGAAGCCAGTGATTTTGTTGCGCGATCGTTATGGAATGATGCATACATCTGCGGGATTGAAGGTGTCCCTTGGCAGTCACACAGCCAATTCAATGGGTCGCGGCTGACGATCACACGCAGCATCGATTCATCGGGCAAGTTGTACATGGCGTGTCCGATTGACGGGCTTGGCTACCGAACTCTGTCAACTTGCAGCCTTCGTCCACAGCAAGAGGCGAATTGGTTGCCGCTGGAGTTGGCACGGGGCAGCTGTTTTCGGGCTCGAGTGCAATCGGACGTTTGGGAGCGAGCGGGGCTGACGCTTAGCCAGCGGTTTGGCGAGTTGATGTCGGAAGGCACCGATCTGTTTTTGGATGCCGCGCAGCGGCGTGCTGATCCGGCCGCATCCGCCAAAGCTTCGCTGCAAGCGATCAAGATTCTGGAGCAGGCGATCGTCGACTTGGGCGACTCCTACGCGACTCAATCCATTGCCTTTCGCAAGCAGCGCGAACCGCAGCTGGGAACTTTGCTGGCCGGCACCTTGATTCCGCCTTCGCCAGTTGAGTCTCCGCACGCGGACAAGTTTACGGCCGCCTTCAATGCAGCCTCTGTACGGTTAAGCTGGGCTGATATCGAGACCGATGCTGGACGCTACGACTACGAAAAGGCGGAGACCACGATTCGCTGGTGCGCCGCCAATGGGCTTCGCGTCATCGGTGGACCCTTGATTGATTTTCGCGAGAAACTGTTGCCCCATTGGCTGTATCTGTTAGAAGACGACTTTGAGGCGTTTCTCTCATCCGTCTCGCAATTTGTGGAAAAGACGGTAACAAAGTTTCGCGGCAGCATTCAATTATGGAACTGCGCCGCAGGATTGAATACGCCGGGTCCGATTCACTTAAACGACGAACAGGTCATGCGGCTGGCGGTCGGTATCCTGCAAACAGTTCGGCGTGCGGATCCCCATACTCCTGCCGTGGTTACCTTTGATCAGCCGTTCGGCGAATATTTGGCCAACTATCGTGACGGCATTTCACCATTGCATTTTGCCGATGCGCTGGCGCGAAGCGGCCTGGGAATGGCAGGACTCGGTCTGGATGTCCGCGTCAACTATCAGGGCAACGCCACACTTCCTCGATCGGCCATCGATTTTGGGCAAATGATCGACCGCTGGGCCACGCTTGGAATGCCGCTGCTGATCCAAGTTTCGGCGCCTGGCGGTGCTAACGCTGATGCAGCCGCCTTGGCTCCCTCAGCAGTGTTGTCGGATGGCCAGCCCACCGATCCGGCAGCGGAACAACTGCGGGTTGCCGGGCCGATGATTCGCACTTTGTTGGCCAAGCACATTGTGCACGGAATTGTTTGGGATGGTTGGTCCGATGCTGAACCACATGTGCTCAGCCACTCCGGAGTGATTGATGCGCAGGGGCAACCACGTCCGCTATTGGATTACCTGATTCGACTGCGCCGCGATTTCTTGGCTTAGCCTCTCTCTTCAGTCATCAAAAAAAGCCAGTGAAGGAGCCTCGGCTCCCTCACCGGCTTGGCAAGATTTCAGCGATCGCGTTCAGGGCGGTCCCCGTCCGAACAGCCAGCTGATACCCAGCATCAAGGCCTCGGTGACCGTGACCTCGGGAGACACGATTGCCATGACCAAACGCGTCAGCTTATAAGCCAATGCGATTCGGCACGTGGCTATCTTGGCCTTGCTCCAGAGGCGTGAGGCTTTTTTGACGAGTTGGCTCCCGTCAGCGAGTTGCCGCCGCCGGTTCCCGCTGTATTGGAAGCGGAAAGCGAGGCAAGAGCTTCCATCAACGCATGATGTCGCTCGGCTTCGGCACGTTGATGCTGCTGGCGCTGAGCGAGTTCTTTGCGAGTAAGCTCTTCATCCTTTTGCCTGGCAAAGTAACCGCGGGCAAACAGCGCAACGCCGATCACGACACTCGCCATCAAGACCAATCCAGCTTGAGTGTAAAGGGCATTTTCCAAGCGTCCTTCCCAAGAGTCGGCCTGGGGCCAGTGCGTCATGATTTCCCGCATGATCAAGTGACCGTGAGACAAAATCATGGTCGCAACCATCGTGATCGCGCACCATACGGTCGTAATCAGTCGTTGTTTCGGGCTCATATTTACAACCTCCTATGGTGCGTGGAACGAAACAGAAACAACCTGTTTGGCCACATCGAATCGCTCTGTGCGCAGGTGCCACCCCTGTCATCACACGGGGTTCACGAGCGAACAAGAAGAAATGCGGGCCTGGAGCCCGCAAGATCGAAACCAAACTGAGATGAATAAGACGCGAGCGGCATCCATATGTTCGCGGTTTTTTTTTACGCCCGGGGGACAAGAAGACAAGTTTCCCAACCGCCGGGAGGGCGACGCTGCTGCGGAGCCGCAAAGCTAAGCTCGGCGGGAGCCTCGCCCGCCTCGCCCACCCGATTTGCCGCCCTCCCGATTTACTCGTCGAATCAAGATTGACCGAACGCTAGACCACGATCATCACCCGTAGGTCACACACGTTTGTCCCGGTTGGTCCCGTGACGATTAACCCGTCACAACGCTGGAAAAAGGGGTAGGCATCGTTAGTTTTCAAACATTGGTCGACGTCCAATTCCAGCTGGCCGACTTTTGCATGCACCGTCGCGTCCAAAACTGCGCCCGCCGCGTCGGTGGGCCCGTCTTCGCCGTCCGTACCGCCGGATAGAATCAGCAGACGTTGCCATTGCGAATCCGTCAGTCCAGCTGAAAGCAGCCGCTGATACGCCGCCAGGATCAACTGTTGGTTTCTGCCGCCTTGGCCGCGATCCTCCGCCGGGGCGAGTTCCACCGTCGGCTCTCCCCCCGTGATCCAACATTTCGGCAAAGTCGACTCGAATTGCAGTGCCTTGATGACTTGTTCCGCCAAATCTCTGCCGACATCCTCGGCCAGCCCTTCGCACTCGCTGGCACTTTTGGTCTGGCATTGATATCCCAGATCCTCTGCGGCGGCGGCCGCGTGATCGACGGCGATCGCGTTTGTACCGATCACCAGCACTGTTGATGGCGTTAACACCGTCGCTTCCGGCGCCGGTCGTTTGCTTTGCAGCACATCGTAGATGCGATCCGGCAACAAACGCTGTGGGTCGTAGCGTTCCAAGACTGCCAACGCATCTTGCGCCGTAGACGGATCCGGCACGGTCGGGCCCGATGCGATCAAGTCTAGCGGATCACCGAGTACATCGGACAAAACCAACGTGATCAAGTGACCGGCACGACAGGCCCGCAGCAAACCTCCGCCTTTGATCTGGCTTAAATGTTTTCGCACAGTATTCAGCTCGGTGATATCAGCGCCCGCGCCGCTCAGCAATCGTGTGACCGCGAGTTTGTCGCTAAGAGTGATGCCTTCGATCGGCGCGGGCAACAAAGCGCTACCGCCGCCGGAGATCAAGGCGATGCACAGATCGCGATCCGTGCAGCTGCTGGCAAGATCCAAAATCGCTCTGCTGCCGCGCACTCCGGCTTCGGTCGGTTCATTGACACCCGCCGGTCGCGCCGTGTGAACGTGAATCCCGCCGACTGATTCGGCCGGCGGCTCCGTTCCTTTGGGGACGTTGATCCAGCCCGTGATCGGTAGCCAGTGTGCAGCCTTGGCGACCAGACCTTGTGCCATCGCCGTTGCCGCTTTTCCTGCACCGATCACAACCAGGCGATCAAAATCGTCTCGCCGCCACCGGTGTTCGCCAATCACCAGTGAATCGCCGTGGATTTCGACGACGCGTCGCACCAGGGGGTCGGCACGAACCGCGTCCACACCGGCTTGCCAGATTGATTCGGCGTCATTGCGAAGTGATCGCATCTTGGAAATTCCATCAGTTGATTATGCGGCGATTTTTATAACGGCTACCGCAATGCGATGCCGGGCTGTTACAAAGTGCAGGCGATGAACCGTACCGAAACTCCCCCCGACCGCGACACGCTGGCAGCTGAATATTTTGAGTTGTTGCCGTTCGATCCCTATCCGGTCCAGGAAGAGGCACTGTTGGCCTACTTTACCGGCGATCAGGGGGTACTGGTATGTGCACCCACGGGAACCGGCAAAACGCTGATCGCAGAAGCCGCCGTGTATGAGGCTCTGCGGACCGGCACGCAAATGTATTACACGACGCCGCTGATCGCCTTGACCGATCAAAAATTGGCCGAGCTGCGTGAGTCGGCTGTGAGCTGGGGATTTTCGCCCGAGCAAATTGGCTTGGTCACCGGCAACCGCCGCGTCAACGCTGATGCACCGGTGTTGGTCGTGGTTGCCGAAATCTTACTGAATCGGCTGTTGAATCGCGATTCATTTGACTTTGCCGATGTCAAAGCCGTGGTCATGGACGAGTTCCATTCGTTCAATGATCCCGAGCGCGGCATTGTCTGGGAGCTGACGCTTGCTTTGCTGCCCGAGCACGTCCGCACGTTGCTATTGAGTGCGACGGTTGGCAATGCCTTGGAATTCACCTCCTGGCTCTCCCGAGCCCACAATCGTCGCCTGCAGCTGGTAACCGGGACAGAGCGAAAGGTGCCGCTGCAATACGAGTGGGTTGAGGATGAACTGTTGAACGATTTTTGCGAAAAAATCTCGGCGGGCGACGAAGTCGAGCGGCGAACGCCGGCTCTGTTGTTTTGTTTCAGCCGCAGCCAATGTTGGACGACTGCAGAAATGCTGAAAGGGAAAAGCCTGATCGACAAACAGCGGCAGGGCGAATTGGCCGAGTACGTGGACAATGCGGATCTGTCCCAAGGTGTCGGCCCAAAGCTGAAACAAATCTTGATGCGCGGCGTCGGCGTTCATCACGCTGGTGTCTTGCCGCGATATCGGCGAATGGTTGAAGAGTTGTTTCAACGGAAACTGCTGAGCGTCTGCGTGTGCACCGAGACGCTGGCTGCCGGCATCAACTTGCCGGCTCGCAGTGTCGTGCTGCCGTCGCTGCTGAAAGGTCCTCGCGACAAAAAGAAACTGGTGGAAACTGCGTCTGCCCAGCAGATTTTCGGCCGCGCCGGCCGCCCGCAGTTTGATGATCGTGGCTACGTGTACGCGCTGGCTCACGAAGACGACGTGAAGATCAATCGTTGGCGCGAGAAGTACGATTCCATTCCCGAAGACACCAAAGACCCGGGTCTGCTGAAGGCAAAGAAACAGCTGAAGAAAAAAATGCCGAAGCGCCGCAGCGGCGAATCCTATTGGAGCCAACAGCAGTTTTTGCAGCTTCAAGAGGCCGCCGCCGGCGATCTCTCCAGCCGCGGTCGCCTGCCCTGGCGTCTGCTGGCTTACATGTTTGGTAAGAATCCCGAAGTGCAGCCGCTACGTGACCTGGTTGGCCGCAGACTGTTGTCGCCAAAAGCGATCGAGGAAGCACAGCGTGATCTGAACCGAATGTTGATCACGCTGTGGTCGGCAGGATACATCCAACTCGACCCCAAGCCGCGACCGGCTGCGCCCAAGTCACCCAAAGCGAAAGACGGCGATGATTCGGCGCAACAGCCCACCGAGGGCGTGTTCGGCCAACTTCTGGACCAAATGCGAACGCGACAAGAAAGTGAACACGCCGAAGAGGAAAACCGGGATCCCGAGCTGATCGAGAGTCGTGGATATGAAGTCGACAACTACCGCCCCCAGACGGCGACGCCCACCGAGCGTTTGGAACGATTGGTGCACCTTCGTAGCATCAATCCGTTGTTTGGTGTGTATGTCGCCGACCAACTTGCGATCGCTGACCCGGACGAACGGATTGCCGTTTTGGAAAGCGCATTAGAGGTTCCGGGGACGGTAGCACGATTGACGCGAATGCCCTCACTGGAAGTGATGCCGCCCGGTACCTTGGCCACCACGCGGTTGGATCCACAGTTATTGCAATTGGGGCTGGCCACGGCCGAGGAACTGGGGGGCAAGAGTGACGAGGACGAAGAGGATGAAGTTTCCAACCGGGGCTACGGGCGAGTCATGTTCGCGGAACCGCGAGTCTGGCCGCTAACGATCGGTGAAAAAATCCTGCGGTTGTTTCGAGCGGAGTACCCGCGGGTCGATGGTGTGTTTGTGCGGCCGGTGTGGATTGTCGGCGAATTGATGCAATTTGACGGCGAATTCAACAAATATGTCACTGCCCGGAAGTTGCAAAAGGAAGAAGGCATCTTGTTCCGCCATTGTTTGCGGATGATTCTTTTGCTGGACGAAATGGCGAACATTCCGCCGATTGAAACGACGGTCGAAACTTGGGAAGATCCTTTAGACGAATTGGCCGATCGATTGACCGAGTCGTGTCGCCAGATCGATCCACAAAGTACGGACGAGATTCTCCTGCAGCCAGGTAGCGAAGCCGACGATCTCGTGGGGTTGGGCCGCCGCAACGCGTAAGGCGAGCAGGATGTTGCGGCGACAGGTAGCGGAAGCCGAAAGACTTCCGAATAACGAGAGTCGGAACTCTTCCCAGTTCCGCTACGCCGGAGCTCGAACAAACACCAAGATGCATCAAGACTTTCGCTCCTTGTTGAGCGGGCGACGAAGCGATTTGCCGGCCGTCCTGATTCGCGCTGTGCTGCGAATCGCCAGTCTGGCTTACGGCTTGGCTGTGACGATCCGCAATCGCCGCTTTGATCAAAAGCCGGCAAGCATCCACCACTGCGGCGTGCCCGTGATCAGCGTTGGCAACTTGACGACCGGAGGCACCGGAAAATCGCCGGTTGTTTGTTACCTGGCCCAGTGGTTTTGCAGTCGCGGCGTCCGGGTCGCGATCGTCAGTCGCGGGTACGGAAGAGGTGACGCCGATGAAAATGACGAAGCGCTGGAACTCCATTCGCGGCTCCCAGATGTCCCGCATGTGCAAGATCCTGATCGCGTGGCGGCATCCAAAATCGCCGTCCAGCAGTTCCAAGCACAGTTGATTCTGATGGATGATGGATTCCAGCATCGCCGACTGCATCGTGATCTGAATCTGTTGGTTATCGATGCAAGTTGTCCGTTCGGCTATGGTTATCTGTTGCCCCGGGGGCTGCTCCGAGAACCGCTGGCCGCAATCCGACGAGCCGACGTGGCCATCATTTCTCGATCGAATCTGATCGGCGACTCGGAACTATCCGCCATCGAATCGGTGCTTCATTCGTATCACCCGTCATTGCCAGTCGCGCGCAGTAATCATGACCCCAAGCGGCTGCTTGAGTACCCAAGTCAGATGAGCCCCATTGAGTCGCTGAGCGGCGCGCAGGTGGCGGTAATCAGTGCGATCGGTAATCCCGATGCGTTTCTGCAAACGGTGCGCGATTGCGGCGCCAATATTATCGACTCGCAAGCGCTTCCGGATCATGATCCGTATACGACCGAGACAATCGGACGGTTGCGCGAATGGATCAGCGGGCTGAGCGAGGAAATAACTCGTGTCGTTTGTACGCACAAAGATCTGGTGAAATTAAAGACAGATCGGCTGGCCGGTGTCCCACTGTCGGCGGTCATCATCGAGTTGACCTTGGTGGGCGACGGCACGCCACTGAAGTCGGCGCTGGAAGGCGTGGCCAGCCAATTGTGCCAGCAAGAAACGCAAAACGGCTGATGACGAAGCGATCGTCATCAGCCGCCGTTTTCCAATGCAGAGCAAAAAAGCTATTCAGCTTCTTCAGTTTCGGGCTTCTTTTCAGCTTCAGGCTTTTCTTCAGCAGCAGGTGCTTCTTCAGCAGCAGGCTTTTCTTTAGCAGCCGGTGCTTCCTCAGCAGCCGGTGCTTCCTCAGCAGCCGGTGCTTCCTCAGCAGCCGGTGCTTCCTCAGCAGC
>JBFJVZ010000026.1:0-31875 GCA_041623895.1 Pirellulaceae bacterium | reverse complement strand
GAAGCAGAGCGAGCTCCGCGAGCGAATGCAGGCCTGGGCTAAGCAAACTGCTGGGCCTTCGGCTCGGTCGCCGTCGCCTTAAGCCGGACGCTCTGCTTGTCCTGGCCTGCGAGATATCTAAAAAAGCGCTAGCGAGCGCCTGGTGCCGATCCGCTCCAGCCGAGTTTGTCTCGTAGCGTGCGGTAATCATTCTGTCCGGGAACGCTGAGCATGCGGAAGCATTCCTCCGCCGCGGCAACACGAACACGATCGCCGGCATGAATGTCACAAAGAATCCTGCCGTCCACGACAACGCTGGTTGATTCATTGGGCTCGGTTACGGCCAATTCCAGTTTCGTTTCCGCAGAGTCCACCAGCGGTCGATAGGTCAGCGTATGCGGGCTGATTGGCGAGATCACGATGGCTTGCAGGTTGCGACGAAGGATGGGACCGCCCGCAGAGAGATTATGAGCGGTTGATCCCACGGGTGTGGCGATGATCAGCCCATCACAACGGTAGCGTGTGGCAAGATGACCGTCCGCATAAAGATCGATATCCAGAATCGAAAACGGTGGACCTCCCAAGATGGCGACTTCGTTCAACGCCAACTGCGTCGCCAGGGCCTGGCCGCCACGGATCAGAGTTGCACGCAGCATCAGGTGCGAAACAATGTCAAATCCGCCTTCGCAAACCTCTGGCCAGGCATTCAAAAAGTCGTCCGGCGAAAGAGCTGCCAAAAAACCGAGCCGGCCACAATTGACACCCAAGACGGGCAGCTGATTCGTGCCCATTTGACGCGCCGCTTGGAGGATCGAACCGTCACCACCCAGCACGATCACCAGGTCTGGGTCGCCGTCGGCGAAATCGTACTGGAACTCTAAATCTTCGGCCACGATTTCTGCTCTTGAAGCGATCACAGGCCGTAATCGCTCCAACTCGCTGCGGACGTGATCTCGATTGGGCGTACCGAGAATGACGACCTCAGGCCGCTCGCGTTGGCCACGCATCCACTTGCTCGGCTTGGTAACGCCCATTTATCTTGACAAGCTTTCGACGCACGCGGCGTCGCGGCAAACCTCTGCAATCGCACGGGGGCTGAGCCCATGATCGTCCAGTAGTTGGCTTCGATCCCCGTGTTCGATGAAATGATCCGGCAGGCCCAGGCACGTCACGCCTCGAGTATCAAGTCGTTGTGAATTCGCGCTTTCCAAAAACGCCGATCCGAAACCGCCAAGCGTCGCGCCCTCTTCGACGGTCACCACAAAACGACCCTCTTCGATCGTTCGCCGAACCATATCTGCATCGATTGGCTTAACAAATCGAGCATTGACGACGCCCACATCCAGTTCATCGGAGAGCAGCTCGGCTGCCACAATTGCTTGTTCCAACATCACGCCGTAAGCGACAATGGTGCCGTCGGATCCCTCGCGAATCACTTCGCTCTTGCCGATCTGGACTGGATCCGGAACTCGATCCAGCTCCAGTGCCGATGCTTTCGGATAGCGGATGCCGGAGGGATGGTCGTGTCGGATCGCTGCCGACAACATCAAGGTCACTTCGCCCGCATACGCCGGTGCCATCAGCACCAGGTTGGGAAACACACGCATGTAACCAATGTCAAACAGACCGTGATGCGTCGGTCCGTCGGGGCCGGTCAGGCCTGCGCGGTCCATCATGAAGACAACCGGAAGATCTTGCAGGGCAACTTCCTGGAAGATCTGGTCGTAGCTACGTTGCAAAAACGTGCTGTAAATATCCACAATCGGCCGCAGCCCGGTCTTGCACTGTCCAGCGGCAAACGCCACCGCGTGTGACTCGCAAATTCCAACATCAAAGAACCGCTCGGGAAACTGTTCGCGGACCGGCTCCAGTTTGTTTCCCTGGCACATGGCGGCGGTGATCACGGTGACGCGCTCGTCTTCTGCCATGACGTCTCCAATTGCGTCCCGGGCGTGAACCGTGAAAGGTGGCAAGCCCTCGCTGCCGCGAGTGACAGGTTTGCCGCCTTGATCCTCAAATGCCGGCGGCGTGTGGAAGAAGACCGGATCCGCAGCGGCCGGCTTGTAACCGTGACCCTTTTCGGTAACGACATGTAGTAGTACGGGCCCCTTCAACTCGCGCACCATCGCCAGGTACTTGCGCAGCAAACCGATGTCGTGACCGTCGATCGGTCCTACGTAACGTATCTTCAATTCCTCGAACAACATTCCTCCCAACAGCCCCGCTTTGACGCCTTCTTTCATCTGCGCCAAAAACCGTTCGGCCGGGTCGCCAAACATCGGCACATGGTCAAGCAACTTGGTGACTTCGTGTTTCAATCCGGTGTAGAAGGGATTGCCGCGCAGCCGGTCCAAATAACTGGCGACAGCTCCCACACGAGGACAAATCGACATCTTGTTGTCGTTGAGCACGATGGTCAGATCTTCTTCCAATTCGCCGGCGTTGTTCATCGCCTCGAAGACGATCCCACTGGGGAAAGCGCCATCGCCAATGACGGCAACCGTGTGCCGGTCGGCTTGCCCGCCAAGGATGTCCCCGCTGCGAAGCCCGACGGCCGTGCTGACACTGCAGCCCGCGTGCCCGGTCATGAACAAGTCATATTCACTCTCCGCCGGGTTGGGATATCCCATCAACCCGCCGCTGGTGCGAATGCTGGGGAATTCGGCGTAACGTCCCGTCACCAGCTTGTGTGGATAGATCTGATGACCCGTGTCCCAGATCAGTCGATCGTATCGAAAGTCGAATTCGCAGTGCAGTGCCAAGCAGAGTTCCACGACCCCCAAGTTGGAGGCAAAATGTGCCGTCCGCGTCGCGAGCAGATTACATAAGACATCGCGAATCTCACCTGCAACCGACTCCAGTTGCTCAGGCAAAAAATCTCTCAGCGGCCGAGCGCTGTCCAGACTGGCCAACAGTGGATGTTTTTCGTTACTCAAGGTCGACACCCCACGGAGGACTTTGATTGACTCGAATCGATACCATCAATGCGTACGCTGCAAAACATAGTCCGCCAGCCATTCCAAACGCCACGCTGCACGCCCAAAACATTGAACGTGCTGTCGTGACGATTGCACTAACTGCCTGGCTTTGGCTTGGGCCCCTTCCAGACCTAGTAAACTTGGATATGTCAACTTTCCTCGTTCAGCATCCTTCCCCGCTCGCTTGCCAAGCGTGCTGGAGTCCGATAAGTGATCTAACAAGTCGTCTACCACCTGAAAGGCCAATCCCAAGTCCCTAGCGTAATTACCAAGCGCCGCCCGGGCCTGATTATCCGCCGCCGCCAATACCGCACCCAAGTCCAAAGCGGCAGCAAACAACGCCCCCGTTTTCCGTAGATGTATCGATTCCAAGTGCTGAATTGTTCTTGGTGGAGAACCCTGGGGGAAGGCGGATGCGTCCGCAGGGGCCCCGGGATGCGACATTTTTTCCGGTTTTGAAGCCGAATCGGCGGCCAAATCATCGAATTGGCCCCCGACTAATTTTTCGGCCCCGGCTGCCGTGGCCAGGATCCTGATCGCTTCAACGGCCTGGCGTGGGTCTTGGACATGCTCGCTAAGATGCCGAAATGCCTGAGGCTGAAGTGCGTCCCCGGCCAAAATCGCCGTTGCCTCGTCAAAGGCGATGTGGACCGTCGCCCGCCCCCGCCGTAGATCGTCGTCATCCATCGCGGGCAGATCGTCGTGAATCAGCGAGTAGGCGTGGATCATCTCGACCGCCACGGCACCCGGCATCGCCGCCTGGTGAGTACCTCCGCACGCTTCCGCTGACATCAAAACCAATGCGGGCCGAAGCCGTTTGCCCGGGGCAAGCAGCGCATAGCGAATCGCAGCGGCAAGCTGGGGCGGACACTGATCACTAAATTCACATGATTGCTTCAGTGCATCTTCGATCTTGGGAATCAGATCCGCGGTACCCGATTTCACATCATCGGCATTCGTCATCGAATTGGCCGATACGACTGCGGAATTTTGCGTCACGAATAAGAATCAGCAACAAAGTGGGCTCGGCAGAGAGGCATTGGTCACAGGGGGAATTCTAAAAAAGTCCGGGCAAATCGTCCACGCTATCTGCGACAGGGGTTCTTGCCCCGCGAATCGGCTTTTTACGCTCCGGGCCGTTAGCAGCAGGCTGATCTTGGTTTTCGTCGACGTGGAATGGCTCACCGATGACATTACCGTCCTCGTCGACGCCCGATAACAGCGTGACCCGCCGCTCCGCTTGCTGCAGCAAAGCGTGACACTGCTTCAAACGTTTGACCCCAATCTCGTATTGCTGAAGCGAATCGGTAAGCCCCAACTCGCCACCCTCCAGCTTGGCCACAATCGACTCCACATCAGCCAGGGCCTCTTCAAAGTCGACGGAGGGTTCTTCCTTGCCAGCCTCGTTGCGGTCGCCGCTGGCCGAACGTTTTTTCTTGGACATAAGCCTGTTTGACAACGTGTGAAAAACATCCTCCAGGATACCCGGAGAGTTGTGGCACCGTCACCTCACCCGCGCCAGGACGCTTGGAAATCCGGATTCGGCCAATCAAATAAGAACGGCTTAGCAATCCGTCTTACGGATGGAAAAAAGAGGCAAACCTGCGAGAGCCGCAGGCTGCTATGGGATGATCGGCTTGCCATTGTTGGATTGGCTGACAACGAATCGGATGGATGTTGTCTGCTCGCGAACCAATCCCAAAGACATTTGTCCTATTTCTTGCGATGGCGAATCTTGGCCCGCATGCGTCGCTTTTTACGTCCTACTTTTCTTCGCCCTTTTCCTGTTCGCTTAGTTCCCACCTAGTTAATTCTCCAATAGCTAGTCGGAAACGGAATGCCGTCCGACATCGAGTGATCAATTTCATACAAATGCGGGGACATCCCCGCCCTTGGATCGCGGCACATAGAGTACCAGAACCATGGTTCCGAGCAACCCGAAATAAACGGTGCTTTTGTCCCGGGAATCCCCCGCGTTGCGGCCCGGGCCGCGAATTTGAAATCCCAGATCTCAAATTTTAAATGGCTCTCAAATGGGGGCTACAGGATTCGAACCTGTGCGGGCGTAGCAACTTCGCAGATTCTGCGCGATGCCTTGGGATGGCGGAAGCATCAAGAACGGTTCGTCTGAGGCCGGGAACCTGCCTGGCTTCCGGAATCCGCCAGGACGGGTCCTGGCCTACATTTAGTCCCATTCTGGGCCTATTCGCAGCTACCAGAAATACCAGCTACCGGTGTAACAAAGGTAAATCCCCAGTATCAGATTTGTTAACGCATGCGCAAGTACGCAATTCCAGAAGCGTCCAGTACGGACCATCAAAACCGTGACCAATGAAAACCAGATCGCGGCGGCAACAAATTCGCTCGGATGCGTGAACACGCCGTAGACCGTTCCGGTCAGTAAGCCGAGCCTGCCGATTTGACTCAGAGGTTGGCTGGTCCACTGATCGGTATCAACAATACGCATCAGGAAACCGCGCAAAAAAAGTTCTTCGGCGATCGGCACGATGATCACCAGCAAGCTGAATCGAAAGGCGAGAAACAGATGACGAGTTCCCGCAGTTGGATAGGCAGCGAAGGGATCAAGGCCGCTGCGAGCGCCCAGAATCGAAGCCGGCAGGCCTAGCGACGAAACGATGGCGCGTTCCAAATGCAATTCACAAACAGCGATCCATAAAAGGCCGCCCAGCAGTCCAACGATCCAGCCCCAGCGGTCAATCTTGAGCGGAAAATCTGCGACATAAAGTCGCCAAAATAATACTAGGATCGCAGCGATCGACACCACGCGCACGATGACCAGAATCAAATAACGGCTGGGATCAATGTTGCCTTCGCTGTCTTGATGGGTAATCAGTGCACCCACAGCAAAGAACAGAGCCAAAGGCATGACCAAAGCAATCGGCCTGATGTTTCGGCGAATGAGGTTCACGTGCGATGTCGCGTTTTTGTCACGTCGTTCAGCAGTTCGAGAATTTTGTAGACACGATCGCGTTGAGGCGGGTGAATTCATTGTCGTCCGACGCTCCGCGTCGGAATGGGAAAACAAAACGTTCGTTCGTGGAGCGGACGACGACTTTCATAAATTAACAGCCTGGGAGCGAAAGTCGTTCGGCTGCCGCTACATGAATTCTAGAAATGCACTATTTAATTCATTGCCGGGTCAGCTTCGCGGCTGTACACCGCCAGCACCGCCTCGAAGGTTTGAGCGTCAATTTTGTAGACAGGATCGGCGTCGGTGTGGCGGTTGCAGTGATCAACCAGCACACGATAAAGGAATCGAAAGAGGTGACGTGGAACTCGCAGCGACTGAAATGCCGCCAGCATCCGCTGGTATTCCACGTTTTCATCGAACAAATCTTTGGGCTCCGGGTTTCGTCCACTTTGGGCGCAGGCCATCATTCGGGCGCGAGCCAAATCGTACAGAGATTCTCCGGTCCACTGGAACGAAGGGATCACGTTTTGTTTGTCCAGCCTTGCGCGTTCGTGAAATTCCCGCGTCTCGCGTTCCATGTCACGATACAGCTCTTGCGGCAACATCAACTTGAATCCCAGGCCGGGATGTTTTAGCAGCTTGTTATCCAGCATTGGCCACACGAACCGTCGCATCAATTCCGGCTTGCCGCCCAGCAAGTGCGGTTCGTCAGCACGATCCATCAACACGATCGTCCCGTCAAATCCTAACTGCGACAACACAGATTGAAATTTGGTGAGTAACTCGTAGCGATCATCGGTTCGGTCATAACGGGGCAATGGCTGACTTGCCAATTCCTTGGTGGGAATCCACTGCAGTACTTTTCGGGTCGAGCCGACTTCGCGTTTGCCCACGCGCATGTGTCGATGGATTCCCAGGGCCGCCAGATAGCACTTCGCCCAGCGAATGAAATACGGCAGGCAACCGACCAGGATCATCAAGGCAGCCAACCACAGTAGATTGGGATTGGGTGTTGCGGCCGCGGCATCGTCCGCCTCTTCGCCGGTTTCGTCTACTGCAATTTCGTCCGCGGCTTGAATCATGCTGACCAGGTGCACATCGTGGCGGCCGGCTTGAACCTGGGCAGCCGATGTTTTGCTCGCTTCTCCCGATTGCCAGAATTTTGGCGAGCCCAAAAACAACCAGGCAAAGAATGCGACCACGGCAATCGTCCAAAACACAGCGAACCAGCCGCTGATTTTCGCGGTGAAGTTGTGGTACCTGAGTTTTCTGCGGAGGGATTTCCAGCGGTCGGTATACGATCCTTCGGTCGACTGGTCGTAGCAAGCGGCCAACATCAACAAGTCCCGAGCGCTGGTGCGATCCAGTTTGCGAATTGCCTTTAAGGCAACCGCATCGCCGGAAGCTTGTTTGCTGGCGTGCAGGATATCATCGACCAAATGGGTAACACCCAAGCAAAGAATGGAGTCCATGTGATCCCATAGCTTCCACTGGTCCAAAATTCGCTCGGGCTTCTTAATCGTCCGCCAACCCATCCGTTCACTGAAGTGATCCAGGAACGGATTGAAGTCGTCGTAGCGAATCACAAACACCTGACGACCAGGATTCTGTTCGTTGTACTTCTCCAGGTGACGATCGATTTGCAAACGTATCGCGGTTTTGCCGGATCCTTTGGGACCAAAAATGATGGCGGTCGATGGTTCGGTGGGATCACCATAAACCTTGTCCCAGATCGGATGATACGCACTGCTGATACAGTGCTCTTTGAAAACCGGGTCGGTCTGAGCGTCCTCTTCGGCAAAAGGATTGCGAACAATTCCGTGGTGTTCCAGGAAACCTTGAATGTTCATGTGGTTGCTTCCTGCGAAGAGGAATCCAGATGGGTATGCGTGTTAAGAAGTCTTCACTTCTTGATTGACTGGATCATTTCCACGAACGGTTTACGATGCTTCTTCACAACCGCCGCGGGGCCGATCATTTTGACAAAGAATTTACGACCCTCGGGATGCAAAAGGATAGCGCCCGTCATCGCATAGTTCTCGCGTTCCACAACTTTGCCACCGGCAAAAGGACCGCCTCCCACGCGTTCTTGATATTTCCCATTGACGTCGACGATGTAGACCTTCCAGTCCCCGATCTTCATGTCCTCGGTCTTTTGCGCCTCTTCATCACCGCCGCTGAATTGGCCCTTCCAGCGTTTGATGTTGTCTTCGATATCGCCACCAGCGGCCATCATGGTGACTCGAGCCGTTTGCGCCTCGTCGCCCTCGCCGACTTGCACTTGAAACTCGTGCTCGATGATTCGCGATTTGACTGGAACACGCTTGAACGTGGCGGGCACATGCAGTGTCCCCGCACTAAAGACGCTGATTTGTTCGGTCTTGGCGCCGGCTTCATCAGCAGTGCCGATTCGCACAACACCCAGACACAACAGTGGCAAGGCAAGAAGATATATTGACAATGGACGCATAACGCTTTGCTCCCAAATAGGATGTTCTTGTTGACTACAGCAGCAGCGTAGCATACTTGATTTCGCGATCGGTCGCAGGCGCCCGTTGGGGCGAAGCTGCCGCCGAGTTAATGAGCAAAAGATTTGCTCGTTTTCCGGCTCCGCAGGAGCCTTGCCCTGGGATGGTGAAAAGGCTGGCGGATACGTTTTTCTGTTACGCGTGAAGGACAAGAAGACAAGTTTCACAACCGCAGGGAGGGCGACGCTCCCGCGGAGCCGCAAAGTTTTCCGACGCTTGGGCTCGGACGGAGCCTGGCCCAACCATGAAGCCATCCCCGCCATGCCCTTCAACCGGCCTTACCAATCGACTTCTATTTACGCTTGGCTAGCGCGAGAGCACGAAAGCCAACGCGAAAACGAGGCCGACGGCCAACACCGTCAGGATCGTGATGGTCATGGTCCGATAGTCGGAGCGTACACGCCGATCGGAGCCAACATCGGCACGGCCATTTGGCTGGTACGCGGTGTCAAGGGAGGAAACCACACTCTCCGCGGCCTCGGAATTCAACGTGGCACCAAATCCGAATTCATCTGCCTCGCGCGAGCTGACCCTGGTTGCGGCCAACGTGGGTTCCGAACCAGAGTCCGGCAATCGTCCCGCGAGTTGCGGTAACGCTTCTTTCGCTTCGCGCCACTGAGGCCAACCTTCGCGCCATAATAATGATGTCGCGGCAACACGTCCTTCGTTGATCCACTGCCGCAGGATTTCTCCGGTCGCAGGACCATATTGGCCACCGCTAGGCGGGCGGACATACCAAGTGGACGTGGAATCGTCATCGATCAAATCGATGTCGGCCTGCGGTTGACTGGCTTGCGCGACGGATTGATGCCCATCGGCCTGATTTCCGCCAGCCTGATGCCCACCAGCCTGATGCCCACCAGCCTGATGCCCACCAGCCTGATGCCCATCGGCCTGATTTCCGCCTGCCATTGACTGGCCGGCTTCAGCTTGGCCATTGATAGGCCTTGGCGAATCAATCGGTATCGATTTCTCAGCGTCGTGTAGCGGAATTCGGAATTTTGCCGAACAAGCTGGGCAGATTCCACGGCGCCCCGCTAGCTCTTGCTTGATGTTCAATCTCTTTGAACAAACATGGCAGGCAAAACGAATGCCCATCGAAATTCTGACCCGACCAAGAAAAGACAAGTGAATGATAATTCGCCGCAGCGAGCGAACCACTATCATACTCGATCAGCCGACAAGATCACCGGGCTGGGGATTGGTAGCGGTCTGGATTGTTAGCGCTCGGGGGACGATTCGCGGGCAAATGCAAAAATCGTAACACTCCGGCGCGTTTCGCCACAGAATCAGGGGCTCAACAGCCACCAAATCCGGTGAAGAGCGAGCTGTTCGCTGATTTCTGGCGAATTCTTCATCGCCTCAGCAACTTCAAGCACATCCCCGGGAAGTTGGTTCACTCCCGCTAAATATCCCAGATGTTCAACACGGCCGTCGTAGCCTTTGATCGATCTAAGCCAGGGCACGGGAAGGTCGCCCGCATTGGTGGGGAATCCATTGGCCGCATCATCCTTACGGGGCTTGCTGATCCCATCGTTTCCACCCGAACCGTCCGCCTGAGCGTTGATCGTATTTCCTTCTCGAATCGACTGAACCGAACCACCCGCGGATCGCATCGCGAGATCAACGCGACGGCTGATCGGGGGCTTTGCCTGCGACGGCAAGGCCCCGGCAAAAGCACCGACGATGTCTCGTGCGGCGCCGAGCTCGGCATCGCTGGCCAACAACGCGTTTTCCGGTTTCAACGCTTGAGGTACCGAGCGACGGGTCGCTGGCGAATGAACGATCAACGCCAAGGAGCGGACCACGTCAAAATTTGATTGCAGCAAGTCATCGGCAAGCTGCTCTTCCATCTGCACCAGCGACTCGTTGTGTGGTGCCGCGATCGTGTCGACAACCCCACCGTGAAGCCGCCGGCCGTGTACAAGTTTCCAAAGCGAATTAACGACGCCGCGGGCAAGCTGCGGTGAGGCGACGATTCGCCGTGACCACTGTCGAACGTCTTGGATTGGTTCCTCTGTTGGCACCCACGATGTTGGGATGGATGCTTGAACCATCCGCTGGCGGCCATCGGGAAGCTCGTAAAACAGCGGCTTGCCAAACGAATCGCCCTGACTGACGATCCACTGTCCGTTCCGGTCACGCCGGACGCTTTGTCGAATGAAGGAAGCGAACGACCAGTAATCTTCTTGGCGACCGCTGCCTTCAATTTTGGCGTCGTGACACTGCGTACAGCGAAGATCGACATTCATCGAAAGCAGGGCAATCCGTCGGACCATTGGCTGGTTACCCGACGCCGACAAGGCTGCGTACCAGTCGGAAGAGTGAGGGTCCTGACCGCCAAACCACTGGGCCAGGGTCACGTCCAACCGGCGTTGTCCCTGAAACACCTCGGTCACATCGTCGATCAGTCGACCGCGTGCATCGGAATCGATCCGCAACAAACCACCATCCGTCACCTCCGTCAGCCACTTGCGAGCGATCTGATTGGCATTTTCTGCGCTACCCAGTGCTGCACGCAAAGACTCTGCGTCAGCGAGTGCCTGGGGCGGAAGATTCGCGTCCAGGCGTTCCGCTAAACGGGCGAGCAACTCAGGCAAGGCCGAATTCTCCGTGGGTTGAATTCCGATCGCCGTCCAGTATTCAAACCATTTTTCGTCGACCCGCTTGGAGACCAGCGAGATCGCTTCCGGATCCGTCTGCGAATCCGGGATCTGAATGGAATTGAGTTGGTCGCCTTTCGATGGATTCGCGTTGCTTTCGCTGTCAGTGACGATCAGCGGAATGCCTTTGGGAATCGGTCGCGAACGCGGAGCATCGGGGATTTCGTCCGCTGCCGTCAGGGCAGGCGTCTGCCGGGCAACGCTGTCGCCGGGTGTTTCGTCGGTGGCCGCTGCCATCTGGTTGTCCGCTACCAACGACGACGGCTGATTATCAGGTTGATCCGCCTGCCCCTGCAGCCAGACCAGCAGCAACACGCTTGCTGCCAAAGCTGTGACGATCGAAAACACGGTGGCAAGTGGTCTGACGGCCGACCTCTTGCGGGGACTTCGCGAATCTTCCTGGACCTCAACCAGCAGAGGCTTGTAAGCACTGTCGCTATGCCTGGCCAGAATGTGCTCCGACAGATCGGGAGGAACTGCTCCAGCGAGAACCTCAGAGAGCAAGGCGTCCATTGCCTGCTCTTCGTGCGAATTCAATTTGTCGTTACTCATGGTTCTAATTGTTGCAGCTTTTCTTCGACGCATTGCCGTAGTTGCTGCTTGGCCCTTTGCATCAAGTTTCTGGCACCGTGATCCGTGATCCCGAGTGCGTTGCCAATTTCGACCCGGCTGGCGTTGTCAGCAAACCGCATCTGCAGGGCAAGTTGCGCTCGTTCGGTCAGTCCATCCAGGCACGACCTCAAAGCGTCGACTGCTACATCTCCCGTTAAATCTTTGCCAGCCCAACGATTCCAAATCTCATCCAAAACCGCTGGCTCGGCGACCGTTTGCATGCGGCCCAATTTGCGGTGCCGAGAGACCAACAGGTTGTACGCCGTTCGCCTCAAATATCCCGCAGTAGCCGCGTCATTGTGTTGAACGAACTTATCCTGGCGAAGAACTCTTAAAAATGTCTCCTGCGTCAAATCGTCGGCGGTTGCAGCGTCACAACCCAAGACGCGCAAGTATCGCCACACACCTCGTTGGTGCCGGGTGATCAGCTCACTCGGATCGACTGATGGGACTGCTTCCGCCGACTCTCCCAACCCCGACTTCCCGGTCTGGGAGTCGAGCTTGGTTGGTGAGTTTTTGCGGGACGATCCAAGCGATTCAGGCAAGGAGCCCTCCGGGTCTGGGCTCTTCAGTTCCGGACTCTTGCTTAAGCCACTAATTCGCTAATGATTTTGCCACCGCCCGCAATCTTCATCGGCCGACCATTCTTGCTGGTGAAGGTGGTTTCGGTGGAAATCCCGAGTCCTTTGCAGACCGTGGTCATTAAATCTTCGCTGCTAAACGGCTCGGTTTCGACAGCCGTGCCGTCGGAGTTGGTCTCACCAACCGCCAAGCCGCCTTTGATGCCGGCACCACCGACAACCACGGACCAGGATCGCGCCCAGTGGTCACGTCCCGAGTTTTGATTGATCCGTGGGGTACGTCCAAATTCACCCATCCACATCACCACGGTGTCTTGGATCAGTTCGCGTTGTGCCAGGTCTTCGACCAAGGCACTCATCGCTTTGTCCAATTGTGGAAGCTTGGTTTCGGACAGCGTCTGGTGGACGTTCTGGTGCAAGTCCCAGCCACCCAAGTCGACTTCGACAAACGGCACACCTGCTTCGACCAGACGCCGCGCCAGCAAACATCCTTGGCCGAATCCGTCGGTGCCATATCGTTCTTTGACTTCCTCAGGCTCTTCGGAGACCTTGAATGCTTTCATCTGATCGCTGGTCATCAAGTCCAGCGTCTTCTTCAGCACCTTGGCGTGCTCGGAAGCGGGCAGATCTCGCGTCCGTTTCTCGAATCCCGTTTCAATCAAGTTCAGTGCTGCCATCCGTTGCATCAAACGCGTGTCGTCAATCTTCATATCCAGATTGCGGATACGTCCGTTGCTGGTCACGGAGAACGGTGCCCAGGCCATGCCCAGGAAACCAGGACCGGCACTTGCACCACCAATCGATACGAACGGCGGAATTTCAAGCTCCGGTCGTTGATGCATCAGTTCGTGCGACAGTACCGAACCGTAACTGGGGTGTTCGATGTTCGGATTGGGTACATAACCGGTGTGCATGTAATAGCGACCGCGATTGTGATCGGCTTCCCGCGTGGACATGCTGCGGACGATCGACAGGTGATGCATCTGCTGCGCGGTCAAGGGCATGTGCTCGCTGATCTGCATGTTGCCGGTGGTGGAGATCGGCTGGAAAGGTCCCCCGGTCGGCGCACCGGGCTTCAGATCCCAGATATCGATCGTTGGTGGACCGCCGCCCATCCACAGCAAGATCGCGGACTTGCGATTCTTTTTCAACTCATCAGCGTGAGCAATGATCGAATTGCCAAGCGTCAACGCGGCACCAGCCGCCGCCGTGGAGCCGGCCAGGTGATTCATGAAGTGCCGGCGAGTCATGCCAGCGGGAGTTTTCCAGTTCGTCATCTTTAAAGAGCCTTTGCCGGGAAAGGAATGGAGATCGGTTAGTGAGTCTTACGGCCTACTTGGGCGGTCTAATCGGGTGCGGGTGGCTATCAATGCTGCATGATGAATTCATTGCTATTCAGGATCGCCCACCACATGTCCTGAAGCATCTCTTTCTCATTACCCTTGCGGGCAACAAGCAACTTACTGGCAATGGTCAATTCCAGTTTCGAGGGCCTGCGCGCCAAACCGACCATGAACAACTCCGTCACTCGTTCAGTCGGCTTGCGGCCGATCTGAGAAACACGGTCGATAAACGTTCCCTTGCCGGTACTGATTGCTTTCTTGGTGAGGTCGCCGTTGAAGAGCATCAAGGCTTGCGGAATCGAACCATTGAACGTGGTCGCTTCGTCGCCTTCATCGGTGCCAAACGCGACCACGAATTGCTCCAGCCAACGCCGTCGCTGCTGCTCTTGTTCTTCATAGCTGCCCGCCCCCGACGCGTTGGTTGCGGTCAACAACGATTGATACAACTGCTCGGCACTCATCTGCCGCAAGTAAAACCGCGAGAACTTCGGCATTTCACCGATCGACGGGTCATCGATGTCGTTGTTGCTGCCCAAGACCGCCGACAGTTGATACGGCTTGCTGAGCGTGATCCAAGTGATCAACTGCTTCATGTCGTAGCTGGCCTTGCGAAACTCGCTGCCCAAACTATCCAGCAAGTCGGGATGTGAAGCCCGATTGTGGGGTCCCAAGTCATCGATTGGTTTGGTGAAACCGTGACCCATGAAGTGAGCCCACATGCGATTGACAATCATCTTGTCCAAGTACTCGCTGTCCATCATCAGACGCCCGAGTTCCTTACGGCGATTGACATCGCTGACAAACCCGCTGACTTCGATTGCCGTGCCGTCGGTAAACACCGGGTACGCAACTTTCGTCAGGCCGTTGCGCAACTCGTAGAACACCAACGCGTCTTCGGGGTCATTCGCTTCACCGGCAAAGTCTTCATTGACAAGCTCGGCAAAACTAATGTCCCGTGTCCCGTCCACGAAACGACGCAGGGCGCGAGTCTGACGGAAGAATGAATTGAATTCCCAGAATTTTTGTTGTTTCCACTGATTGAATGGATGGTTGTGGCACTGTGTGCATTGGACTTGCTGGCCCAGAAAGATCCGCGATGTGGCGCTGGCGGCCAGAACAGCCTTCTCTTCGTTGACCTTGTTGACCAAAAAGTTGACCGCACCGTTGAATCCGTCGGTGCCCGGTTTGGTCGATCCCTCTGCCGTCACCAATTCGTACACAATCGTGTTGTACGGCTTGTTCCTGGCAAAAGAGTCACGCAGGTATTTTTGCATCCCATCGCGACTGGTCACGTCCCGGCGATCATTCCCGCCGCTGCGGCCGATCAATAGATTGGTCCAGATCGTCCCCCAATGCCCGGCGTACTCTTCGGTGTACTTGTCGTCGTGCAGCAACTTGTCGACCAGTTTGGCCCGCTTGTCACCGTCACGATCGGCAGCAAACTCCTTCAATTCCTGTGCATTCGGGATTCGCCCGATCACGTCCAAAAAGACTCGCCGACACCATAAGCGATCGTCGACTTCCGGCGCCGGGCGGATGCTGTAGTCATTCCAAACCTGCTCGATCGCGTAGTTGATCGCGGCCACCTGAGCCGGGACTTCCGCGGCGCTGGTGGGAGTCAACATCCCTAGCAAAGCGAGGGTGGTCAGTGCGAATTGGAACTTTCCGGATTTCATAGCAAAGCAACTCGAGGGAACTTTGGGGGTCTGAGAACGTAACGGGCAGGACCAGCAAATGTACCCGAACCACATTCTATTTGGCGGGAATCTTGCCAACAAAGCCCGATCGGAGGAGATGACGCCGATTTTGGCAGTTCATTTCGGCCCCGAATAGCGGCAATTTTCCAGAAATCGCGGTCGCGGGAGAGGAAAAGCACGCCCTTGCATGGACATTTTCCAAAATTCCGATCCCGGTGCCCACGTTCGGACGGTCAGTCAAGCTTTGATTCAATCAGCTGCCAGCCGGCGCCGTCGGTCTCCGCCTTCCACAAATCCTGGAAATCTTGACCGCCCAATAACGCCTGGACGACGGTCGCCATCGGATCCGGGATGATGAACGCCACCAACCCGTCGCCGCTCTTGCGAAGGCATTTTCGCAGCGATTTTCTGACCCGAATCTCCGCGTTACTGATCGACTCGCCCCCGGGAGGACAGATCTCAATGGGTGTCTCCTGGCCGGTGCGATACACCTTGGGATGGTTGCGTCGCACTTCCTCAATCAATTTGCCATGCCACAATCCATGATCAATGTTCTTGAACCCCTCAATCACCTTGATCCGAATGTCCCGTCCGGCGGCCAGCTGCTGGGCAGTTTCGCGAGCGGACTGACAGGGCGATGTGTAGATCGTCTTGAAGCGGAAATCTGCCAGATCGCTGGCAAGCGTGGCGGCTTGCTGACGTCCACTAGCGCTCAGCGGCATGTCCAAAGAGCCTTTGATGCGGCCCTGGTCATCAAACTCCGTGGCCCCCGGCCGAATCAACAGGACCCGGGAGATCACAGGTGACTTCAAGATCATCGGCTCGTCTCCGAGGATTGGCTGGCACCAGCGATCACGTCGTCCAACTGGCTGATCGCAGCGGTGTAGTCGTCTTGCCGAAAGATGGCTGAACCGACGACAAACAGGTCACAACCAGCTTGTCGAGCGAGTCCAATGGTTTGCGAATTGATGCCGCCGTCGACCTGCAGCAGTAACTCTGGCTGCGATTCCCGTAGCTGACGTATCTTCTCTACCGCAACAGGGTTGAAGGACTGTGCACCGAAGCCGGCATCGACGCTCATCACCAACACCATGTCGACGATGCCAAGGCACGGCTCCAATTTCTCCAGCGGCGTCCGGGGATTCAAAGCGATTCCCACCGGCACGCCCAGACGCTTGATCTGCTGGGCGACTTCTGCCGGGTCTTGAACCGTCTCAACATGAAAGGTGATGACATCGGCTCCGGCATCGACCATCGGCGGTGCGTACTGCAGCGGATCGCTGATCATCAGATGCACGTCCAGCAGCATATTGGTATGGCGCCGCAGACCTTCTACGATCGGCATGCCGTAGGTTAAATTGGGGACAAAATGCCCATCCATTACGTCCAAGTGCAACGCGCGAGTCCCCGCTTGCTGCAGTCGCGTAATTTCACCCCGCAGATCACCGAAGTCGCACATCAGCAGACTTGGCAACACCGATGGGGCGGCATCTCGAAGATCATCGAGCTTCGCTCGCGGCATTCATTTATTCTCGTTGAGTCAAGAATGATTCCGGCGGTCAAGCCTGCGCGATCCAGTCGCTTGGACCGCTGCACCCGGTGTCGAAGCGACCCGCGACAAAAGCCACGAGCCACCGCAAACCGACGTCAGTGAATCAGTGAATTGGTTTGGGGCGTCAGAGTGGTCCGCCACGGGGCGCTTTGTCAATTACGCACCCCGATCGTCGCCCCTGCTTTGCCTCTGTTTGCGGCAATTCAAACCGCTTAAAACGAGCCCGATCTGACAACTCAGGGCCAACAAGGGGAGATAATCCCCCGCAAAAAAACCAATGCTTTCAGTGGGTCCGATCACCGCAAGTAGTGTTCACGTATCCACTTGTTTAGCGCGTCCAGGCTCTCCGCCGCGGCTCGTGTCTGGTACCCCAATTCGCCCCGCGCTCGGGAGCTGTCATGCCAGTGAAAACAGCTCGTTATTCTGACCGCTGCGCTGTTGATATCTCCCTCGCTACCGCTGATCGCCGTCAGCAAGTCGCCGGTCCGGCCTCCCAGCCAGCGCATGAGTGGCCCGGCCTTCATGATGGGTGCGCTCTTCCCCACCCGCCGCGACATCTCAGTCCACAGCTTTTTGTAACTCCAGTTCTCCCCGGCCAGGATATAGTCGCGTCCGCAATCACCACCCTTCTCCAGGGCCGCGATCGCGCCGTCGGCGACGTCGCGGGGATCACAAATACTGCATCCGCCGGTCGGACAAATCGGTTTCCAACCGCGTGCGAGTTCCAACATCATCCGCCCGCTACTCGGCTTCCAGTCCCAGGGCCCACACATGAAGCCAGGATGGACGATGACGGCTCGTAAACCCTGCTCGACAAGTCGGCGAACCTCCTCACATCCGGCTCGTTTGCTGACCACGTAGGAGCAAGGGATCTGTCCGCCCGCGTTGTCCAGCGGCGTCTCTTCGTTCGCCGGCCCATCAGCACTGCCCAACGCGAGCGCGTTCACCGTGCCAACGTGAACCAGTTTGCTATCGTGCTTTAAACATGCCTGCGCGATGATTCGCGTCCCGTCCCGATTGACGCGCATGGAATCTTCCAAACGCTTCCAGCCGATGTGAATCAAGCCCGCCGAGTGAATGACGGCGTCACTCTGCTGGACCGCAGCATCGATCACATCCACGTCACAAAGATCGCCACGAACGAAATCGGTGCGAATTCCCCCGAAAACCTCCTGGTCTGGCTCGCCTCTGATCAGAGCAATCGTGTCATGCCCGGCATCCTGCAGCCTGCGCAAGATGTTGTTGCCCAGTAATCCGGTGCCGCCGGTAACGAAGATACGCATGGCAGGGGAGACTTGTCTTGAGCTCCGGGGAGAGAGATTCATAGGTGGCTGCAAGCAAAGAGTTTATCGCACAGCCCGCAGAACTGCGACGCAATGGCAGCAACTTGCCGAGGAGCGGCCGATAAAAAAGTCCGAAGCCCGCTCGGCAGAGCCTGGGCGGAGCGACTTTCGCGCGTATTCCGGCAAACGCCGCTGTGAAACTCCTAAGAACCGATCAGTTTTTCACGAGCGATGAGCCACAAATACGTCTTGGGATCAGCCGCCAATTACCGCTAGACTCCACAACTCTCTTCTACGCTAGGTGAACAGTTCGACAAGGATGTGACTGTGGCAACCGATGACTATTATTTCGATCATGTCGAACGATCCCAGCTGAATCAAACGCGGCGACGACGCAGCGGGCGTTCTCGACGGCGGCGGACTTATCTTCTGGTCGGTTTGATTTCGCTGGCGCTGCTGATACTTGGTGCCCCCAGCATCTTGAGCCATTCGCCGATCGGCCGGACGCTGGTGACCAGGACGGCCGCGGGCTATGGCTTGAATGCTGAAGCGACATCGGTACGAATCGGCTGGATCACACCCCTGAAAATTACAGGACTTCAGCTCGAAGGCACCCAGGCTGGCAGCAAAATCGTCATCGACCAGTTGGACAGTGCCGTCACCATCGGCAGGTTGCTGAGCGGTGGTAACAGCGATTTTGGTTCGGTGGTGGCCCGCGGCGTCAACATTAGCTGCAGTGTCTCGGCGGGCAGTTGTAGCCTTGAACAAGACTTGCAGACGCTGCTGCAACCTGCGGACGATGGCAGCAGTTCCAGCGGAGTCGTCCAAATTCAAGACGTCTCGCTCTCGGTCACCGACACAAGTGGAAAGACGTGGACGCTGACGCAATCCAATGTCGAGATTGAAACACATGCCGAGGAAACCCAAGTCTCGTTCGCGGGAGTCATCGGCGATGGGGCGGATGGCGGTGGTTCACTAGCAGGATCGATGACGATTGGTTCGGCAACGGGTCGGTCTGTGACCCCCTGGAAGTTGGACCTCGAGAGCCAATCCTTACCACTGTCAGTTCTTTCGCTGCTGCGTCTCAGGTTTCCTGCCGTCGCGGCGTCGCTGCCGACACAATTTGCCGGTGACGCGAGCGGCGTCATCCACATGGAAGGCTTAGCCGAAGGCACGATCGAATCGTCCGTGCAGAATCTTGAAGTTCGCGACCTGGTCGCTTCTCACGGCCGGCCGGAATCACGCGTTTGGAGAAACCGCCTGGCCTCGCTTCGAGGTGACCTGGTGATCGAAGGGGACCGCGTGATCGGACACAACTTGACCGCGACCACAGATTTCGCTGCCGCGACACTGAACGGTGCCTTCGCTCGGTCTTTGACTCTGGTCGGGGCCGATGACAACCCGCTGCAATGGTTGGACGCGTTGGCAGGCGCCGCCAGCATCGAAGTTGACCTGGCATTGCTGGACAAAGCGCTTCCCGGTGTATTGCCGCTACGCGATGACGCGACCATTATCTCGGGAAGAGCCACCGCAAGTGTCCGCTCGCTTCCGGAACAGGGCTTGCATCGCAGCCAATTATTTGTTCGTAGCGATTCGGTGCGTGCCCGCGCCAAAGGTCGAGCAATCGTGATCGAGCCGATCGAAATCGATGCCACCGTCGCCAATCGCGAGGGCGTGGTCAAAGCGGAACGATTCAAGCTGGAAAGTTCCTTTGCCTCCGCCATCGGTCAAGGCAGCATGCAAGCGGGTCAAGCCGATTTTCAAATCGACTTTGGCCGTTTGGCCGCCATGTTGCGTCCAATTGTCGACATGTCAAACACGACAATGGGCGGATCCGCTTCCGGTAATATTCGTTGGAACGCATCCAACGACAATGTTTGGCGTCTGACCGGTGGCGGCAACGCGGCAAACTTATTGATTTCGCTGCCCGATGGACGTGAGCTAAAGCGGCCCGCATTGCGCGCGGACGTGGAGGCGGTTGGCCGTTGGGGCGGTCAATCGCTGCAACAACTCTCCAACGCCAAGCTGACGGTCAACAGCAACGGTCTGGATCTGCGCGCCGAATTGGCGCGACCGGTCGGCAACCCATCCGCAAGCACACTGCTGCCGTTTAAATTACGTGGCAAGGGTCGCATCGAGACGCTGGCCGAGACGCTTGGACCCTGGTTGCCAGGCGAATTGCACGATGCTCAGGGCGGATTCGATGTCAACGCTGACATCGATGCGTCCCGCCTGGCTGGACAAGTCAGTGGCGGCACGATCGAACTGACAAGCCCAAAGATCGCGTACGGTAATCGCTGGTTTCATCAGAGCAACATGAAGATTCACTTTGATGGTCGTTACGCCTGGCCATCCAGTGAATTCCACAGCCGTTCACTAACCGTTGCCGGCGATGCGGTCTCACTGGCCGTCAAAGGGAAAGCCACAGCAGATACTGTCGACTTGCAAATTGCCTGGAAGGCCAAACTTGATCGGATCCAGGGCAGCGTCCAGAAACGAAGCGACCCCTGGCGTACGAACCAATCATCCCTGGCAAGTTCACCCCCGGCCGCCGCGGTGTCGGATGACTGGTTAGTGATGGGGGATTGCGAAGGTAAAGCGACGATCACCAGTCACGATCACATTCTCGATATCGAATCCGATACTTCGGCCACGAACATTGCCATTGTGCAGCCGCCCAGTGCCAGCGCCCAATCGCAAACCGTCGGCCCCATGCCGCGAGCCCAGGCGGTTGCTTTTAGACGATCACGCAATTCGCCCTCCGGCAACCTGTCTCGCGTCGTCTGGTCGGAACCAAATCTCAAGCTCAACGGCGTGACTCATTACAACACGGCGTCCGGCGAAGTGGTCGCGGATGGAGTCCAATTGGCAACCGATTGGTTGGCGACAACACTTTCAGGAAACATAACCTGGAACGAAGCAAAGGGAGATGTCTCGCTGACGGGTCCCGCACGACTAAAAATGGAAGAAGTCTCCCACCGCCTGAGCGATCTGTTCGGTACGAACGTTCATGCTGCAGGAATCAACGAAACTCCACTGGAGATTCGTGTGCTGCGCAAAGACGGTCAAGCGATTGCTCTTTCGGTCGTCGGCAATCTGGGCTGGGACAGCGGTGAAATCGGAGGCGTTCAATTCGGGGCTGCGTCGGTGCCGATTCGCTTGACCGAAACCGCCGTGCAGATTCAACCTGCCGTCATACCTGTCGGCCAAGGTCAGTTGGACTTGGCCGGTGAGGTGTTCTATCGACCAGGACCGGTTTGGGTACGCGCGCGATCCGGAGTAGGCGCAACCAACGTTCGCTTGACACAGCAGATGACCAGCCGATGGCTAAAATATTTAGCGCCACTGGCAGCCAATGCGACCGAAATCAATGGAACGATGAGCGCCGAGATTGATGAAGCCATCGTCGTCTTGGATAATCCGTACCAAAGCCAGGTGCGGGGACGGTTGATGATCGAGGGCGCCCAAATGAACTCGGGGCCACTGGCCAACCAGATCATCAGCGGCATCGAACAATTGAGGGCGATCGCACAGCTGAACAATCAACAAATCAGCGGGCTCGGCACTGCCGCGAGTTCGTTGAATGCGAACAGCAGAAAATTGGTTTCCATGCCCGCCCAAACGGTCGAATTCTCGGTCCAACAAGGCGTTGTCCAGCATGATCGATTGTTCTTCGAGGTCGACCGCGCTCAAATCATGACCAGCGGTCGAGTCGGGTTGGACGGCAGACTGGAATTAGTCGCGCAAGTTCCTCTGGATGCACGCTGGCTGGGAAGCGATCTGCAAAGTTTGGCTGGCCAACCGGTCGCCCTGCCGGTCAATGGGACACTCAACCAGCCCAGACTCGATTCCTCCGGAGTCCGCGAAGTCGTCTTGCAACTCGGCACACAAGCCGCACGCAACACGGCTGAAAACTATCTGCAAAAGCAGCTTACCAAAAGCATCGACAAGATCTTCGGTCGATAACGGCGGCTAAGAAAAGCCAGGCTTGAATACCACCCGAAGCCGGACGCTGTGCTGGTCCCGGCCTGCGACTGCGGCAGAGCTTCACCGCCGCGAGAACCTGCCGCTGGTTTGCGAGTATTGATAATTGCGGCGGATGCGGCGGATCCGCTCCGCGGCACCAGGCCCGCTGATCGGCAAGTACCCCGCTCGCACCAGATCGTTGACGCTTTTTGGCTTGTGGCCGTTTTCGTCTGCAAATTTGAGAGAAATAGCGTTCAGCTGGCTGATCTCTTTCCACGCTTCACGATCATTCGCCTTTGTCCGCATCGGCCCGATCGTCGCGGCTGTTGCGGCGGCCACAACTGCTAGAATCACCAATGCCGAGATGACTTCGAGAACGGAAAAACCGCATTTCTTATTTCTTCGATTCACCATCGCAGGGCCGGTTCTCAGCAATCGGATTAATCGTCAGATTCCGAACTCTCCCGGTTCGGTAACACCTAAAACCGTAGGACAGGCTTTTACGTCAGGGTGAAAACAGAGCCGAAATGTCAGCAACCTTCCAAAGCGTCAGCCCCATAGATGACACAGTCGTTTGGAGCGGAACGGAAACGTCCCAGCAGCAGATCCAAACCGTCATGGAAACCGCCGCCGGCGCAGCAGCCCGCTGGCGAAAGAGTTCGTTGGATGATCGCATCGACGTTGTGCGGCGGTACGCGAAGTACATCGAAGCGAACCGCCAATCGATCAGCGACTTGATTACCCGCGAGGTTGGCAAGTTGCCTTGGGATGCAGCGGCCGAGGTCGCTGCAGCGATCGCGAAAACAGAACTTTCGATTCGAGCGTTGGTAGAACGGCGTGGCGACGAAATCGTCGATCAGGGATCGCCGCGGCGGACGATCCGCTACCGTTCATTGGGTGTCACCTTGGTCTTGGGGCCGTTCAACTTTCCGCTTCATTTGCCGGGTGGCCAGATCATTCCGTCGCTATTGGCTGGGAATGCGGTGGTGATGAAACCGAGCGATCAGGCAACGGCAGTTGGCCAGTGGATTGCAGCCGCGTGGCAGGCGTCCGGATTGCCCGCCGATGTTTTCCAGTCGATCGTCGGTCGTGTCGATCCAGCGGTGGCTGCGATCGATTCAGCCCACGTCGGTGGCGTCTTTCTAACGGGCAGTCGGGCCGCCGGTCAGGCGATTCATCGGCAGCTGGCGGGTCGATACGATGTACTTCTGGCTCTGGAGCTTGGTGGCAACAATCCGTTGGTCGTCGTTGGGGATTTGCCCAGCTCTGAGGTTGCTTCGTTGGTAACCTTTTCCGCATTTGTCAGTTCCGGGCAGCGTTGTACGTGCGCGCGGCGAGCAATCTTTGTTGATGGACCAGAAACTGACCGCCAGATCGAAGCGACGATCGAGCTAACAAAACGCCTGCGTGTCGGCTTGCCCGCTGATCAGCCCGCGGCACAAATCGGACCACTGATCTCGGCTGCGGCAGCCAACGGTTTGAAACGCACCTACGATCAGCTCCTGAAGCTGGGCTGCGAGAGCGTGGTTGACTTCAAGATCGATGAGCGCCGCGACAATCTTGTTTATCCCGCGATCGTGGATGCCTCATCGCTGGCAGCCGACGCATTGCAGGCTCTTGGCGACATGGAGTGGTTTGGCCCGCTGTTAGTCCTTCACAGGGTAGGCGACATCGACGCTGCGATCGATTTGGCGCAACAGACCGCTTACGGGCTGGCCGCATCGTTGTTGGGCGGGGACCGTGAGCTATTCGATCGCTTTGTCGGCGAAGTTGGCGCAGGTGTGGTGAATTGGAATCGCCCAACCACGGGTGCGGCTGGAGCACTGCCTTTTGGCGGACTGGGCGATAGCGGGAATCATCGTCCGGCCGGCTTCCATGCGATCGATTTTTGCAACGATCCCATCGCTTCGCTGGAATCCGAATCGTTGCCCGGTGACGATCCTTGGAGCGTTGCCAAATGAATTTAGTCGAGGCGCAAGTCGACAGAATTGTCGGCCCGACTCATCATTTTGGTGGCCTGGGTGTCGGTAACGTGGCCTCCAAGGAAAGCGAGGGCCAGGTCTCGAATCCTGCTGCTGCGGCAATTCAGGGATTGGACAAAATGCGCGAGGTCGCATCTGTGGGAGTGCCGCAATTAATGCTGCCACCACATCGCCGGCCTGACTTTCGATTTTTGCGGTCACTTGGCTTCGGCGGCAGCGATGCGGTTGTACTCAAACGAGCCTTCGACACGGCGCCGCGGTTATTCGCGGCTTCCATGAGTTGTTCCGGAATGTGGACAGCGAACGCCGCGACAGTCTCAGCAGCGGTCGATAACGCCAACGGCATGCTTACGTTATCGGTTGCCAATCTGGTCAGCAGTGTGCATCGCGCGATCGAAACGGCGCTGACACTGGCAGACCTGCGCCGCTGTTTACCCCGGGCACGCGTGATTCCCGGCCTGCCGGGCGGTGCTGCGCTGCGTGATGAAGGAGCCGCCAATCACATGCGTTTGGGCTCGGCGGAAAACAAACCGGGAATTCACATTTTTGTTTACGGGGACGGTGAACCGAAGCCCAACCGCTATTGGCCGAGACAGTCGCTGGAATGTTGCCAGACGATCGCCCGAATCCATCATCTGCCGGCAGAAAACACCTTTTTTCTCAAGCAACATCCGGCAGCAATCGACGCGGGCGCTTTTCATAACGATGTTGTCGCAACCAGTCATCATGGTCTGATGATCTGTCACGAGTACGCGTTCACCGGCGGCGAAGCAACACTGGCTTCCATCGCGAAACGTTACCGTCAACTTTACGGTCGAGAGTTGATCACGGTCGTGGTTTCAGATCGCCAGCTGTCGCTGCAGCGCGCTGTCGCCAGCTATCTTTTCAACAGCCAAATCATCAGTCCCGCCGCCCCGGGGCCGCCCGTCATCATTTGTCCAAAGCAGGTCGACGACGACCAGGTTGCGAAATCCATTCTGCTCGGCTGGCTCGACCAAGGTCTGTTTCGCCGATACGAATTTGTGCAGCTCCGGCAGAGCATGTCCGCGGGAGGGGGCCCAGCGTGCTTGCGATTGCGAGTGCCGATGACCGAACAGGAACTTTCCCACGCGGCGCCGCAATGTCGCTGGTCCGAGCGGCTGGATGAAAAACTACGCGGTTTGATCGAGCAACATTACCCTGACCGGCTGACGCTGAAAGATTTGGCGGACATCGATCTGGTCCAGCAAGCTCAGCGCGCCAACGAGCTGATTCAGCGAGTGTTCCGTCCGTCTTGATTTGGGGTTCACAGGAATCACTCTCCCGCCGTGAGAGTCGGGCACTGCTTAGGTAAACGGTAGCGATTTTGCTTGTGCTTCCGGGAAGAATAGATCGCCATTAACGGCCGTACTCAAGGCCCCCGTTCGCGCCAGTCGATTGGAATGGAGACGTGGGTGCGAAATCCTCCCGGAAAAATGTGCCCGCGTGAATCACCGAAAAAGCCGGATTTGCAAGGATGCATGCACGGACTCCATCAAACCAGCCCGTCAGCACCGTGGTCGTGCCAATGACGGTGATCGTTGCCGGCTGCCATGGCGCGGCTCTGCCGAATGCGCGTGGTCGCGTATCGCAGGATCTGAAACAACGGTTTGGTGACGGAATCGCGCCATCGCGAAAGTGCGATCAGACGTTCATTCCGTTCTCTTGGATGATGGACTGACCGAGGACGAAGCGGCGCAAATTGCCCTTTGGAATAACGCTGCTTTGGGAGACCTGTTGGCGGACCTGGAAATTTCTCGCGCACAATTGTTGGACGACGGTCTGATTGCCGACCCGCAGTTGGTGGTTTTCTTTCCGCTGGCCCCTAAGCAGCTTGAATTCACGATCTTCGAGACCGTCAATTCCATCTGGTTACGCAAGCTGCGTGTTCGCATTGCAAGTATGGACCTGGAGCGGGTCAGCGAGTCGATGGTGCAGAACGGTTGCAATACGGTTCGTGATGCTCGTGTTGCTCATGCTGACTTGGTTCAGGCTCAGCAGCAGGCCCAAGTAGCGCGCGACGCCGAGTCGATACGCGCGCAAGTCGCCGAGCTCACCCGCAAGCGATTCGCTGCCGGAGACATTAGCGAGCTGGAAGTAACGACTGCACAGATTGATGGGCTGCAGGCCAAAGCGACCGCTGCTCGCGCAGTGCAAGATGTTCGTCTTGCCCAACATCGTCTGCGAACGGTGCTTGGGCTAACGATGGTGGATGCGCCATTGGTCGCGGTCGACAGCGCGCCCGCGGCGGCCGTGGATTACGGAATCAGCGAGGACGCTGAGCGACTGGTCAGCATGGCATTGGCAATGCGTCCCGATTTGCGGGCCGCGGAAATTGACTTCCAGGCAGCCTGCCAGCGTGTCGGCTTGGCAAAACGAGGCTTTATGCTTGTGGATGCGGTGTATGATGCCAATGGATCGGGCAAGCAAGGCTTCGAGTCGGGGCCGGGCCTGCGAATGTCCCTGCCAATCTTCAACGCAAATCGTGGTGGGATCGCGATCGCTAACGCACAGACGAAGAAAGCCGCCCGCCGCTATGTCACCGTCCGCGATCAAATCACCTTGGATGTCCGCGCCGCCCACACACAGTTCATCCAAGCCCAAGAAAACCTGCAGCTGCTGCAAAGCGATATTCTGCCCTCACTGCGGGAGGCCCAGCGTCTGGCCCAGCGCAGTTATCAAGGCGGCGCTGCTGCCTACTTTTTGTGTTGCAGACGACAGGACCCTATCTGGATGCCCGAAATCGTGAATCCGCGTTGGTAGGAGATCTGCGTCGTGCCGCCGCGGAGTTGGAGCGAAGCGTGGGATCGCGGCTGATCCCCGCCACTTCTGAATTTGCTGCGCCAGTTGAGTTGCTGGGTGATTCGGACGAGATGCTGGAAAACGGACTGCCGCAAGTTCATTGATTTTTGGCGACGTCTGGGCCATCCAAGTCTAGAGTCTGGACGAAACACTCGCCGGGAAGTCTTCGTCTCAAGCGCCGTAAAATTCGCTTTCATTAGCCTCGTTTTGTGCGGCAATATCCGGGTGCTAACCGGCTAGTTGATTTAGTAACCCGACGCGTCAGCGAGGGATGAATGAGGTCCCTCGTTGACACTTCGGGTTACCATCAGCACCGATATTTCGCGGCTTTTGAATCAAACAACAAGCCTTAACGCACGGGGCTGATAACAGTGGAGCTGCCCAGTTAGCCGAACATGCACGAGCTGCTGGAGCGACTAGAATGGGCCCAGTGAGTCGCGGAAACGAGTCGGATGTCGTCAAGATCGGACGGCGTGCGGAGATTAAATCTTGTACATCAGTGAAGTTGCCCGAATTCGTTCCGGTTCCGGTTCCTATCTGCTCGCCGCGCTGTGCCTGATGATCACGCTCGGCTGCCGTGCCGAAAAAACGTCCCCACAGAAACAAACACCGGCGAAGCTGGAGCATCCGGACGAAGGTGACATTTATCGCATCGTGCTGACTGCGAAAGCGGAGGAACGATTGCAGATCAGTACCGTGGATGTCGAGCAAAAACCGATGCCGCGAACTCGGACACTCGGCGGTGCCGTCGTGATTCCCGACGGTGCAGTGGTCCTGGTGACTGCGCCGCTGACGGGAACTTTGAAAGCCCCGCCAGATTCTGCCCTGCCGGTCGCCGGCATGTCTGTCGCCGCTAATCAAACTGTATTTCAGTTGAGTCCTCTGTTGGCTCCCGAACGCGAGGTGCCCTCCGCAGCCGAGCGTGTTTCGATGGCCGACGCCAAGGCTTCGTTGCTGTCGTCTCAGATCATCGCCGAAGGCGACGTCGAACAGGGGAAAGCTCAAGTTGAGGCCGCGGAGATCGCGCTGACGCGAGCGAGAAAGTTGTTGTCCGACACAGTTGGAAGTCAGCGAGACGTGGACGACGCCGTCGCGCGATTTGATCTTGCCGAGAAAACGCTTCAAGCTGCACAGGCCCGCAAGCAGCAACTTGACCAGCTGACTCTGGAAGCGAAATCGGTGCGGGCGATCGACGTTCCCGTCGTGGCTCCCCAAGCAGGAATGCTGCGAAACGTGACCTCGTCAGTCGGTCAAGTCGTCAGCATCGGGGCACCGCTGCTGGAGGTCGTCGATCTGAAAAAAATGTGGGTTCGCCTTCCGGTCTATCCGGGGCTGATCGCTGAGGTCGATCGTGACCGCGACGCGCACATTCGCAAACTGGGCGAAAGCTCAGGCGAAATCAGCGTGCGTCCGATCGCGGCTCCCCCCAGTGCCGACGTGCTCGCCTCATCGGTCGATGTCTTCTACGAACTTGACAACAAAGATGGAGTGTTTTCGCCAGGCGAACCGGTGGAAGTGGTCATGCCGCTGAGGGGCCGGGAGGAATCGCTGGTCGTTCCCCGAGCCGCGATCCTGCGAGACATTCATGGCATTGCCTGGGTTTATCTCAACTCCGGCCAACACGAGTTTCGACGGCACCGTGTGGCCTGTATCGTGATCTGCTGACCTACCTTACCGAGCGAATCAAGGAAGTGCTGACGGGGGCGAGTGGTGCAATTGTTGTTCGCAATTACGGACCCAACCTGGACCAGCTGCGAGAGACCGCACAGGAAGTTGCCGATGTGATGGCCGGGGTCGACGGTGTTACGAATCTGAAAATCGAGCCGCAAGTTTTGATACCGCAAATCGTGGTCAAGCCCAAGACCAGTGCGTTGGCACAATTCGGGCTCTCGCCGGGCGATGTCCGGTCGGCCACGACCACGCTGGTCCGCGGCACTCAAGTTGGCGAAGTGTTTGAGGACGAACGGATCTTTCGCGTGGTCGTCTGGGGAACAAAGTCGGTGCGTCGCGATGTGGACGCCCTCCGCGAGCTGATGATCGATACACCCGCCGGCGGTCAGGTGCCTTTGAAGCCGCCGAGCGTCTCGCACCGATTCTGATGACAGCGTTAACAACGGGACTCGCGCTGGTGCCGCTGGTCATCAGCGGAAACAAGCCTGGCCAAGAAATCGAATACCCGATGGCATTCGTGATCCTCGGCGGACTCGACACTTCGACGCTCTTGAATTTGTTGGTACTGCCACCGCTGTTTGCGCATTTTGGCAAAGTCGACTGGAAGTCGGAGGCCGTGGACCAGTAACAACAGCTGAGAAGATAGCCGCACGCAGCTGGTGCTTTGTCAAAGCTCGATCTTTGAGTTAGCCGGGAAAAAGGGCTCAGTCAAAAAGAATTCCGCCCGCGCCAAGAATGCTTCGATACGGTACGATCCAGCATTATCGGCTCGCTAGGAAGCTCGCCCTCCCACCAACGGACGCGTGTCCATGCGGTAGCACTACGGTCTCCTGGAGTTGCGTTGAAATGTCGGCCTTGATCATGATTGTCTCGGCGGCGGCCATCATCCTGCTGGTGAAATTCGGACTGCTGCAAGGCATCGATCACATCGCCAACGCCATGCAATGGACCGCGAAGGCCCGCGGCCAAGTCACCGGCTACGCCACCTCGGTGCCCGAGTTTGTGTGTCTTGTCTCGGCGGGACTCGCCGGTGTGTGGGAGGCCGGGCTCTGGAACATCGCCAGTTCGAACATCATCAATGTGGGCTTGATGCTCACGGCCGTAACGTTCTATCGCCAGTTCAAAGAGCTTTTCAACAAGCGTTTCCTGGACGAGATCATCTTTGCCGCACTCGCCATCGCTGTGCCTGTAGTGCTGATGCAATTTGGCATCGACACCCGGTGGTATCTCGTGCCAATCTTGTTGGGCTTCTTTGTCGTGTATCGAGTGGTCGACACGAGGGTCAATCGCCAACATCAGAATGAGGAAGAAACGCAAGAGGCCGTTGGAAACCTGCCGTTTGGGATCATCTTGGGGCTTTCCGCGCTGATCGCGATCGCCATCGCCGGCATGTTCTTGGGCGACGCCACTGCAGCCGTGGTCGAGCAACTGGGCGTGCACCCCGCCATCGCCGGCTGGATTCTTGGCGTTGTCACGAGCATTCCAGAAATGGTCAGCTTTTTTGCCGTCTACGCTGCGTCAAGTCGGGAGGGAGAAACGCAACGGCTGAACGACACCCAGGAAGCCCTCGACAATCTCACCGGTTCCAACATGTCCAATGTGGGCATTGTGTACCCGATCGGTCTGCTGGCGTTTCTGCTGGGTTCTTCGTTACTGGGTGGCTAAAATTTCGAGCGTTTGCAACTTTTGGCCGTTGGTACCGTTGAAAATGGTCACGACGCCGCTGGCATCACCGGCAGCGACAATCTTGCTGTCCGGAGTCACGTCGACGCAGTGCAACCACGCGACGGCATCGCTGAAATTGCGTGCCAGCCCGCCGTTGTTGCCGTTGTGAATCCGCACTCGTTTATCACCGCTGCTTGAGATCACGTTATCGCTGTCACCAATGAACTCGACAGCGGTCACATGCTTGCTCAGTTGCTGGTTGATGGTGCGGCGCTGGTCACCCGTCTCGGCTTCCCAAAGCTTGATCGTATTGTCAGTCGACGAGGTCGCTATCGTCTCGCCGTCGCTCTTCCAGGAAACACCCAACACATAGCCCGTGTGTCCTTCAAAGCGTCGAAGCTGTTTGCTGCTGGCGACATCAAAGGTGCGCAAGTACTTGTCCGCACTACCCGAAGCAATCCGCGATCCGTCGGGCGAAAATCGGGCCGCATAGATGACATCATCGTGCGCCTGCGGCAAGTACAACACGCGGCTTCCATCGGCAACGTTGAACACGTGCAGTTCGCCGCTGCGTGATGGGACGCCGCTGGCAACGACCAACTGAGTTGAATCGCGGTTAAAGTCGACGGCGGTAGCGCGATGGATGATTGTGTTCGGATCATCTTTACTGCCGATCGTCCGTTCCAGCATCCAACTTGGGTTCACTTCCCAAACGCGGCAAGATTGGTCTGGGGACGCCGACACGATTGTGCCTGCGTCAAGAAATGCAAGTTGGCCAACGGGGCCGCTGTGTCCCGCGAAGGCAGCAATCGCTTCACCCGTCTGGCCGTCCCAGGTGTGGAAACTCAAGAATTCGCCGGCCGTTGCTAGTAACGATCCGTCGGGCGAGAAAGCGATCGCACGCAGTGGTTTTTCAGACGCCTGCAATGCCTCGTTGGCCGTTGCCACCGACTTCTCCGCGTCCGCCTTGGCCGTTTCAGCGCGAGCCAGTGCTTGCTTTCGCACTGGCACCAGTTCTTGAGCTTCTTTTAATTCCTTGGCCGCTAGCGCCTGCTGTTGAGACAGTAAGTTTTGTTTCGCTTTTGCAGTTTTCAGTTCGCCGACTGCATCATTGAACGGTTTTTGGACCTCGTTCACTTTCTTCGCCGCCGTATTCGCGGCAGTTGCCATGTCTTGTGCTTTTTGTGTCGGCGCCTTCACAGCCGAAGCCAGTTGCTGTGATTTCTGCTGGCACGTCGATAGGTCTTGTTGGGCGGTTGCCACGAGTTGCTTGAGCTGTTCATTGTTCGGATTGCCGGCCAACGCTTGCTGCAACTGGTTCATCTTTCCCTGTGCGGATTGCATTTCCGCTGCGGCGTTCTGGGCGAGCAGTTCAGCTTGCTCTTTATCAGCCAAGGCGGTCTTGGCTGCGGTCGAGGCTTCAATCGCGGCTTTTTCGGCAGCGATCTTTTCCGTCATTGCCTTGTCAACTGCTGCCTGTTTTTCGTTGACCTCTTTGTTAGCTGCGGCAAGCGAATCGGCTAACTTCTTTTCGGCCTCGGTCTTCTTCGGTACATCCTTTTCAGCCTCATCGAATAACCGCTTGGCGGTATTCAGCCGCGCATTGGCACTGCTGAGAAGTTG
>JBFJVZ010000025.1:0-31889 GCA_041623895.1 Pirellulaceae bacterium | reverse complement strand
GCGCGCCGATCGCGATCAGCTTCATCAACAACATGAATCGGTTTCGGAAACCGTCAACCAGCTGCGGAAACAGCTGTCGGACGTCTCGCAGAAAGTACAAGCTGCGGAGTCGGAGAACCAAACGCTCAGGGCGGAAGTCGAAGCGAAGACGAAGTCCATCGGTCAGCTTGAGGACCAAATTAACGAATTGTCCCCACTGCAAGCGGATCTGCAGAAAGCCAACGAATTGCTGGATCAGCAGAAGTCCAAAGCACAGCAGCAGATGGAGATCACGACTAAGCAAAAAGATGAAATCGCTCAACTCCGCCTGCTGCAGGGTGAGTTGTCGGCTTTGCAATCGGACAAAGAAGAACTGACGGAACAATTGAGCGAATCAGTCAAGGTCACCGGAAGTTTGCGTCAATCACTGGTTGAAAAGGCACAAGAAGTCGATGCCTTGCAAAAGAGCCAAGTGGAAGTGGTCAAACTGAGAAGTGAGGCCGAGCATCAAATCAAAACGCTCCAACAGCAGTTGGACAAAACCGCGGGCAGTTTGCGTCACATGACAGCAGAGAACGAGCAGATCAAATCGGTATTGGCTGAACAGCAAACCGAACTTCAAAGTCTGCAGGAGCAAGTCAGTAAGACCGCTAACATCAAAACCGAACTGGCCAAGTCAATCGAAGTAGTCGGGCAACTGAAAAGTGAAAACGAAAAACTTCGGGCGCACGCCGAGACGCTGCAAAATGAAAGAGCGCGTCTGCAATCAGATCTGCAAGAGCACGCAGAATTGCAGCATAAACTGGCTGCCGGCGAGAGGGCCATGAGTGAGCTGAAGGCACAAAGTGAGCAACAGACAAAGGCCTTTGCCGAACAACGCAACGAAGTGCAACAATTGAAATCGCAACTTGAGGAATTTACGTTGATCAAGCAGCGGTTTGCCGATACGTCCAAGCAACTCGCTGTGATCACGGCCGAGCGTGAAAAGCTGAGTCAACGGCACGCTGAGTCGCAAACGGAAATCAAGAAGTTGGGCACTCAAGCGGCCGTCCACGCCAACAACGTACAGGACTTGCAGCGGCAGTTGGCTACCAAGACGAAAGCCTACGACTCGCTGGTCAGCCAGGGCCGTGAGCTGACCGCGAAGCTTCAATCACAGTCCTCAATCTTGCAAAAGCTGCAAGATCAAGCGGCGGCAGCCGACAAGCTGCGACCGCAAAACCAATCGTTGTTGGTCAAGGTCAATGACTTAACCGCTCATCTGAAACGGCTCAGCGGCGAATTGGAAGACAGTTTGCAGGCCAACGCCAAGATCGAAAATCGCATCCGCCAGTTGGAGAATCAAGCGCACGAAGACGCGGATACGATCCGTCAACTGCGGCGGCAACGAGGCGGGCTGGAAGGCGACCAACGCAAAGCAGCTTGAATTGTTCTACCCCAACGCCGCTGCCACGACCGCGCGGCATTTTTGCAAGCCCTCACTGGCGACTTCCAACGCATCACGCTTCCAATACTCTGGGTTGAACAACTCAAGTGAGAATGTTCCCTTGAATCCGTTGTCGACCAGTTCACGTATCAGCTGAGGCAGTGGGCAGACTCCGTCGCCGGGAAAAACACGATCTTTGTCGGCGATCTCTTCAATCGATGGCTGGCCGGGATAATCATTGATGTGAAAACAATGCATGCGGGATGCTTCGATCATGCTGAGCGAGGCAAAATCATTTCCGCCTTTGTAGATGTGGTAAAAATCGGGCAGCACGCAAGCGCTAGGATGCGCAGCACCGGTGGCCACGTAAGCAAGTTCGCTAAGCTTGCTGAGCGTTGGCGAAAATCCCCACAGTTCGAGCTGGGGGACAACACCGACCTCGTCGCCGACTTCCAACAGGGCACGGTATCTTTCCGCAATCGCCGGCAGCGGTGGCACCACGCTGTCAGCTTTGTGCGCGCCAACCGGCGGCGCGGCAATTCGCGTGCCGCCAAGGGCTTTGACCAGAGCCATGTCTTTACGCGCCTGTTGCAATCCGGCGGCGCGTTGCTGGAGGTCATCGGAAATCCAATTGGCAAAGCCGATGGCGCTGTCAACGGTTAACCCTGAGTCAGCGATTTGTTTGCGCAAATCATCCAGGCTCCCGCCGCCGTCGACAAACTTTTCAAGATCACGGATCCAGGGCTCGATGCCGTCATAGCCGGCTTTGGCAGCGACTTCGACTTGCTTGTCGATGGTGAGATTCTGACCTCGGATGGTGCTGGTGTTCAGGGCAATTCGCACAGGCATGACAGGTTGATCCGATGGAGCGGCTTGAGCGGAAGGGTATCTTAGCGACCCAGCGGCCGTCACGGCGCCGGCCGCCAGTAAGAATTCTCGACGATTGGTCATCAGCATGATTCTCAGTGGTGCAGGCCAAAGGGATGAGCTCACAGATTAGCACGAATCAGCTGGCCGGGTTCCAGCTGGACAGATGATTTTGCTGGCTTGGAGGAGGCCAAGATTAGTCAACAGCAGATTCTGATCCAGTCATGCAACGACTTTCACCGTGAATTCTCTTTGGCGGATCTTTGCCCGACCAGAGCCACAAAACTGGGCACCAGAATCGTGCGCACGTAGAACGTATCGATCAACACGCCCAAGCCGAGCGCGAATCCCAATTCGACGATCCCACGTAGTCCAAGCCTGCTTTCGGCACCTTTACCGCCGAACAACTCGGCGAGCATTGGGAACCAGGCCGACGCGGTCATGCTGAAAAAAGTGGCCGCCATCACCAGCCCGCAGGCGGTGATGATGCCACCGGTACGTGAGACGGCCCGCCGCAATGCCGCCAGCCAACCCAAGGACTGCTGTTCTTCCAAGATTCTGGTCACGAGATAGACATTATAGTCCTGACCGACGGCAACCAAGATGACAAACAAGAACAGCGGTAGTTTCCAATCCAGTCCAACGAAATCGGCACCGTAGGATTCGCGGAAAAACAATATGGTCAAGCCAAGTGTTGCGTAGTAGCTGAGCAATACGGTCGCAATCAGGTAGATGCATAAACCGACGCGGCGGATGATGATCACCAAGACCGCGAAAACGGCGACCACCACCGCTAACTTAATCCGCCGACCGTCCGACAATGTGACACGCCGCAAATCGCTGATCGAGGGTGTGGTCCCTGCCAGATATACATTGGATCCTTCCCATTTCGAGCCGCCCTGATCGGCTTTTCCTCGCAAGAAATCGTCCAGCTGCGTCACCAGTTGGCCGGTCGTGATTGCGAACGGGTCGCCTTCGACGATCACGTCCAGGCGAGCCAATCGATCCTTGAATTTCGGATTGTCAGAAAAGAAATAGTCTTGCGCCACGCTCAGATGCTGCAGCGCTCTTCGCCGCCACGCATCACCTTGGAACAATCCGGTCTTTCGGCCCGGCGGGAAATCACCCAGAGGATCGCTGGAATTGCGCACGGCGGTCACACCTTCCAGGGTGTAAATCTCGTCAGACAGATCCTTGATCTGTTGCTCGAATTCTTCTCGTGGCGTTGCTGTTGGCCGCACCAGCAAAGCCGTTACCGCGTTGAACTGGCCGATCTCGAAATTCTTTGACAGCAGCCGTAGCCCTTTGCGGCTTGACGCGTTGTGACTCAGCTGGCTGCTCAGGTCATAAGTGACGGAGTCCTCGCTCATCAGGCCGTAGATGCCGGGCATCGCCAGCAAAGATAAACCAAGCAATAGCGCCACCGCTGGTCGTCGTGTCAGCATCAGCGCGATCCAGCCCCAAGCTCCACCGCCCATGGTGCCGCTACGGCTTGCGGCACTATCTCCCAACAGTGTCAGCGTCGGAGCCGCCGGCTGAATCTTCGCCGGCCAAAACACCCGCGGACCCAGCGCCCGCAGCAGCGCCGGGGTCAGCGTCATGCATGTCAATAACCCGACCAACAGACAGATTGCGATGATCGGGCCCGTGTAGTGAAACTTTCCAAAACTGGCGATCCACAGCATCCCCAGTCCGACCACCGTCGTCAGTGCGCTGCCCATCAAGGCTCCCGAAACACCCGAAAGAGCGTTGCGGCAGGCCACCGGCCAAGGAGCTTTGATTGCCTCTTCGCGAAGCCGCGAGATCAAAAACAGACAGTAGTCTGTGCCGGCGCCGAACAGAATCACGACGACGAAAATCCGGCTGGTGGTGAAGACCCGCAGATCCAGCCCGGGCACGGTACCGTCGATCGACCAGCGTGTCAGCAAAGCCACCAGAGAAATCGAAACCACGACCGCAACACCGATCGAAACGACGGGCACGGCAATCAACAACGGCGCTCGATAGACGCCGGCCAGAATTACCAGGATCATGGCCAGACTGATCCACTCGGTGTACCGAATTGCGTCTCGTGCAGCAATTAAAGTTTCGCCGCCGATCGCGGCCGACCCCGTCATCGCCAACTTCAGACCCGGGTCGGTGTAATGCGCGCTGTACGCGACGACTTCGTCGATCAGCTGTTGTACCGATTCAATCGTGGCGATATTCCCGGTCGCCGCCAGTTCGCTGGACAACTGCAAAACGGCCAACCGCGCATTGTCACTAGACAGCCGCGCACCAATCATGGTGTCATCCCATGACATGAGGTCGATCAGCGACTGCCATGGTTCCAGTTCGCGCTGGTCGATCGGCTCTGCGATCAAGGGAATGTCGGGCAGCAAAGTCAAAGCAGCGAGAAAGTCGAATTCCACCGCTTCCTCTGAATCACTAATCAATTCCAACAGCTTGCCGCGATCCCAATGAGCGATCGCCATTCTCGGTTCGCGGAGATTAGGCTCAATCTCGGGGACTTCGTTGACGATCCGCTCATAAAACCGTTCATCCAGCGCAATGGCCCGGTCCAACGAGTCTTTGGTTAGCTGTAACCAGGGCGCCGCCTTGCCAGCTTTTTCGATCGGCCCACTTTGGTATCCATACTCGATGGCCCGCTGCCAGCTGACTTCTGATAAACGGTGATACAAGCGACGCAATAAATCCAAGCCGACGACATCGTCTCGTTTGGTCAGCGATTGCTGCTGGCGGCCCAGAATCAAAACCACCTGACTGCGACTGCGGAGACCAGGAAAAGCTTCCTCCATCAGCTGCCCAGCGGCCACGCTGGACATATCGGCGGGCAGATACTCAAAGTCGCCGTCATAGGCGATGTCCTTCCATGCCGGCGCAACCATACGGATGGTGATGGTCACCACCAACCAGGCAGCCAGTACCCAAGGCCACCTTCTGGTTACCGTGTCAGCCCAGCGATGCGAGAACGGTCGTGGCATCCGTCAAACCGCCGGCGGCAAATGAGAGTAGGAATCGGATGTGGAACTTACCGCAGACAAAGGGACCCGTGCTTTGTTCTGGACAAACCACTAGCCTAGCGAATTCTACGCTCAAGCAAAGCGCAGGCATCAGCAGAGTCGGCGGGGAGATCAATTCTTCTCGCCGTTGCCCGATCCGGAGCTCTGATTTGGACCGATACTCTCGGTCGCTTTGGCACCAAATGCCTGAAGCGCACGGCGAATGGATTCACCGCTGACATCACCGGAAAGCTGTAACACCTGGACCTCACCCGCCGGGCGTGAGGCGTCGTCAAGCTGTTTGATCATGTCGGTGACCAGCTCCAACAGCGATTCGCCTTCGGCGCTAATCAACAACGTATTACCGACTTTGTCCACGCCGATGGAGAGCTTCCCTTTGAATGAAAAGTCAGCGCCACCGCCATCGTTGCCGTTGTCGCCGTCGACCAGCGTGCTGCCGTTGCCCTCCCGATTACGAGGCACGTTCTGCTTGTCGGTGCCACCCTGGTTTTGGTTTTGATTCTGCCCGCGGCCGCTGGTGAAAGCTTTGTCGTTACTGCTCAGCAAATCTCGGTACGCGTCTTTGATCGTTTCCGAGATTTTGTCGGCTTGGCCGTATTTCAGCGAAATCAGCCGCGTGAAGCGCATCTTTCGCTTGTTGGCAGGCTCGGAGACGTCCCACAATTCGATCAGCTCGCCAATTGTACGTAGCTGCTCGCCCGTTGCACCGGTCACCACGATTGTGTTGGTGTCAGGATCGTCCACAAACCGCAACTTGTTTCCTTTACCCAAACCGGTGGGTGATTCGTCGCTGTTATCATCCAGGTCCCAGTACCAGCGATAAAAGGAGTCGGCGGACGAGTCACCACTTTCTTCCTCGTCCTCAAAATAATCTTCCAGATTCAGCCGCACCCAGTAAGACGAGGCATGCTTGATTTTGAAGACTTGATAAGGTCGTCGCGGCGGCCTGAACTGAAGCATCAAGTTTTCCAGCTGATCGAGCGCCGCGGTGTCAGGACTGACCAGGATCAGATTGCCTGCATCGTCCAATTCGATTCGCACGGCTGAATTTGATCCTGGTTGCACCGTTTCGTTGGCACGCGTAACGCCGCGACGAAACATGCGGTCAAAGTCATCGGCGCTGCGAATCTGCTGTTCGGGTGAATCCAGTTCCAGTTCGTCTGCCGGCGGCTGCATCATCGTCAAGCGATAATCTTGTTTCGCCGGCACGCTTGGAGGCAGCCCCGTTGCCACGTTGTCATCGGCTGTCGCCTGCTGGTTTGGCTTCAGCTTGTCCTGTTCAGTTTTGTCAGCTTCGTCTTGCGGTTGCTTGTCATCCGTTTGTTCGCCATCGGCGTCATCGCTTTCGTCCGTTTCAGCTTGCTCATCCTTAATCGGATCTTTGAACTGCGATGCATCCGGGATTTCCAAGGGGTTCGGCGAGATGCGGTTCCATTGCTGACGCAAACGCTGCAGATACTCATAGGTCTCCGGTGTGGCCGAAGCATCGATCATGCGGATCGTGCGATTGCTGCCCCCGGGCGGCGGCAACTCGCCAAGCTTGATCAATAATGACTGTACCTGCTGCATTTCACGATCGTTTGCCCACAGCAAGACCTGTCGAAAGCTGGCGTTGGCCGCGACACGAAATTTATCCTTGTCCTTCTTTTTTTCTTCGTCGTTGCCGTAGGATCCGTAGTAGTAGTAACGGCGTGACGAGCGATTGTCGTCCTCTTCCTTTTCCTGACCCATCAAAAATCCAATCGACTCGGCCACGTCATTGGCGTCCAGCCGGCGCAATTGCAAGACGTGGAATTCTCTGCCCTCCCCATCCAGCCGTTCAATCAAACTGCCAATGATGAAGCGATCCGCGGGACTACCGGAAACGACCAGTGCCTGATTGTCCTTATCGACTCGAATTCGCGTCGTCGGCTCCAGTACATTCATCTCGCTGATGATCTCGATCAATTTCTCGGGATCCAATGTCTGCAGTCGAAATACTTGCACCCGAGACTCAATTTCCGATAGCGACATCAATGACTGGCTGGGCACATCGACGCGTTTGAGGAATTCATTGGCAATGGCAACGCGGTCGACAGGAGCCCGAATGATCACCGAGTTTTGACGAACATTTGCGACAATCGAGATTTCAACTTTTTTCTGCTGCGTTGCCGCTTGCGGGTTCTGTTGCTGCATCTGCTGCATCATCTGCATCTGCTGCGGCGTCATCGGTGCCGCCTTTTTTTTCTCCACGCCCAGGAATTCCTCCAACATCCGCTTGGCTTCTTCGGCGGGCAGATAACGGAGCTTGAACTCCGGTGCCAAGGACTCCCGGCTGGTGCTGTCGCGTTCTTGATCGAGCAACTCGGCGACTTGCCGGATATTGATGGCCGGCCCGACCACTTCCAAGCGATTGGTCGTCGTCATCGCGGTCAGCTTGCCGGTGGGGCCAATCATCGCTTTCAATTCTTCGGCCAGCTTTTCTGCTGATAACCAGCCAACATCCAATGTGGCGCGGACAAACGTATGGGCCTGCAGCGTCCCCAAATCAAAAACGCTCACCCGCGGGACCATCGCCGGGTCGATGTTCTCTGTCTTGGTGATGGTCAAGCCACCATCGAGTTTCAAGATCGTGAAGCCGCGGGCCAACAAGTGACGATTGAAAAGATCCTGCGTCTCGGCCACCGAGTATCGTCCAGGTGACGTCAGGTTCACTCGGTCAGCAGGCAGCTCTTGCCAGTCAAGTGGCTGGTCGGCAATCTCCGATAACCATTGAACCAGTTCAACCCACGGTTGGTTGCGGAATTGAAAAGCGACCTTGCCGTCAGGACCAACCGTTGCCTTCAGTTCTTCGGGGTCGGCATCTTCATCTTTCAGATCCCCGCGGCGGATCACCTTCGGCTCGGGCGACTCCGCTTGCTTGCTGTCTTGTGCGTCCTTGTCCTGCTTTTCCTTGTCGCCGTCGCCCTTCGCCTCGTCGCCCTTCGCCTCGTCGCCCTCATTCGCTTTCCCCTCAGCAGGTTGCGCTGCACTTGCTCCCTTTTGCAGAACCATCGGCTTTCCGTCTGGCCCGGCCACCATCACAACCGGTCCGTCAGCAATGGAGAGCTGACAGCAATACAGCGCGATAGCGAGCAACAACGGGATCCGCAACACAGAAAGACACCGGGACGACGAGGACCAAACAGCCCAGACACGAGTATGGCCGGACATTAAGTATGGATGGTCCGGTGGAACGATACAAATCGAAATCTGCTGTCCAAGCACCCTCAGAGAAAGCCGAAACCGCGAAAACCGGCCGCGTAGTGTCTCAGGCTGCGACGCGGGTGATGATAATTGCCTGCGAAACCCGCTGATCAGCTATTTCCAGCGGTCGGTTTTGGGAATAAAGGCGTCCAAGGATTCCAGCGTCGAACCGTCATTTTGATCGGCGAACTGATAGCCGAATTCGGCGATCCGGTCCGCGGCCTCGGTCAATTCGGCCTGATTGTTAAGCTTCAACGTGACCATCTCGAAGACGCCCACGATCTCCTTGACGATTGGATCATTCGTTTTTACGAGCACACTTTTCAGACGGGCACCTGTGCGCGCGGCGCGCTTGGCAGCCGTGATCCCGTAGGTTGCCTTCTCCGAGGCGACCGCGGTAGCCCGCAAACTTGCCTCCAATTCCGCGATCATTCCGGCCACAAACATGACGCGGATCCGCTCGGGGGAGCTCAGTTCGTTGGTCCTGCCGTCGCTGCGAACAAAGTTGTGCCGAATTGTCCCCTGATTCCAGGCAACAAACTCAAAATCCAAACTGCCTGCCGAATGGCCGCCGACGTTGACCAGTTCTTCATCGGCGGTGGTGTGACAGCGGAGGCAGCTTTGCGCCACTAAGAACACGTTCGCGGGGTTGCGCATGCCGGCTTGGATGCTTGCGGCGATCCGTTGCCGACGATGCTCTGCCGATTCCGATAGCCTGGTGATGTTTTCAGCACCATAATCGTGATGCACGTCCAGCCAATCTCGGGCGGCACCGTGACAAGACTCGCAAGACACCCCCGCGATCGCGTGGACACCGCCTGTCGGGTCTTTCTGTTGCGTGTAATGACAGGCAACACAGCGGCCATCGTGTTTGATCGATTGCACGCCAAGCTTCGAGGCGATTTGCCTGGCCTCGGGACGGCGATGCAATTCATCGAAGGTCTTTGCGTGAGGTGTTTGTTGCCAAACTTTGACTTCCGCCGCATGGCACTTGACGCATGATTGATTGCCTAACACAGCATCAGGGTCGGCCGGTTCAGCTGGCTGCAACGATTGGCCGCTTGGAGACACGGTAGCTGCAAATGCTGCCGAGGCGATCAGGCAACAAGCAATCGCCTTGCTAAGTGGATAACGAAACATGAATCAATTCTCCAAGACCGCTGATGTTGATATCGGGAAGATATTGCTATTGATGCCGGTGATGCCAGGTACTGAGGCGCGGTTGCAGGGATCAAATGGTTCGCTTAACGATCGCATCCCGACCGGCGAGCTTGGGTCCAAGACAAACGTCGGCTCTGGTTCGCGTCCGCCAGGATTCTGAGCGTGGTGAGCGAGCAAGGACGCGAAAACATGCTTTAACGAAGCGGATATGCCTTCGATACGATGCGCACAAAGCCGGTCAAGCCTCAGCTTCCGCAGCCAACGGTTAACCAGATGAACGTTGTTTTGCCGAAGCGAACGTGGTGTCTGGAACTTCAAACGCAAACAGACGCTTAGCCCTTCGGTAGTCTGGATGCGATAGGGCATTGGCTGCGGCCAGGAGATCATTTGGCCAGGCTCGATCTGATAAACCCGCGCGTGCCGATCAAAAGCAGGCTCGAAATAGAGACGCTGAAATTGCCGCCCTTGGGCGATCCGCTCGTGATCACGTTGATCGATAAATCTCTTGCCATTGGGATAGATCCACAGTCGCACGCGACCTCGCAAATGCAACAGCACCGAAGGCACGGCGTCGCAGCCGTAATAATGCTGTGACTGGGGCGAGCAAAGGATCAAGTCCGCCTGTGGATCGATGATCCGCAGACCGACATGACACTCCATCAGTTCCCGAGACAGGCGGTCGACGATCCCAGCCAACTGCTGATCATACCGCTGGATGTTCGCCGAATCGATCCAAAGCCGGCCCCGGCTCGCGGTGTCGACGATCTCTTCCGGCGTCGCGTCGCCCAGCGCACACGTTTGCCACTGCGTGGCGTGCGCGGCGTTGTCACCCGTCGCATGTACCTGGAACGCATCTGCAGGAATCCGCCGCAACAGCCGTTGCAGACCTGGAGCAGAGAAACATGGCAAGTCAGTCAAGCGATGAGTGGCATGGACCACATCACGGTCGATTGTTTGCTCACGCGAAAAATCCCAGCGGAGCAGATAGTACGGATGGAAAGAAGTCTCGCTCATCGGACTCCCGGGGCCTCACAAACGGCATCATTGGATTCATCGGAACCGCGCCCAGAACCGCGCAGCTCTCCATCCAAACTTTAGGCCACGAATCGACCCGACCCGGGGAAACTCCCGCCCCAAGAAACTGAAACCTCGAACCTCGAACCTGAACTCGAACCTCTACAGCGGCGAAGCTACTTTCTTGACCTTGTCGGAGATCAGCATTTGCCTGACTTCCCGCATCAGGACGGGTACATCAATCTCGTCCGACTCGCCTCGATGTATCGAAACCACTTGACTGTCCCTGGCAATGAAGATGGTGACAGCCGAATCATCGAGCTTGTAATTGGGTGGGCCTGTTTTGGCTTCTTTGGCGATCACGATGGGCACATGTTTTGCGCCTGACGTCTTCGCAAACTCGCTGGCGTTATCTTTGACCTCGGCAACATCGTCGCCCATGAAAGTGATCAGCCCCCGCAGTTGTGATTCTTCATGCTTGCTGATTGCCGCGTCGAGTTCCTTTACCAATTCCGCAAGCTTACCGTTTGCCTGCCGCGTAAAGACAATCACCATCGGCCGGGAACCGTATCGGCAGCGGTAGCACAGTTCTTGCCCCACTTCGACGCCATCGCCGTCGGCACCTGCAACCTTGCTGACGTAAAATGCTCCGACCGCATCGCCCTCTTTCAAACAATCCGCCGCAGCGGCCATGCCAGTGAAAGTTAAGAGCAACGTGATTGCCAAAGCGTGCAAAGAAAGACGATTCATTTCGGCTTCTCCAGCGTAAGCAGCTGCAAAGATTAGGAAAAGACAAGTAAGCGATCGAAGCCCGCTGTTGCATTGAATCTTCGCGAGCTCCTGATCAGCGTTGGGGAGCATTATGCCTAGGACTTGCTGATTGCAAAGACCTTAAACCGAATCGAAGCGAATCATTGCCAGAATTGTGGACCGTGGCGCGTAAGTTGCTGCACGGCTTTGATTTGCGAATACAGTGTTCTGCCGTCGAACAGGCTGACCAAGTGTACGAATGCACCCGTCATTGAGCTACCATGGCCTGACGATATGCCGCACAGCATCAGCCGATATAGTGAAAGCCATATGTGCTGCCCGAGATCACGTAGGAGGTGTTGCGATGAAAAGGCGAACGTTTTTGCAAGCTACGGCGGCAGCGACGATGGCCGGAATGACAAAACACTCGCTGGGGCAAGCGGCGAATGATCGGATTTCCGTTTGCGTGATGGGCATGAGGGGCCGTGGAGGCAGTTTGCTGAGCGCCTTTGCCTCGCAAGCCGATGTGGATGTGACGACCTTATGCGATTTGGATCCAGCCGTTTTGGATCAGCGCGCCGAACAGCTGAAGCAGCGTACGGGGCGACTGCCGAAAACGGTCAAGGATTTTCGCGAAGCGCTGGATGATCCATCGCTCGATGCGATCGTGATCGGTGCGCCCGATCACTGGCACGCCCTGCCCACGATCTTTGCCTGCCAGGCCGGAAAAGATGTCTACGTCGAAAAACCCGATGGTCACAACGTGATCGAAGGACGCACGATGGTGGCTGCGGCAAAGCGGCACAAACGCATCGTTCAGCTCGGCACCCAGGCCCGCAGCGGCAGCTTTCAAGCAAAGGCGATGAAGTACTTGTCCGCGGGCAATCTTGGTAACGTCCGATTTGCCAAGGCATGGGAGAGCAGCAAACAAGGTGCGGTCACCGCGGTTGCGGATAGCGATCCGCCGCCGGGAGTCGATTACGACATGTGGTTGGGACCGGCGCCCAAACGGCCATTCAATCGGAGAAGATTTCACGGCTCCTGGCGCTGGTTTTTTGATTATGGCAGCGGTGATCTAGGAAATGACGGCGTGCATCGCTTGGACGTTGCCCGCTGGGGACTGCACACGGCGCTTGCTGCAAAGGGAGAGACGCTGCCGGCGATCCCCAAAAAGATTTCAGGACTGGGCGGTAAACATTACTTTGACGATGTCCAAGAGTGGCCCGATAACTTCATGGTTACCTACGACTACGGCAATTGTTTGCTGACCTACGAAATGCGGATTTGGACGGCGCATCCCATGTTCGGCGAAGCCGAGGGTGCGGCCGTGTATGGTGACGACGGCTACGTGGTCATCGGCAACAGAGGCTGGCGAGCATTTGACCGCAGGGGAAAACAAATCTCTGAAGAACAAGCCAGCGATAACACGAGCGGTCATGTGCGAAACTTTTTGGATTGCATGCGAAGTCGCGAAAAGCCAAACGCAGACTTGGAGACCGTGGGACATCCCAGTAGCCTGCTCTGTCACCTGGGCAATGCATCCTGGCGGGCCGGTCGCACTGTGACGTTCGATCCGGAAACGTACACTTGCGTCGGCGACGATGACGCCAATCAGTTCCTGAAGCGGCCAGAGTATCGAGCGCCCTGGAAACTGCCGGCGCTGGAAGACGTCTGAGTGGGCACAACGATGGTCATTCAAAAACGCATTTCCCTTTCCACCGATCGACACGGTCAGATGCATGACATCACCGGCGACGTGACCGCGATCGTGCGGGAAAGTAAGATTGATGTTGGTACTGTCCACGTTTTCAACATTGGCAGTACCGGCGCGATCGGCACAATTGAGTTCGAGCCCGGGCTGCAGCGAGATTATCCGGAGATGCTCGATCGGTTGATGCCGCCCAGCCGCGATTATGGCCACGAACAGGCCTGGCACGATGGCAACGGACACTCGCATTTGCAAGCCACCACGGTCGGTCCTTCGATTACAGTACCTGTTGCTGGTGGCGCCCCCGTGTTGGGGACCTGGCAGCAAATCTTTCATTTGGAATGTGACATCAAACCACGCCGCCGAGAAATCGTCGTTACCGTGATGGGTCAATAAGTGTGCTGGAGAGAGGGACGATGAGACGACTTGCATGGCAAACATGTTTCATGCTGGTATCGGTCGCTTCGCTGGTGCGTGGCGAGGATGTTGATTTTGTTCGCGACATTCGTCCAATCCTGGCCGACAAGTGCTATGCCTGTCATGGTCCTGACGCCGAGCAGCGACAGGCAGATTTGCGATTGGACACCAAGGAAGGGGCTTTCGTCGATCTGGGTGGGCACTTTGCCATCGTCGCCGGAAGCCCGGATCAAAGTGAGTTAGTTCGCCGCATCAATTCTGCCGACCAGGATGAAGTGATGCCGCCGCCCGATCACCCCAAGCAGCTGAGCGATCGGGAAAAACGTGTGCTCGCCACGTGGGTCCGCCAAGGTGCCGAGTGGCAAGATCATTGGGCCTACGTGGTACCGCGGCGTCATCGGACCCCGGAAATCAAGTCGGGGTCAGCGGCCAATTTCATTGACGCCTTGATCATCGCGCGACTGACCGAACGCGGCATCCATCCATCCGCCGCAGCGGATCGCAGAACCTTGATTCGACGGCTCAGTTTTGACTTGACCGGATTGCCGCCCACTGCAGCTGAGGTCGAGGCTTTTCTTGGTGATCGTTCGGACGGTGCTTATGAAGCGATTGTTGATCGTCTGCTGAGCTCACAGCACTACGGCGAGCGGATGGCAATCTATTGGCTGGACCTGGTTCGCTACGCCGACACGGTCGGGTACCACGGCGATCAAGACGTGAGCGTTTCGCCGTTTCGCGATTATGTGATCAACGCCTTCAACAACAACATGCCATTGGATCGCTTTACCCGCGAGCAACTTGCGGGCGACTTGCTGCCGAATCCAACCCGAGATCAGTTGGTCGCTTCGGGTTACAACAAGCTGGGAATGATGTCGGCCGAAGGTGGCGTGCAACCAAAAGAGTACTTGGCCAAGTACATCGCCGAACGCGTCCGCACGGCGTCATCCGTCTGGCTGGGCTCGACACTTGCTTGTGCGGAATGCCACGATCATAAATTCGACCCGTTCACCACGAAGGACTTTTACCGGTTTGCGGCCTTCTTTGCCGACATCCAGGAACGTGGTCTCTATTCGGGAGCCAACCGCGATGGGAATTGGGGACCGAAGGTCGATGTGCCCGATGACGAATTGCCGGGTTTGCTGGAGCCGGTCGAAGCCCGAATTGCCATGCTGCAGCAAACGATCGACACCTCGACACCTGAATTGGAAGCGGCTCAGCGGGCCTGGGAACAGGAATTCGCAGTTGGTAATTCCCAGTGGCAGATTCTGCAGCCGACTACCGTCACCGCACTGCACGACGTCAAGTTAAAAGTCCTAAAAGACAAGTCCGTCCTGGCGTCTGGAAACAACCCAGCACAGAACACTTACACGTTCACAAGCAAACCGCCGCCCGGCCAGATCACGGGCTTTCGCATCGAAGTCCTGCCTGATGATTCGTTGCCGAAAAAAGGCCCCGGTCGCGCGGGCAACGGTAATTTCGTGCTCTCGGAATTTCGTGTCGCCGTGGCATCCGAGGGCAACCGGCCAACCCCAGTGGCTTTGCACAACGCCGTAGCGACCATCGAGCAATCGCACGCGGGTGACGCCACGCCCTATGGAAAATGGAATGCGGCCAGCGCGATTGACAATGATGCCAAAGGATCCAGTTGGGGCTGGGCGATCTTGCCGGAGGCGGGCAAACCCAATGAGATGACGGTCGAGACGAAAGAGCCACTCGTCGTGGGCGAGCAAACATTGACGATCACGTTAGAGCAAAATCACACCAATCCAAAGCACACCTTGGGCCGCTTTCGATTATCGGCAACCAGTTCACCGCCGCCGCTGCTGCCATCGAAGCGGAATTCGCTGCCGGATGATATCCAACAGGCGCTGGCAGTCGCCGCCGATCAGCGATCAGCAGAACAACAGCAACAACTGTCGGCTTATTATCGCGGTTCGGTTGCACCGATACTTGCCGAGCCGCGAAAGCAATTGGCAACAGCCGAAGCCGAAAAGGCCAAACTGATCGCCGCTCACACACGCACTTCGTTAATAACCGTGTCAGTCGACCCGCGAGAAATTCGCGTGCTGCCGCGCGGCAATTGGATGGATGATTCCGGCGACGTCGTCCAGCCCGGCGTGCCGCACTTTCTCAAGCAGTTGCAAAGCGAAGACCGGGCAACGCGCGCCGATTTGGCCGCCTGGATCACCGCCCGTGACAACCCGCTCACTGCTCGCGTATTCGTCAATCGTCTTTGGAAACTGTTCTTCGGCAGTGGCTTGTCGAAAGTTTTGGACGATCTCGGATCCCAAGGCGAGCCGCCCGTTTACCCGGAGTTGTTGGATTCGTTGGCCGTGGAATTTGTTGATAGCGGATGGGATGTCAAACACATGGTCAAGCTGATCGTGATGTCAGACACCTATCGGCAATCATCGCTGTTCAGTGGCAAACTGCTCAGCGACGATCCGTACAATCGGTTGCTGGCCCGCCAATCACGATTTCGTCTGGACGCTGAAATGGTCCGTGACAATGCGCTGGCGATCAGCGGATTGTTGGTCCGCAACGTGGGCGGCCGCAGTGCCAGGCCCTATCAGCCCGCGGGTTTGTACCGCCATCTGAACTTTCCCCAGCGTCAGTACAAGCATGATACCGGAGCCAATCAGTATCGCCGCGGTCTGTACACGCATTGGCAACGCCAGTTCCTGCATCCGGCGATGAAGGCGTTTGACGCACCACCCCGCGAAGAATGCACGGCCGAGCGGCCGCGATCAAACACACCGTTGGCCGCGCTGGTGTTGCTGAATGATCCGTCGTTTGTGGAAGCGGCTCGCGTGTTCGCCGAAAAGACCATTCGCGGCGGTGGTGAGAGTACACACGAGCGTCTGGACTGGATGTTCAAGCAATCATTATCGCGCACGCCAAACGATGAAGAGCGGGCGGTCATCGAGCGGCTTTTGCAGTCACATCTGAAGCAATACCGCGAGCAAACCGCGGAAGCAAAGAAACTGATCAGCATCGGACTTTGGCCAGTTCCCAACGATCTGGACGTTGTCGAATTGGCAGCCTGGACATCGATCGCGCGAACGATTTTTAACCTGCATGAGACCATCACACGGAATTGATTAGCCATGAACGATGCCCATCGGATTCGGCTTCAACAATCGCGACGAACGTTTCTCAGTCGGGGTTCGACGGGGATCGGTTCGCTGGCTCTGGCGTCGATTTTGGCGCCCGAGTTGCTGGCCGCAAGCGATGGTGATGTCGAAATTGCGCCATGGAAAGGCGTGGTAAGGCCGTTGCACTTTCCCGCCAAGTGCAAGCGGGTCATTCATCTGTGCATGGCCGGCGGCGCATCCCACTTGGAGACTCTGGACCACAAGCCAAAGTTGGCCGAAATGGATGGTAAGCCGATGCCGAAATCGTTCACGGAAGGAAAACAAATTGCGCAGCTGCAAGGTCAGCGTGACAAACTGAAATGCATGGCGCCCCAGCATCCGTTTCACAAGCACGGTCATTCGGGATTGGAAATCAGCAGCATTCTGCCGCACATCGGATCGATCGCCGATGACATTTGCATCGTCAATTCGCTGCACACCGATCAAATCAACCACGACCCCGCCCACACCCTGATGAATACCGGCACCAGCATTCCCGGTCGTCCATCGATGGGATCGTGGCTGCAATATGGTCTGGGCAGCGAGTCGGATAACTTGCCCGGCTACGTGGTCATGACTTCGGTTGGCGGCGGGCAATCGCAACCGATCGCCTCGCGGCAATGGCACAGCGGTTTTTTGCCCAGCCGTTTCCAGGGCGTCGAATTCCGTTCCAAAGGCGATCCGGTGTTGTACGTGAATAGTCCCGATGGCGTCAGCCTCAGTCAGCAGCGCGAAGTCATTCGAGCCTTGCAGGATTTGAATCGTTTGAGCAATGCGCGGCTTCAGGATGCCGAAATCGAAACTCGGATCGCGCAGTATGAATTGGCCTTTCGTATGCAAACATCCGTGCCCGAGTTAATGGACCTGTCCGACGAGCCGCAACATATATTTGATTTGTACGGCACCCAGGGCGGCGATGGCAGTTTTGCCGCCAATTGTTTACTGGCGCGCCGGCTGGCCGAACGCGGCGTGCGATTTATTCAGCTGTACCATCGCGGCTGGGATCACCACGGTGGGATCAAGAAAGGTTCCGAAGTCACCGCCAAACTGGTCGATCAGGGTTCGGCTGCGCTGGTGAAAGATCTCAAGCAGCGGGGCATGCTGGACGAAACGCTGATCATTTGGGGCGGCGAGTTTGGACGCACGCCGATGGCTCAAGGATCAGGTCGAGACCACCACATCATGGGCTTTTCGATGTGGCTGGCCGGCGGTGGCATCCAAGGCGGCATTCGCTACGGCGCGACCGACGAATTGGGATATGCCGCCGTCAAAGACAGGGTCCATGTGAATGATCTGCACGCCACGATGTTGCACTTATTCGGCATCGATCACACCAGGTTGACTTACCGCTTCCAAGGTCGCGATTTCCGCTTGACGGACGTCAGCGGCCACGTCGTGAATCAGATTTTGGCGTGACGGGCCGCGACACAAACGAGATTCCCATGAGAACTTTCTGCGAGTTTGCCCTGGTGTTGCTTTGCCTCGGTCAGTCGGCACTGCCAGCCGCTGAGCCGGCGACGCTGTCACTGTCGGTAGATGGCCGCACGTTGCTGACGTACAACGCCCACTACATTGACTCGCCCGCTGCCGATCAGCCTTGGTATGGCCGCAGTGGTTTTATCCATCCTGTCTACACACCCAGTGGCCGCGTCGTCACGGAAGGCTTTCCCGCTGACCACATGCATCAACATGGATTGATGTTTGCCTGGACCAGTGCAGAATTTGACGGTCGGCCCGTCGACTTCTGGAACAGCAAAAAACAAGCGGGTTTCATCGAGCACGTCGAAACCGTGCGTGCGGACGCCGATACGATTGCGGTCAAGCTGCGACACATCGATGAAACGGCAACCATTCCGACTGTCGTGCTGAAGGAAACTTGGGAGATTAAACACGCTGCCCACGACTCAATGAATGTCTTTGATCTGGTCTCGACACAGACTTGTGCCACTGATCGCCCCTTGATGATTAAAGAGTTTCATTACGGTGGAATGTGTGTTCGCGGACCTGCGGCGTGGCTGAAACAGGCAACGATGGTGACCAACGAAGGCAAACAGCGTGACGAAGGAAATCATTCGCGGCCCCATTGGGTTGCGCTTTCCGGCGAGATCGACGGCCAATTGTGCGGCATTGCGGCGATGAGTCACCCCACCAACTTTCGCGCACCTCAGCCGGTCAGATTGCATCCCAATAAGCCGTACTTTTGTTTTGCACCCATGGTTCTGGGCGACTTTCAAATCGAACCGGACAAGCCATACGTGTCGCGATTCAGATTCGCGGCCTTTGACGGTCAACCGAATGCGGATGAGTTGAATAAGTTGTGGAAAGCGTATGCGAACCAGTAACCGCGACGCTCATTCATCCTTCGTTAATACAACAGCATGGATAAGCGGCGGCGGTAATCACTGACCAGATCCGAATCGGCTGGTAAAGCTTGAAAGGCTTCCACCATCAATGCCCGCGCCTTCTCGCCGCTGTCATTTCGGTCGCGCTCGACAAGCGACAAACAGATATCAAAGGCTTCGGCATGTTGCTGGTGTCCCAGCAACGCTTCGGCGAACGTCAGTTGGGCATTGAAATCATCCGGATTCGACTCAGCCGCCGACTGTGCCGCAGCCAGATCAATGGACGCTTTGCTTTTCAGTGCCAGCGTTGCTTTCAGCTTTTCAGCCGGCGGCTCCAGGAATCCGCGAGCTTCCAATCGAGCCATGATTTCACCGCACTCGTCATCACGATCTTGCCCTAGCAGCAGCTCTGCCAGCGAGATCAGCGCCGGTGCGTAGTCGGGTGATTGTTCCAAAATGCCGCGAATCTTTTGCTCCGCCGCTGCAGGATCATCGCCCGCCAGCCGACTCGCTTCGACCAGCGTTGCCATTGTCTCAAGACTCTCAAGCCACTCTTTCACGGCTTGTTCAGGCAAAGCTCCTTGGAAACTGTCGACCACTTGACCATCCAGAACGGCGAACACGGCGGGAATTCCGGAGACACCGAATTGACCGGCCGCCGACTGGTTTTGGTCGGTGTCCGCTTTGACCAGCGTGAAACGGCCGGCCTGTTCACGGGCAAGCTTTTCCAAAATCGGACCCAGGATGCGGCAGGGTCCGCACCAGTCAGCCCAAAAATCCACCACGACCAAACCGACCTCCGAGCGGGCAAAAACATCCGCCTCGAAGGTGTCATCGGTTGTATTGATGATCCACTCAGATTGCTCTGCCATCGAATTCACTCGTGTACGTGAGGATTGCTTTGTCTGGTTCGATGATAGCGGCGTGAGCAGATGGGAAGAATAGGATCACAGAAACTGAATCAATCAAATACCTGGACAATCGGATTCCAGTTAGAATCTCTGGCGAAGATGATTTCGCGACCGTTCCACGAGCCCTGATCACGACTCATGAGCCTGATACATCGATTCTGTTTCTTAGTTGCAATGGTTGCTTTCGCGGCGACGGCTCGCGCCGATCGGCCAAACATTCTGTTCATCCTGGCCGATGATCAGTCGCCTTACGACTTGAAGATGTACAACCCGGCGTCAACGATCGACACCCCGGTATTGGAAAAACTGGCGGCCGAAGGGCTGGTGTTTGATGGAGCGTATCACATGGGTGCTTGGTCGGGCGCTGTGTGTACTCCTTCGCGGCACATGATCATGACGGGGCGTAGCGTATGGCATATTCGCGGTCGATCGGGCAAGGGAAAGAAAAACCGGTCGCCGGCCGATAACGTGGGTCCACGTGTTGATTTAGCCGAACTTGCCGAGAATTCAATGCCAGCCGTCTTCAACCGTGCCGGCTACGACACGATGCGGACCTGCAAGCGGGGGAACAGCTTCGAGGGTGCCAACCGGCTGTTCACGGTCCGACACGATGCCAGCAAGCGCGGCGGTACCGAAGAAACAGGCAGCGCCTGGCATGCCCAGCAAGTGTTGGAGTACCTGAACCAGCGGGAACAAGCCAAAGACAGCGATCCGTTTTTGATCTATTTCGGATTCTCGCATCCCCACGACCCCCGCGACGGCACACCTGAGCTATTGAAAAAGTACGGCGCCGTCAATCACAAAGACCCCAATTCATTACCGTCAATCAATGACAAAACACCCCGGCTGCCCAGCAACTACTTGCCGGCGCATCCGTTTCATCATGGGCATCCGGGACTCCGCGATGAAGTGAAAGTCTCTGGCGTTTGGGAAAAGCGCGACGAACAAACGATCCGCAACGAAATCGGCCGCGAGTATGCTTGCAGCGAAAACATCGACATCCAGATTGGCCGTGTGCTTGAGAAACTTGAAGCCATGGGAGAACTGAAGAACACGTACATCTTTTACACGGCCGATCATGGCATCGCGATTGGTCGTCACGGACTGCAGGGCAAGCAGAATCTGTATGAACACACTTGGCGAGTTCCGTTCATTGCCAAGGGTCCGGGCATCGCGCCCGGGACTCGCGCGCAGGGGAATATTTATTTGATGGATGTGTTGGGAACGATCTGTGATTTAGCCGGCATCGAGCAGCCCAAAGATATCGAAAGCATCAGTTTTCGCGGTGTGCTGGAAGGTAAGCAGCAAACCGTTCGCGAATTGTTGTACGGCGTTTATTGCGGCGGTACCAAGCCAGGCATGCGTTCGGTCCGCAAAGGCGACTGGAAACTCATCAAGTACGACGTGATGGACGGGCAGGTCCGAGAGACACAGCTATTCAACCTGAAACAGAATCCGGATGAATTGCTCAGCCAGCATGCTGATCCGGCGGTCGTGGCGATGTTGGGCCGCCAGCCGGAACCCCGCCAAATCAATCTCGCCGACGATCCCAAATACGCCGCCAAACTGGCGGAAATGGAAGCGCTGTTGCTGGCCGAGATGAAACGGCTGGATGACCCATATCGGTTGTGGGACCAATAGCCGGAAGCCAAGTTTCTAGCGCAAGCGATAGAGTGCTGCTTCACGCATTTCTGATCACCTGCAGCCGAAAGTTGCAACCGGGGACAAACCGATAAATCCGCAGATTCTCGCGCGTTTTCTTCAGGTTCCGGGGTCACGATCGCGCATTCATCTGCGATAGTGAATGTTCTCGGGCGAGGCGTTTTATGTGTTGCTTTCGCTGCTAATTCGGCAAGCATTCGGCCAGTCGTGAGTATGATGGAAGCGATCATGCTTTCGCAGCGCCAACTCGCTTGCACTCCTCTCCGCCGCTGACATGGATAAGCCTGCCGCTCAGAAAACTCCGTTGCAGTCATGGGGCAAACCCCTGGCCGTGGTCGGTGTGATGGTGGTCATCATCGCCATTTTCGTTGTCGCTCCGTACCTATTCGGTTCGCTGACGCCGGCCGACGCCGGACCAAAATTGTTGCACACAATCCGCCGCGGTGATTTGGCGGTCACCGTGACCGAGAACGGCACGGTCGAAAGCTCCAACAACAAAGAGATCAAATGCTTTGTCAAAGGCGGCAGCACCGTCTTGTGGGTGATCGAGACCGGCACGATGGTCAAACCGGGCGATGAGCTAGTCAAGCTGGATACGTCCACGATCGAGGAAAACATCACGCGGCAAACGATCGCCGTCGAACGGGCCAAGGCAAACATGATCATCGCTCAAGCCGATGTTGATGTGGCAGAGACCAACATCGAGGAATACGAGAACGGGACCTACCTGGAAGAACGCGCGGCGGTCGAAAAAGACATTTTCGACGCCGAAGAGCAAGTCAAAAAGAAGCTGTTGGCTTACGAATCCGCTGTCCGCATGGTCTCCAAAGGCATGTTTCGCTCGCTGCAATTGGACGGCGAAAAATTCGCGCTTGATTCCGCCCGAAAAGATTTGGAGTTGAAGAAACAGCAGCTGAAGACGCTCGAGAACTTCAAAAAGAAAAAGTCGCTGCAAGAACTTAAAAGCACGCTGGCCGCCGCCGAAGCGCGGCTGGCGGCGGAAAAATCGACCGTGAAATTGGAGCAGGATCGGCTCGCCCGAGAGCAGGAGCAACTTGAAAACTGCGTCATCAAGTCGGAAGCCGAAGGCATGGTGATCTTTCCCTCCGCTGCTGAATGGAAAGAGACACCCGATATCGAGGAAGGTGCCGTCGTCCGCGAACAACAGACCCTGCTGATGATTCCCGATGTCAGCAAAATGCAAGTCAAAGTCGGGATCCACGAGTCCAAAGTCGACCGCCTACGCGTTGGCATGCCCGCCAAAGTTCAGCTGCAAGACTTGACACTTGAAGGTGAAGTCTCCGAGATCGCAGAGGTCACTCGCCCGGCCGGTTGGTGGACGGGAAACATGGTCAAGTACGACACGATCATCAAGCTTCAAAACACGCCCGGGCTAAAACCCGGGATGAGCGCCGTGGTCGATATTGTGCTGGAAGAATACCAGGACGAATTGCTGATTCCCGTTGCTGCGATCCTGGAAAGTGATGACGGCTATGTTTGCTGGGTGCGGACAGCCGACGGAATCAGCAAGCGGGCGATCGAATTAAGCGGAAGCAACGATGAGTTTACGGTCGTTACGGCGGGACTAGCCGAGGCAGATGAAGTTGTCATCAATCCGCTGGCTTACATCGATGAAGCGCAAAAGGCGGCGCTGCGGCCGGCGACGCCAGCCGCAAACAGGGATCAGGAAGCGAAACCTGCCGGCTTGGCCGCAACCGACAAAACCGCACCCGACACAAACAAGGATGCCGAAAAGCCCCCAGGAAAACAGAAGAAAACGCCAGCCAAACCGCAGCTGGACGGCGCAAAGCTGATCAAGCTGGCTGACAAAGATGGTGACGGCGTGCTGACCGAGGACGAATTTTCTGAACAGGACCGCGACAGGTTTACACGAGCGGATGCCAATGGCGATGGCAAGGTCGACGCCGATGAATTGGACGCGCAAATCAAGGCAGCTGGCGGCGGATGAAAGGCACGTTTATGCAAACGTTGCGGCTTGGCCTTAAGAGCCTGCTGTTGCAAAAAATGCGATCAGCACTTGCCGCGTTGGGAATCTTTATCGGCACCACGACCGTGATCTGGCTGGTCGCCATGGGCGAAGGCGTCAGCTACGACGCGCAGCAACAGATCATGCAGCTTGGTGCGACCAACATCATCGTCCGCAGCATTGAACCACAAACCACGCAAACGGGCGATGATCGTGTCAAGACCTACGGCTTGCTGCGATCCGATTACCGGCGGATCTTGTCAAATGTGCCGACCATCTCGCAAGCCGTTCCCATCCGAGAATTGAAACGTGAGTTCATGGTCGCCGGCAGAACGGTTGATGTGAACCTGGTCGGCTGCAGCAAAGAATACTTGGAACTGAACCGGCTGGAAATTGCCCGCGGCCGTTGGATGAAAGACAGCGATGACCGTGAGAACGTGATCATCTTGGCCGATCAAACCGCCAAGCGATTGTTTCCTTACGACAATCCGATCGGTAAGACCGTTGACGTCAAAAGTGATGTCTATACCGTCATTGGACAGACCAAGCCGCGCACCCCCTCTGCAGCGATCGGCGGCAGTCTGGAAGCTCGCGATTACAGTTTCGACGCTTATATTCCGTTGGCCACTTTCCGGCATCGCGTCGGTGATCAGATTATGAACCGGATCGGCGAAGGGTTTAACTTCAAAGGCGAGATTGTCGAGTTAACACAGATCACGCTGACCGTCGACGATATCGATGATGTGGATGAAACCGCCGCCGCGGTCGAAATGTTGCTGCAGCGTTATCATGACAAGGAAGATTATGCGGTGGTTGTGCCTAAGGAACTGCTGCGTCAGGCGGCACGAACACGCGCGATGTTTAACGTCTTGCTGGTCGTGATCGCCGGAATTTCGTTGTTGGTCGGCGGGATCGGCATCATGAACATCATGCTGGCGACTGTCACGGAACGGACTCGCGAAATCGGCATCCGCCGCGCGTTGGGGGCGAAACGTGCGGACATCATTCATCAGTTTCTGACTGAGACGTTGGTGCTGACCGGCAGCGGCGGACTGCTGGGGGTCGCCTGTGGGTTGATGTGCGGCCCGATCTTTCGATCGTTGCGAGTCGCGTTGACGACGATTTCACCCGAGTTATTGCCGCCGATCGCGATGACGCTAGAGCCTCGTATCGCGCCCTGGTCGGTCGGGTTGTCATTGTTCATCTCGCTGGGAGTGGGGCTTTTGTTCGGCCTGTACCCCGCGCGACGCGCGGCGATGATGAACCCAATCGAAGCACTGCGGCACGAGTAAGCATAGATAGCAACCCGTGGCGTGAGTCTTGAAGACCGCGCATTTCGATAGTGCCGGAGGCACGGCAGCCTAGAGCCTGGGCCGCGAGCCGGCTTGCGCCCCAGGCTTGATGCAATCGCCGCTCCGCAGCTATCCGTTGACAACGAGGTTTGGCCCCGCGAACACCGTCGTGTAAAACTTAGCCGGGCGAATTCGGCACGTTCCGTTTTGTGGAACCATCATGACGCTACTTTATTACGACGATATCTTTCTCAAGCATGAGACCGGAAGTCATCCGGAAAACGCGGGTCGATTGCGTAGCATCACTGCGCGACTAAACGAAAAAAAACTGCTGGATCGTTGCAGGCGGCCGAACTGGCAACCGGTTACTCACGAACAGATTGTTCGCGTGCACGATGCCGACACGATCGACACGATCGAGAACATGGCCGCATCCGGCGGCGGGATGCTGGACGCCGATACGATCGTTAGCCCGCCTTCGTTTGAGGTGGCCAAGATGGCGAGCGGTGCGGCCTGTGATGCCGTCAAACGTGTCGTTGCTGGTGCAGATAGCAATGCACTGTGCCTGGTGCGGCCGCCGGGGCATCATGCTACCGATCATCGAGCGATGGGATTCTGTTTGATGAATAACATCGCCATGGCCGCGCGGCTTGCGATCAAGGAATTGGGACTAGAACGCGTGCTGATCGTTGACTGGGATGTGCATCACGGCAACGGCACGCAAGATATTTTTTGGGAAGATCCGCAAGTCGGGTTTTTGTCGATGCACCGCTTCCCGTTCTATCCCGGCAGCGGTACCGCTGATGAAACTGGCGGCGGTGCCGGCAAGGGGACGACGGTGAATTTGCCGATTCGTTTTGGCACACTCAGGCAGGATCAGTTAAAGGGTTTTCGCGCTGAAGTCGAAAAACTGGCGGAGAAAATGAAACCGCAACTGGTGTTGATCAGCGCAGGATTTGACAGCCATGTGAAAGATCCGATCGGCTCACTGAAACTGGAAAGCGAAGATTTTTCGGAGCTCACTCGCATCGTTTTGGACGTCGCCAAGACACATGCCGAAGGCAAATTAGTCAGTCTGTTGGAAGGCGGTTACCACCCCGACGCGCTGGCCGAGAGTGTCGAGTGTCATTTGCTGGAATTGTTGAAATAGTCTTCGAACTCTCCGACTTCGATCGCAGACCTGATCTCGAATTCGGAGAATTTGACGGCTATCGATTGCTCAGGATCGTATCCAAGTATTTTTTCAGCGTCGCATCAACTTTTTCAAAACCTCGTTCGGTCAAAGGTTGATCCAGCGCTTGCCGCATCGCGTTGTGCATCAGATACCGACCGGCGGGAATCGTCATGTGGATCGCATCTCGATAGAGTTCGTCGATCGATTGGATCGGCGCCGTACCGGTTTCGATATCTTTGGCGATGCGATGTAAGTAATCCATGGCCGAGGTTTGGCGAATTTCACGAGCGGGGTGCTGTTGCCGTAATCGACGCAGCAATTCGCCGAAGTACGCGTTGCTGTGGGTCAGTGTTCCCTGTGGATCGTTATCGGACGCTTCTTCAGCCCAATCGGCGTGCCGTGCCCAGCCGGTGTGGATCACAAAAACGGCCTTTGGTTGATGCTTCATCCAGCTTGAAATCACGGCGACATCGTCCTGGATCGTGGTGCCGTAATGAGGCTGGACGGAAACGAAATCGTATTGCGTAGTCGTCAACGCCGTTGGCCAAAGTCGTGAGCTACCCACGCACGGTGCACGAAAGTTGTCACGGATGTAGGCCAGGTTCTTGCCGCAATCAACGTGCCAGTGCACGTTCCCATCCAGTTGGGACGGAATCGTGTCCCAGGTCAGCGAGTTGCCAATCAGGAAATAACTTTTCTGGGGCGGGAGAACTTCGTTCGCTTCGAGGGTGATGTTGCTTTCCGGCGTATTGTTGAAGCGAACCGGTGGTGTTTTGGGACCGGCAAGCTCCCAGCGATTGTCACGAACCAGGTTCTTTCCAGCCTGGTGAAAACGAAGAGGAGATTTATCGACGCGGCGAATCGTGTTGTCGCGAATTGTCAATCCGGTGGTGCCCTGGTCCAGGAACATGCCGTTGGATTCGGCGCGACCAGCGTTCAGCGGCACGTCGGAAATATCATTGCCAGTGATCAAACTGTCCGTCTGTCGGCCAAGCGTATAAATGCCGCCGCCATCACTGAGCACTTGCATCACGAATTCGATGCGATTGTTGCGAATCACATTTTCAGCTGCCGGGCTTGGGCTGTCGTTCCAAATCCAACCTAGCGAAATGCCGGTGTACGGACAATCGTGAATGTGATTGTCGGCAATCTCCAGTTTGTGATGAAGCGCCGCCCAGATTGCGACCGCTCCGGGCAAAAACTGTCCGCAGTGACTGAACTTGCACTGTTGAACCCCGTTGGCCGTTGGGACTTGCTGGGGAGCCGACTGATACCAGCTTCGTGCGTCGACGCGGCGCGAGTTGTCTTCGCCCAAATTCAGTCCGTTGCCGCCGATGTCGGTGAATCGCGATCGAAAGACCTGGCAGTTCTTCGTGCGTCCTCCGATCCACAAACCGCTTCCGCCTAAAGCCTGAAAATCACAATTGCTGAGACGGCAGCCGACCGCATGCTCGATCTTGACGGCAGCGTCCACGAATGCGCGGTGCTTTGTTGTTCTGACCCCGTGCTCGTCGCGTGGTTCATGCATCGTGGCTTGCGCGCCGGCGTAGCCACCAACGGGCATGTTGAATCGCGATTCGGTGAACGTGATTCCTTGGATGGCAAGATTGCCGATCGGTTTGTCGATCCCGGTGGCGACCAACAATTGATCCAACCAGGGCAACACAACTTGGGGGCATGCTTGTGGCCGCTCGGCGGCGAGCAAAACGATTTCACCGGCTGCCGCATCAACAAACCATTCGCCCGGTACGTCCGCAAATGCTTGATGGCCTTCCAGCCAGTACCGCGGTTGTTTCTCGAAGTGGTCGATTGCGTAGTGCTCTGCCTGGCAACCAATCGGACCGATTGTGCGAAGCGTTCGAGTCTCGGATGTGAAGGAGGCCACCGGCAACCGACTACTGGACCAATCGTGTAGCAAGACCAGATCAAATCCGGCGGCAACATCGGGAATGTCGCCGGCGGCGGCAACAAAACCGCTGCGTCGATCAGGCAGCGACGTTTCGATCCGCAGATAGCCTTGGTTGGGATGGCGGGCCGCGGCGGTCAGTGCGCCATCGACGACCAAGAACCTTGGTTTGCCGAATCGATTCCAGTCATCGGGAAGTTTCACTCGCCAATATTGACCGTCGCGTTTGCCGGCAGGCAGTGGGCGACCGCCCGAGATCACGACTTGCCCCGCGTTCTGGGCGTGAAGTGTCAAGCCTTTGCCAACCAGTTCTGGCGTCAGCTGGATGGTTTGCTGAAGCCGATAGATGCCATCTGGAAATTCAATGATGACCGGTTCGTCATTACCGCCGTTTCTGAACTGGGCAAGATCGCTTAGTCGGGCCGAGACTGATGAGGCCTCGGACTGAGTCACTGTAAAGACATGATCGGGGCGAGCCATGGTCGCAACAAACAGGCACAGGGCGATCGCAAGGATGGGGCGGATCATGGGCTAGGCTCTGGAGCGGAGTAAGGACCTTGATTGTCGTCGCGCGCTCCGTGGGCGGCAGGCTTGTCTTGGCTGCAATGCGCTCGTTCGCGGAGAGGCTGTGAATTTATTAAAGTCGTCGTTTGCTCCGCAATCGAACGGGAGATCGAGCGCTCGTTCGCGGAGAGCGAACGATGGCTTTGTCATCGGTACCTGTTACAGCACCGAGGCGACGGCGTCACAAAGTTGATCCATTTTGTCTTCGTTCATGCCTGCCACATTGATGCGACCGCTGCCGACGATGTAGATGCCGTGTTTGCTCTTTAACTCGTCGACTTGCATCGCTGTCAATCCGCTGAAAGAAAACATGCCGCGCTGAGGCAGCAGGAAAGCAAAGTCGTGGCCCCTGGTTTTCATTGTCTCGACGAATTGCCTGCGAAGTCTGGTGATCCGCTCACGCATTTCGGCTAGTTCCTGTTTCCACATCCCGGACAACGTATCATCGTCCAAGACGGTGGCCACAATCGCCGCACCGTGGCGCGGTGGATTGCTGTAGTTGCTGCGGACAACTGTTTTCAGTTGACTCAGCGATGCGTTGGCGGCGTCCGCATCAGCGGCAACGACGGAAACCGCACCGACGCGTTCGCTGTACAGGCCAAAATTCTTGGAGAAGGAATTACAGATAATCGCCTCGTCGACGGTAGCCAGGATTGTTCGCAGACCGGTGGCGTCTTCGTCCAAGCCGTCACCAAAACCCTGATAGGCGAAATCGATCAGCGGCAACAATTGTTTTTCGGCGAGAACGGCTGCGATCTCTTTCCACTGCTCGGCCGTCGGGTCGATTCCGGTCGGGTTGTGACAGCAAGCATGCAAGAGCACCGTGTCGCCGGCAGAAGTCTTTTGCCGCAAGTCTTCGATCATGCTTTCGAAGTCCAGCGAGGTCCGGTCCGCATTCAAGTAGCGATACGTTTCAGCGGGTAAGCCGGCAGCGGCAAACACCGCCGGATGGTTGGCCCAGGTGGGTGAAGACATCCATATGCGAATCGGCGACAGTTGCGTCACCAAAAAGTCCGCCGCGATTCGCAGCGCCCCGGTTCCGCCCGGTGTTTGCACGATTGCGATCCTTGACGCGTCAACCTTACCGTTGAAGACCAGTGATCTGACGTGGTCTCGGTAATCATGTAAGCCGTCGATTGCCAAGTAACCTTTGGTGGCTTCGTTTTCAAGCAGTCTGCGTTCGGCTTCTTTCACACAGCGTAGTACCGGCGTTTGTCCCGATGCATCTTTGTAAACACCGACACTGAGATTCATCTTGTCCGGGTTTGGGTCGGCCAGAAAGGCCTCGGTCAGGCCCAGGATGGCGTCCGGCGGCGCGGTTGCAATGGAAGACAGCCGATGCGTCGTTTGTGAGCGGGTAACAGTCATGGTGGGTGATCGTTTACTGGAGGTAAGTTTCTCTCAACAAACAAGCTAACATGTGGGCTGACTTGTCCCAAGTCGGCGGGCGAATCAGCCCCCGGGCCAAGGCGAACGGGCTGGCAAAACCAGGCGGACTGGGACCGATCGCTCCACGGAGCTTCCATGGCGAATTGTCATACCATCATCGTTGGTGCCGGATCAGCGGGTTGCCTGTTGGCCCATCTGCTGGCCGGTCAGGGTATCTCCGTTACGCTGATCGAACCGCCCTCGATGCCGGCTGCGAAAAACGATCGGCAGCGGCCAGCGCGGTGGCTGAATTTGCTTGGTAGCGCCGATGACTGGGATTTCCCTACCAGTGCCGTCGACAGGCTCGCCGGCAGATCGCTCCGCTGGCCTCGCGGCCGAGGTCTCGGAGGCAGTTGCCGCATCAACGCGATGATCTGGTTTCCGCCCCAGGACGAGGACTTGCGCGAGTTTGCCAGTGCCAGCCGCTGGAGTCTGACCGGGCTGCAAGAGGCCTATCGGGAAGTCGGCGCGATCGTCATGCCGGAGTCGCCGCGATGGCTGAGTGAGTCGTCAAAACGGTTTCTGGAAGCGGCCGAGTCGCTGCCCAACAGCCAGCCAATGGTTTATCAGCGGGTAAATCGAAATGGTCGCCGTTGGAATCCTGCGGCGTTGCTGGATGGCTGTGGCGTCAACGTCATTCGCGCGGGCGTCGCGCGGGTGATCTTTGACGACCAGCAAGTGACTGGAGTTCAAGTGGTCGGCGGAGAAACGATCAGCTGCGATGGCCAAGTGATTTTGTCCGCCGGGGCGATCGGATCACCGCTGATCCTGATGCGTAGCGGCATCGGTCCGCCCGATCTGCTCCGTGAGTGCAACATCGATGTTCGAGTGGATGCGCCGGCTGTTGGTGCAAATCTGCAAGATCACATCGTCATGCCCGTCATCTTTGGCGTCGATCCGGCGTACCGTTTTGGATCTCGCTCATCCGTACGTGAGATCGCACGATGGCAAACGGTTGGCGGGGGACCGCTATCATCCAACATCGCCGAGTGCGGCGGACTGTTCCGGGGTGGTCGCTGTCAGATTCATGTCACGCCGACCCATTACCTGGCTTACCCCGGCTCCGACGAGACGTCCGCGATGACCATTGCTGTTGATTTCACCAAGCCAAAATCACGAGGCCGACTGAGAATCCATAGCGCGGATCCAATTGCCCCGCCCATCATTGAGCCGAATTATTTAAGCGATGAAACCGACCTGCAGATCACAATCGATGGTGTGCGACTTGCCCGCGAGATTGCTCAGCTCCCACCGCTGTCCGATTGGACGACCGGCGAGTTGTTGCCCGGACGGAAACGTGACAGCAACGAATCAATCGCGCGTTCGATTCGCCGCTTTGCGCAAACCTTGTATCACCCCACCGGCACTTGCGCCGTAGGTGATGTAGTTGACGATGGTCTTGTTGTCCGCGGCGTCGAAAATCTGAGAGTCATCGACGCGTCAGCATTGAACAACATCACGGTGGGCAATCCGAACGCCATGGTGATGACGATTGCCACGCGAGCGGCGGGCTCCATGATTGATGATGGGCCGGATTGATTTATGTCGTCCGACGCTCCGCGAACCTCGGCGTCCTCTGCGGTAGTCCCTTAAGAATTATTTACCATTCGCTTGATCCCGTCTTTCAATCGCATGTCCTTCCTCGGCGGAACTCCGCATCCTCGATAGTGATGCTAAGATTTTTACCGCAGAGAACACGGAGTGGCGCAGAGAAAGCGGCCGATGTTGATGTTCCGCAATGTTTCTTTTCCTCCGCGAACCTCGGCGTCCTCTGCGGTAGTCCCTTAAGAATTATTTACCATTCGCTTAATCCCGTCTTTCAATCGCATGTCCTTCCTCGGCGGAACTCCGCATCCTCGATAGTGATGCTAAGATTTTTACCGCAGAGAACACGGAGTGGCGCAGAGAAAGCGGCCGAT
>JBFJVZ010000024.1:0-32289 GCA_041623895.1 Pirellulaceae bacterium | reverse complement strand
ATCGGTTGACACGAAACGAGATCAATACACGCTTCTCGAATTCCTTTGGATGCCTGCACTTGGAGGGATTGCTGTTACAGGCCTAGCTCTCTTTAAACTGGGCCTGGTTATACGGCTTGCTAACGACAACCAAGTTCCTGTTTTTCTGGTTTTGATTTTGTTCTTTGTCGGAGGAGTAGTGGTATCGCTTCCCTTGATGCTCTATGACTCAATCACCCGTCCGTGGTTGCGGAACTTGGTATTGTGGACTGGGGTGTTGTTGATCGTGTCTGTTATTGTCGCCTTCACTTTAACAATGGCTCCCTGATCTCGGGCACGAACTGACCCCACATGTCGTTTCGCAAACCGAACAACCAGACCGACCAGTGGCGTGCTTTCTGCAGCAAGCACGATCGATACTTGTCGCAACTATCTCGGCTTGCTCCTGTCTTCGCAACGGCAGACCGGTTCGATCAATTTCTTCAATCCGGTGTCTACGATGACGACAATACGATACTGACAATTATGTCGCTGACCGACGATGAATGGCCACCATTTTCTTTATTCGTTGACCAATACTCGATTGACTGGCAATCGTATTTCACCGCAACGATGTACGTGGCGTATCACCGCGAACATGACAATCGCCACTGGCAACCAGCAACTACGCGCTTCAAACGTGACGATTTGCGGCTCCCAAAGCTCATTGTTCATTTTTGGGCGAAATGGGACGCCCACGACAGAAACATGGACGCAAATCTCCGACCTGCCATCGAACGGTTCGATGACCGTGTCGAATTTCGTTCCCTTGACATCGACATCCCGCAATTGCACGACATCTGCCGTGATGCGGGCATCGTCAATGTGCCGTCACTCGTGTTCTTTAGCTGCGGCAACACAGACCGCGTGCTTGTTGGTGTTCGCAAATCAGATGCGATCATCAATGACATCGCCACTTGGCTGGCCAAAACAAAGCCCGATACCATGCTGCAATAGTCACACTTTCCACAAATCACGTTGGGATGACGGCAGCGTTTTGGCAGAATTCCGCCGCGATCCAGATGCACGGAAACCAAACACCCTGCGTATGAATCGTGAACAAGCGAATCCGCTTGATCGCCGTGTGCCCCTGGCCGTTGCTATCTTGCTAAACCAACGTGCATAACCATGCTTTGACATCGCGAGCTTGCGAGCCGATGGTCAAGGCGTTGAGACGTCCGCTCGTGGCTTGGCCGCGACCTGCGATGAGTCTTGCTTTGCCGTCGTCTGGACTGTCGGTTGCGATTGGCGGGCGCGACAAGTTGGCTGACCTGAGCGGCGTGAACATTCGCAGGTTTCCTCCCCACGGTCGTCACCTCCCCGCAGTTGACCTCGCCTCGTACTGTCTTTCAGAGGAAATTCATTTGGTATACTGACTGCTTGAAAGAAACCGGAACAAAGTACAGGGGACTTTCACCCCACAAGCTCACGCCCCTGCTGGGCGTACTGCACACGGAGCACCGCTTGCGAGTTTTACATCAATTGACAGTCGTTGGTCCGTGCCCGGTGACGACTGACGTTCTGCTGCACAAAACCGCGCAATTGTCGCGTCTTGCTCGTTGATCTTACAAAACCATGAATAACGCTTAACGGTCATGAGTGAAAAACAACTTAAAACTGATTGGCCTGAAGGCACGACTTCCTCTTCGCAAGCGAGATGGGGGTGTGTGTCAGTCGCGATCTTAATCTTCGTCGTGGCCGCAATAAGTGTTTTGTTAGCAACTGCATCCGCGATCGGTGGATTCGGCAGCTATCATGTCGCGAGATTGTTTGAGTTCGCGCCGACATCTTCCATCATCGCGGGAGTAGTCTTCGGAGGAATTGCAGCTGGTCTGGGCGCGATGGCCGGACCACCAGCGGGATGGCTGCTTACCTTCATCAGACATGATGAATCCAAAACCGGAGTCGTTTTCACGTCCGTAGTAGTGGGATTGCTAAGCCCATTCATTAACTCTCCGTATTTGTTTTTTTCGTCCGTAGTTGGAGCAATTGGCGGGGGGTTCGTGTTTAACGCGTACGATCCGTTCAAGGCCGCCATCTACGTTGCGATTGGTGCTCCTTTGGTTGGATTTGTGCTGGGTGCTGGCGCAGGTATTCCGCCCGGAGTTGCTAACACTGCATGAACAAGCAGCAGAACAAAAAAATCGGGATAGGGACCCGGATTGCTCCGGGTGCCCTGCCCCACTGGGTCGGCACGGCGGATCGGTTCGCTGGGAACAATTTACAAGTTCGTGATATATCTCTTTTCAATCAATCGGTCTCCTGTTTCACCGCCCGCTTGCTCCACCCTACTGGTGAAATCTTTGCTCTCAAAGGGACGGGTCGTCTGCTGAGCCACAACTTCAACGTGGAAGCAGCACCAGCTAGCTACTCAAACTGAGCGGTTTTAGGCCGCGACGGCGGCCTCCCGGATCAGATAGTACCTGATTTTTCGTTTCACATGTTTGTCTCGAATCCTTGAGAGGAGCGCGGTAACTCGGTCTTGGTTAACCCGTTGCCGGAATACTTCCATTCTTTGATTCAGAGACGGCAGAACGACCTCCTTGCTTTCTTCTCTTGCTTGTGCACCTTCATCCTTGACGGCTTGGTGGGTCAGCGTTTGGTGGGCTGCGCAGCACAGGTGCAGGTGTCGCTCGATGGCGGTTCTGCGTAGTACCTGGTAATCGCACAGCCCGAGAGAACTCCGCATCTCCTTAAACAGAACTTCGATATTCCAACGTTGTTCATAGATCGCGATGATCTCGCGAGGATTTCTCGTGACTTCATTCGTGGCGACTGATAACAACTCTTTGTTGCTGTGGCGCGTTCGTTTCGAAAAGACCACTCGAACCTTTCCAGTCCGTCCCAGCACACCATCGACTGCCGCAACCCGAAGCCAACGCCACCCTCGGCTGCGGCGCATGCGAACGCGCTGGCCGCGGTAACGCAACACTCCTGGAGCGATTTCTTTGAGCTTCTGTTTCTTGCTGCCGCGAATCAGATTGCGATTCCTGGCAGCGACGGAAAACCACGTAAATCCCTTGCTTTCGCAGACGCGGACTACCGACTGAGCGAGGTAGGCAGCATCGAACAGAACGCGAACCTTCAAGCCAAATCGCTCGGGAAACCCACGGATCATCGATGACGCGATTTGATTGAGCTTACGATAGCTTCGGCCGGCTTGCGCTTTCGGCATCCACAATTCGATAGCCCAGGGAATGGACACACCACGAAATAGAATTGCCCCCAATACGACGATGTGACCATTAATGAAGCTATGCGATTTCTGGTCCCAGATTTTTGAAACACCATCCATCTTCTTGCCACGCTTCTCGATCCGCGTGTCATCGATCATCAAATAGATAGGTTCTCCGGGCTGCGGATTCATCGACGCGATGATTCTCCAAGCCTGGGCCGCAAGTAAACCGGGAGCATCCCAGTCGGAAAGCAGAAATCTGGCATGGGATGTTCGGTGACCAAGATCCGGTGCGGCCGCTGCGAGATGGCAGAGTTTTGACTTACGCGCGTTGATCAACATCGCAACGATCAGGACGCGAAAGTGCTGAAAACCGCTCTTTGAGAAGTGGGATTTCTGCGCTCGAAAGGTCTGTTGCAAAAAGTTTGGCGTCCGTGTCACAATCATGGGTGAGGTTCCTGGGCAGTTTGGTCGCTACCCATTTAAAGGGACCTCTTTTCATGCGCAAACACCGATTTTCACTAGCAAAACAAGCACGCGAAATCAAAACCGCTCAGTTTGAGTAGCTAGAACAATCGTTGAAACTCAATCCGCACAGCATCTCGGTACCAGCGACTGCCGGTCAGGACGCGTCCGTAACCAAGATAAACCGAATCTTGAAGACCGAAGAGCGTGCGAAAGCCAATCTTTGCATTGATGATGGTTTTGCCAGTGGCATCCTGGACGCCATGGCTGGTGGGCGCATCTTTGATCAGGGGGTTAACACCGCCATTGGCATCTAATTGCGTTACTCCGTCTTCGTTAATGTTATCCGGAATGAAAGGTACTTGCGCAGAATTGGGGACGACAGGAAGACCGTCAGGACTAGAGAGAGTTTCAAAACCATCCAGGACGGTCCAGCCAACGAATTCGATCATCGGAACGACGCAAGGCTTACAGGGATAGCATCGATTGCACATCCGATCATAACGGAGTCCCGCCCCGTAGATGGCAACGTTTCCGGCGTTCGCGCCGGCATCGACTGGAGTCCACAGTTTGGCTTGACCCATCATCGCTACGTCCTCGCTGAGGCGAAGTTGTGACAGCAAGCCCGGTTCAATACTGACGTGACCCGTTCCCAGTCCATCGCGAGACTTGCCAGTGGGGATGAACGTGCGGATTTGCATCGTCAGCGTTAGGTGTTCGTCATTCACCATGGCGAATTTGAAACCAAGTTGCAGATCCGACACACCTTGCGGATTTCTGGAAGCGCGGTCGTAGGCGTTGCGGAAAGCAACGGATGAAAACGCGTTGGGGTCTTCTCCGTCGCCGATGAATTGAATGAACCGTATCGGTAGTTCGGCGAAAACCGATGCTCGATCCTGGTAGGCGATCTCAAGGTAAGTGGAAAGCTCCTGGAAATCGACCGATTCGGGCAGAAATATCGTGCCACGATCATTCAGCACGGTAAGTAATTCATCCGTATCTTTGATGGCGTGAGGATGGTCAGCCAGATTGGCCCAAGATCCGTAAAAAAATTCAGCGCGGTCGGGTCGGTTCAAGTCCCAGCCGGCGTCCACACGCACTCGCAATCGGTTCCTGATCAGGGCACTATCGATATAGCCGGGATCCGAATCGTCTGTCTCCGCGGCAGTGGCTAATGACATCGTCAACAGCACGGCCAAGAGAACGAGGAGGGACACGGTTATGCCGAAGACGCGTTGCGACATCAAGATACTGACTTCGTGACGGTATGAAACTGTAACGATCGTATCGGCAGATTCGATTCCGAAGCATGATTTGATTACAACATGTTTGTCGCAGTCCCGCCCGTTTTCCCTCAATCAACGCTAGCATTTCAAAGAATCGTTATCATGATATCCCAATTGCAGGCCGCAACGGCAAAGGGGCGGTGATCAACTTGTGTGCGTTGGATGGTTTCAATTCGACGGTTTCAAGATTTCGATGGCCTCTGGGCGGTGATCCCACAATGGCTGATAACGCTTGTCGCTGGCGGCATCCTTCTCTTTCGCCAATCGCAATAACTTGATCGTGCGATCGGAATAGTCATCGAGCAACGCTTTGCGATCTTCAACCGCTAAAGTCTGATCTTCTTTGGCAAGCAAGATGCAGCGAGACATGATCCAGGCAGCGCGCTGATAGCGGCTGAACGTGGCCTTGTTGCCAATTTTTTCGAGCCGCTTGATCGCTTCTGCCGCTCTGACGTGGCTGGCAAACGAAATATCATGATCGGCAAGTACCGGCTCACCGTCTTGTGGCTTATCAAGAGACGTGGACGTCTTCAAGGCCAGTTCGAGCGTCGCGATATTACAAACGGACATCCCAAATCGGGGGATGTATTTTTTGGCGTTCTCTTCCGTGTCGTTCGCGTCTTCTTCCATTGCGTTCTTGTTTTGGGACTCGACCAGGCGCTCGAATTGTCGATATGCCAGTTCGAATTGTTTCAACGCTTGACGGCGAAGATCGTCTTTGCGCTCAGCTTCCAACGTTTCTTTTTCGGACAGTTTTTCGTAGATCGCGCCGCGACTCATATAGGCGTTGCCTAGTTCCGAACGAATCTCGGGCACGGCAGCAGCAAGTTGCTCATACGTGGCGATGCTCTGCAGGTTTCTCTCCAACGCCGATTCTTGTTCCCCCTCATCCTTAAGCATGTTGCTGTAGTTGTTGAGTACGGTGGCAAGCTCTGATTGGTAGGAACGCTCGTCCGGATGGTCGGCCAATAATTCATTCCAGAAGCGAATGGCTATTTGATAGTCTTTTTTCGCTTGATCGTAATGCTTATCCTTTTGCACGTTGGCGCGGTTGGTATAGCTCCAGGCGAGCACCACTTTGGATTCGTCTGAACGCTCCACATTCGGTACGTCATCCAAACTCAGATTCAAGGATTCTAAATATCGGGAAAATGTGAGTTCTCCCTCAGATCCGATATCCGGGTGCACCCACTGCAAATAGGGCCCCAAGTCGTTGACTGTTTGAGACTGTTGGCCCTTCTCCAGCATGGCAATCACCAGTGTGAAAGCGCAGATCGCGACTTTGTCTTTCGCCTTACCATCTTCGGGGAGAACACTGTGGTTCTTGGCTACGATACCGAGATTGTTGTGCGTGCGCGCGAGTTCGTACCAGTAGGTGGCGTGTTCAGCATGATTTCCCTTGACCAGTTCCTCTTGCCGCTCTAACGCTGCGGAATACTTTTCCCAGGCATTCCGATCTCCTTCATCGCCGCGACCTCGCCACAGTTCACCCCACCAGTTGTAAGTATTTGCCAAGCCCTGTTGATACTCAGGTTGGTCAGGATACTGGTCGGTTAGCGTTTTGAATCGTTGCACGGCCTTATCGAAGCTCCCTTCCGCTTCGGCAACGTTTTCCATGACCGTGTACATGTTGCCGATGTGCATGTCGGCCAGGGCCAGTTGCTGGTCAAACAATGCGGAGTCTTGTTCAGCTTGCTTGCCGAATTTTTCGTAAAAATCGGAAGCCTTGTTCAACAAATCTGTGCGGACAGCTTCCATCTGCGGCACATTGCGGAGGCCTTCACTGGCAACCGTCATCAACATTTCATCGACCACCGATTTGCCGTCAATCAAGGCCATCTGCGCTGCTTCGCGTTGCTGATTCGCGTCGTCCTTCGCTGCCTCAGCTACCTTAGTTTGTTGAATCGCTGCCTCACGTTGTCTCTCCGCGTCGTCCTCCGCCGCCTCAGCCTTAACCTTCGCTATCCTGGCAGCGTTACGTTGCATCAGGGCGACTGCTGCCGTGATCGTAATCACGGCCACGGCAGCGATTCCGGCAAGCTTGAGTATTTGTCGAGTTCGTTGCAGCCGTGAGCGTAATTCACGGCTGGCTTGCAGCAGGCGCTGCTCGGTCGGCGTCAGTGCTTTGGTGCCGCGGATGCCCCGTTCGACCACCGCCAGATCGGCTTCGTCCAGTGGTACGCCCTGTTTTTCGTCCTCCCAATCGATCGCACGATTATCGAGAACACGGCGAGCACGCTGCCCGGGTCGGTCTGATTCGTCAAACTGTTCGCGGACCAGTGGGGCCAGCGTATCGTGGGCAAGCCTGGTCGCTTTGGAACTCTTCTTTTGCGTGTTTGTCGCTACGGTCAAAAGATGCAAGTCCTGGCACTGTTGGATCAGTTCGGGCAGATCATCGCCAAAATGACTGTAATACTGAACTACCTCATCCATGCTGCGCTGGTCGGCGGTGCCATGCGAGGTCGTGTGCAGTGCGATGATGTCCAGCAGCAAACCAGAATCGACCGCTTCGGGGTAACGTTGACGAAAGACGTCGATTTGTTGATTCAGAAAATCACGCAACAGAATCCCATCGCGACGGAGCTGCTGATACAGCTTTTGGCTGAAATGCGGATGTTCGTAGTTTTCGTCCGTTGCCTTTTCCCACATTTTGGTCAGCAGGATTTGCAAAGTTGGCGCGATGGCTGAATCAACGTCGACCAGCAGATCGTCAGCCATGATTTCGGGCAGGCCCTGCTCGATTGTTAACCCGTAACGTTCACGCAATCGGTCCGACGTTGTCGGTCCCAGCACTGCTTCGCTAATGCCGCGGCGGTCCAGTGGTTCTAAAAATAATTTTGATCGGGGAACTTTGAATTCGACCAGTCGTGTTTCGATCTCGGCCAGCCATTCCTTGCGAAAACCGAGCACGAGTTTGCCCCGCGGCCGCTGATCGCAGTCAACAAAAGTGGCTTTGACTACTTCCAGCAACTGATCCAGTTCGTTGCTCAAAGCTTTGACCGGACGAGTATAAAGTTCTTCGACCTGATCCAGGATCACGATCAACGGTTTGTCGAGTTGTTGCTCTTTCAGTTTCCAAGCCGTTTCGATCGGCACATCCGTGGCGTCGGGAAGGAACGCTGACTGCAGCGTTTCTAGCAGCCCGCCATCAGTGCGACGCAAGTAGCGGACTTCGTAATCCTGCTCCAGACGTGGAAACAGTCCAGCGTCCAGCAGAGAAGATTTGCCAACACCGGACTGGCCGTAGAACAGCATGATCGGTGCAGTGTGGGGTGCGGTCAGGCGATCGTACAACTCACGGATCTGATGCCCGCGACCGAAAAACACTTCGGCGTCGTCTCGGGTAAACCGTTTGAGATGCCGGTACGGGCTTTCCGGCAGATCCTGCTGTGGCAAGGGGCGGAGCCCGAACAACGGATTGTTAGCAACCTCCGGCAAGTTCCAGTGGTCGGCGTTCTCGGAGCCTTCGCGCAAATACAGATTCCACGGCCAGCGATCAGCTTCCAACTGATCTTGGGATTGTTCCCGCTCGCCAAAATACAGTGCCCGCATGTTGCCGGACTTGGCCGTTTGCACCGCTGCTTCGGCTTCACGGTAGGCCGTACGAATCGTCGCCCCACCGGCCAGACCTTGATAAAACTGATGTGCGAAATTGGTTGCCACCTGATCGTCAATCGCCCGTGATGTTGAAATCACGACCGAGATATTCGCATCCAAGAGTCCTTGTGTCTGCTGCTGAGTCGAGCAGCCGTTCAGGAAAACAAGCTGCAGTCCTTTCTGCTGGGTAAGGAACGCGGCCAGTCCTCCGGCGTCGGCTGCTACCGCCTGGCCGGCGGATGATTCCAGCAGCAACTGATATCCGTTGGCATGACCACCGTAGTGAATGATGGCGATGCGATTGCGGTACTTGGGATCCTGCAGGACTTTGAAGAGGTCGCTGGCGGTGGTGTTGGTGCGGACGACCAGTTCGCACAACCCGGCACGCTCCGCAGGTTCCAGCACCTCGCGCAGCCGCCGCGCCTCGTCGGGTAGATTTCTCAGATACTGGACGGTGTCGTCGCGATCATTGGCGAAGGCAAGAAGAATAACCGGTTTGTTAATTACGTCGGCCATGGCATGTCCAAAGGAACTCGCATTCGATTACCACTTGATCGATGCCAGCTTTTCCAAACCAGCGTCGCACATGAAATAGTTCAAATGATGACAGGCCACACCATCTTTGATTGGCGCCGGGCTGCGTGCATCGGCCACGCCACGAATGCTGTAGTCGCTGACGGCGATATCGTGACCGACATCGGGGTAAATCGTATCGAAGCGGACTTCACGCCCGATCTTCGCCGTTAGCTTGGCAACCATCGGGTCGTTCGTCTCACGATACTGGCGAACATCGCCGGCCACGATCGTGTATCGCACCCGTGGATCGTCACTGCTGTTCAGCGTTTCCAGCAGATTGGAACCGGGAGTCATTTCATCCAAGGTCGTGCCGACTTTTTCGCGGCGCGTGATGATATAGACGAGCGCACCGCCGAAAGGCACCAAGGTGGGGATCATGTTCAGGGCGATCGTGGTCAGGACCAGTGCGATCTGCAATCCTGCCCCGACTTTTCCAAACGGCGATCCTGCGTTCGGAGTACCAAACATGACGAGATGATCGACAACCAGGTTGCCGCCTTCCTTTTCGATGAACCAGCGCGAGACTAGCCCGCCCATCGAATGCACGACCAGCGTCAGACGTCGACCATCGTTTTCACGAAGTCCGACGTTGGCAAGCTGCTCCTTGAGCGCGACGGCGGTGTTGCGAATCGAAGTACTGAGATTCTCGTAATCGTAGGTCAGGACCAGATCGAATTTTTGATCGACGGTCTTTCCCTCGGCATCCCTGGCCAAGGTCAACCCTTGAGCGATCCCATCGGTGTCTCCGATGATCCCGTGAACTAATAACAAGACGTTTTCGGCAGCAGCGACCTTCTCGGCCACACCCTCGCGATGCCGCACGAAAGTGCCGTCGGGCTTGTATTCGATCCAGCACAGCCGGTTGACGTTTTCACGCCGCATGTAGGTTTTGCAAAAATACAGCTTGAGTGCACTGCACAGGCTGCGGCGATTATCTGGGATGTCGGGGATGTGGTTGATGCTGATGTGGGTTTTGCCCTCGTCATCACGCGAAGGAACTCCCGTCAGCAACATGTGTTCGCCATCGAACGCCAACGGCAAGATGAATTCGTCATCGTCCAGATCGACATCCAGTTCGATCTCCAACGGTTGTTTTTCCAGTGCCTCGGGGTTCTGAATATCGGTCAACTCCAAGACATTTTGGTTATCGCCGCGGCTGCCGGAGAAGTTAAGCATCTCCATGCCTTGACGATCAAGGTAGTGGTAGATGTCGGAACCTGGACCAACATCACGCGTGGCACTGGTGGCAGCGCCGAGACTGATGCCGGCCTGCAGCGACGGGTGCCCTTTGATCGTAATCTTGCGATCGGCCAGCGATGTATCGTTGGCGGTCACACGGTCAAGTTGGCGAACGAGTTTGATGTGCAGATCTTTTGTAAACCATTCATTTTCATGGATCAGTTTTTTTCGCGGCGGTCCGAATTTCAATCCCCGGGTCGCCCTCGGTTCCACAATTTCGCCAAGATTCAAGGGCTCCTGCCCAAGCAGGAAATCGTCAACGGTCTCCGTGCTGACAATCAGCTTGAAAGTGTGAATGGCCTGATCGCCTTCGCTGTCATCCAATTCCAGATGGAAAGTGGTATTGCCGTCCAGCGTAACGGTGAAGTCTGATTCCGTCGGCTCGACACGCTCGTTGTACAAGGGATAGATGCCGTAATCTTCCGAAAAATGGACAAGCAACAGGTGCAGCGGCTGCTGGGAAAGATTGTTGGCCTGGAGCGTGCCGTGGATGCTCGTCCAACCGTCAGCCTGCTTGCAAATATCAATTGTGATCTCGCCGCCGAGGTACTTGTGCGGCTGATCCTGATCGAGCAGTTCGCAAAATTTGAACTGCACATCATCGGGGTTCATCTTGGTGGAGTGATTCTGTAACTGCACGGCACGCTCCCAGCTGGCGACGCGCTTCAAAACCGCGAACATGTAGTCGGCTGATTGCTGGTGATACCCCTTGGCCCCTTGAATCAACTTGCCTGTTTCACGCGACTTCAGCAAATAACATTCATTTTCGGCGACTAACGTATATCGAGCACTTTCGGCCGCGTCAGTTAGCAACGAAACGCCAAGCGAGCGATCCTTGTGCGCATCCAGAAACTCTTGCAGCCGTTGCGTGCCCTCGATGTCGCCAGCCAAGTACACAAACAGCGGTAGCACAGGCAAGCTCGTGATTTCTGCCTGATAACGACTGGAGGTATCAGCATCGATATCCAGCAACGCCAATTCACTTTTCTGAGGACCGACTTGTGTTGTCGTGGCGCGACCGGCTACCTGAGAAAGATCTGATTCTGCAAACAGGGCAAGTTCGACGCTTTTGTCTGGTTCGCTGGGCAGTCCGTGCAGCGCGCCACATTCAACTTGCCAGCTGTCGTTCGCGAAGTAGACGTTGTAGCGGCGAGCGGCTTGGGAAATCTGACTGCCCAGAAAGCCGCTGTAAGCATTAAAACCTCGGTAGGTCTCAAACTGCGGGTCTTGATTGTCGGCTTGCTTACGCACGGCCACACGACAGCGTGCGAAGAGATCAGCGTAGGAGATGTCCGCACCAGATTGGGCTAAGACATCAAGCAGTGTGCTGCTGAACACTCCGCTACGATTGTTGTTGCTCTCCCAAGCTTTTTGGATTCGCTGGCAAGCAGCGAGCAGGATATGACGACTGGCGGGGATCTCCAGGGAACCGCCTCGCCGCTGCAACTCGTTGTAGTAGCCATCCAAGTAACTCTCTAACGGCCGCTCCTCAAACACTTCATGAGTATGCCGCGCCTTAAGTTGCGCGAAATCATCGGCGCCGCGTGTTGCCGAACCGGAGTGGCAGCAATCCAAAATAACGGCAAGATGCGGATCGTTTTGTGCGACTTCCGAAAGCAGAACGGCAAGTTCTTTGTCGGCAAGATCAAAACCACCGGTATCGCGGCTGTCAAAGCAAACGAGTCCTTCGTCTTTGCCGTCCGGAAAGAGCTGCTTAAATGCTGCAGCGGATTTCCAGCGCGCGCCGTGTCCGCAAAACTGAAAGACGACGATATCGCCCTTGCCAGCCTTTGACAAGTGAGTGCGAAACTGCTGAATGATGTTTTGCCGCGTCGCCTCGGCGTCTCTGAGAATTTCGATGTGGAGCGTACGTTGATCGTAGTTGGTCAGTAAATAATCATGGAAACTCTGTACATCGTTCAGGCACCCATTCAGCCTGCCCACGTGTGAGGGGTAATCATTGATGCCAACGAGCAGAGCAAAAATTCGATTCGACATCGGCACACGGGACCAAACTTTATAACATTGGATGAAGCAGCGTTTCCGGCAAATCATTATGTCTCGCTGCGCGGCGAAAAGCCAGCGACGCACTTCCAGAGCTTCGAACCTATGATGCTACCGTCCTGAAACAAGGCATCGTTGATTGGATGAGTCTTGTTTTCGTTGGGTGGGAAGCCAAGCGACGAGCTACAAGCGGCGATCAACAGATGCTTCGTGACAGACTGCAAGAGATGGGTTTATCATCGCGGGCTCAAGACCAGATCTTGAGAATGGCCCGCACGATCGCCGACCTCGCTGGCGATGCCGACGTCAATGAAAATGCCGCTGGCCGAAGCGTTCGGCTACCGCAGCCTCGATCGCGACCCGAACGAGGTTTTGTTAGACGCTAGTTCCGTGCTGAAAAGTGCTCTTGGACTGCCCGCTCGGTCCTGGAGGGTGCTCTGGTCCAGGGTTTGCGGAGGAACTGGACATCGCCAGTGGCTTGCTTGAGTGGGGAACAATGTCGAAACGGATTGTACTTCGCGACAGTTGGGCCGATCGCGCTGGCACGAGTTTTCCCGGCATAGTCGACCACTCTTTCTGTAATTACTTTCGCGATTTTGTTGTCACGGCCAGCGGCGGCAAGACGCTGCCGGGCGATCGGTTCCAGAACCAATAGCCCGCCAAGCACGAGTGCGCACAGAATCGCTCCCTGACTCGCGCCGAGTCCCAATCCAGCCCACCGATTGACCGCTTCCAGCGACTGGCGCCTATCACCATGCTCTGCGATGTATCGCAGCAACGCGGCAGTCACTTTGAATGCAACGAAGACGCTGGCGAGACTGACGATCGCTACGGAACCGCTGGTACCGAGCCACGCCGTCAACGTCGCTCGGAAAAACGACGTCAGGAAAACCAGAAGAGCCGCAGCGGCCAGCCCGCAGTCCAAACAGAAAAGTCGGCTGGCCTTCATGTTGTAGCCGGTCATTGTGGACAGAGTGAGTACGATCACGGCGACTGCCGTTACACCGTCCCCCTCCTTCCAGAAGTAGCCACTAACCGCAAGGCAGCCAACCCCGGATAGTAACCACGGCCAAAATGGCTCATCGCGATTGTCGTTCATCATTTTCCTTCGCTAGTGCCGGAACCCGGACATTGTTCTTCAGGAATCATAGCCCATTCTCTCCGGTGTTCAGCTTCACATGGTCGGAGCGGGGCAAGCTCGAGCACCGGCTGCGCGGATTTTGACGAAGACGAGGCTTCTGCGCCTAAGAGCGGCAAACAAGTCATCCCGCGCTGGTGGATTTAGCAATGAGAATGTCGAAGGGGGAAGTCATTGACCCGCAAAGAACGGGATGGCCTTTTTTGCTTTGCTGGCGGCTGGACTGTCTTTGGCAGCTGCGCCTGACGGTCGCGACACGTTGGCTGACTTCGGCCCGATCGGTGTGAACGTTCGCAGGCTTCCTCCCCACGGTTTGTCAGCTCCCCGCAGTTGCCCTCGACTCGTACTTCGCTTTCAAGATCGATCATTTGGTATACTGACGTCGGAAAGAATCGAGTCTCGTACAGAGGACTTTCACCCCGCAACAATCACGTACGGACGAGCTCAGCCCAATGCGTGGATTAGACCTCGACAATGAATTCGTCAAAGCTGTCCATGAATACCATGCTGGTCGGGAACCGATCGAACGTAGCATCGCTCTACTCGAACAACACGAAAGGAAACACGATCTGATATTGGTTGCGCCGGGGTTGTACTACAATGTTCGTCCCGGGGTTATGGAAGTGACGGACGATCCCCGATTCGATCATCTTGTCGATCCTGAGAATCAACTACTCGATGAACTGTTCGAGCGTCATCTGTACCCATTCCTTTCTGATTCACATGCGGTGCTGATGCCGTCGTATCCAGATGATTCCGATGTCGTGTTTGGTGGCCGCTACTTCTATCACGGAACTGCACGAGCCGTTGCCGCTACCTATGCTGAATGGGCGCGGCGTGAACGCTGGCTCGGCCGATCACGATGGCACTACACCGACTTGTACTACTCCCAAAGCTTGCCGAAAGACGTATACCGTTGGGTGCAGTCGCTGTACGATGTGGTGACCGAGAAGTGCAGACGGTCACTCGAGAAGCCCGCATAACAAGTAATGCTTTGATATCGTGAGCTTGCAAGCGATGGTGAAGGCAGTACAACCTCACTTTTCGATGGAAAACCGGTAAGCAGATCAAAGCAAGTCTCGTCGACGTTGACTTAGAAGATTGGCGGGGACCGGTCCGAAAACTATTCAACAAATCCTGGCAAATCAAGGGAAGCTTCCCGGTCAAATCAACCGGTCGGCCGGATTGAGATAAAATGATCGCGATTGAGAAAATGTTGTGCGACCTTTCTGTTCGATCTTCCCAGTCACGCAAGGTGGTCGATGTCACGCGTGATCGATCGGTTCAAGCTTCCACTGACTTTTGACGCACAGCGTATGCAGGAAGATCTCGCACGCCTGCAGTCCGACGACTGGATCAACCACTTTATCAGGCAAAACTATCACGGGCTGTGGAGCGTGATCCCGCTTCGTGGACCGGCGACCGCCACGCATCCCGTGAAGATGATCTATGCCGACCCAACGTGTACGGAATTCGCAGATACGCCATTTCTGCAAGCTGGCAGTTACCTTGCGACCGTTCTCCAGACGTTTCGCTGCCCTCTGCAGATGGCGAGATTGATGAAATTGTCGGCGGGATCGCGGATCAAAGAACACACTGATCTAGACCTGGACGTAGAATCGGGCACGGCGCGTTTACATGTTCCCATTCTGACCAATCACGAGGTCGATTTTCGGCTCAATGGGACGAGCGTCGTGCTCCGGGAAGGCGAGTGCTGGTATCTTAGACTCAGCGATCCGCACTCGGTCGAAAATCGTGGAAGCTCCGATCGGGTTCATCTGGTCATTGATGTCACCGTGAATCAATGGCTCAAGGGCTTGCTCAACATGTGCGAAGCATAGTCCCGGGACAACGGAAGCGTCCGCTGAAAGAGGATTCGGCAGAGAGAGCGGCGACCGGGTTAACTGCGGCCGCATCTTGTCTGGAACGTCGAGAGCATTTACAAGGTTCAGTGTTGGGGCGTTGTTGTGACCGAGGACGATTGGCGATCTTTTCGGCGTGGGTCCGTTACCATCAAGCAAGACCCTGTCTCGAAGCGCCAATCTACAGCCGCCAAGGGTCGTTTATTTTTCCAACACGATTGTTCTCGTTCGACGATCATTGCAGCAGGGCGGCCGCGATTTTTGCCATTGCGGGGACCGCTTGCCGCTGCGCCCCACGCAGACGCTGCGCCTGAGCGGGCGACATGCCGTGCGTTTCGAGGTGGTCAAAATCCTTGGCCAGCTGATTCCAGGCCTCGACGGCATGTTCGGCGTCGTTCTGCAAGCGACTCAAATACCGTTGATCATCAACGCGGCTACGGCGGTCAAGCGATTCGTGTAGTTCTTTGCTGTGGTGGTGCAATTCTCTGGCAGCATCGCGAACCGAATCACGGTACGAGTCTGGCTTCAAGTTCTTTTGGTACCGTTTGATCTGTTCTTCCAAGAACTCCGCTGTGCCTTCCAGGGCCGCGGCCGCTTGGACCAGGCGACCGATGCTGCCGTCGGGCGCGTGAGTATTTTCAATGCCAAACCCAGCTCGCAATTGTTCGCAGGCCCGATCAATTTCCGCGATGGTGCCGCGATTGAGCGAAGAAATCTGCGGCAGCGTTTCCGTGAGCGATCCCCAGCCGCGGTCAATTTTGACAAACAGGTCCCGTACTTGATCACGGCCCGCATTCCTTTCACACATCGTGTGAAGCTGAACCGACTGATCGTAGAGCTCCCGGCTCGATTGAAGGAAACGGATCTGGTCCTGCGGCTGCAGTTTCACCATCGCACGCAGATTCAGCTGACCAAGGATAGCTTCCAAGTTGTGCTCGAGCCGATCAGCGGTGGCAACCAGGTCTTGGGCGGTCATCGGTGGCTGCAACCACAGCAAGTGATAGGTTTGTTCGCCGCACTCCGCGATTCGGTCGAGTCGACGATGCAGATGCCGATTGTTGATTGCGTAGACTTCGTTAGCAAATGCTCGCCACTGGCCGACAAAATCGCCGAAGTTGTTCACCATATCGCTGTAGCCCGTTCGTTCGACTCGTCCGGCTTCGGCAATCAAGCGTTGTCGCAAGATTCGCAGATCGTGAGTCAATTTGCGGCAATGGGTTTCGGAAGGAATGGCAATCTGCAAATCATCCGCCAGCGCCTGCATGTAGACGCTGGCCGTGATCATCAGATCCCGCAACGCTTGCCGGTCGAATTGCGGCTCGATATTCAGTTGCTTGCACATTGCAGCGCACAGATCATCACACTGCGAGATCGCTGAAGTGCACTTGTTGCTCAGGCCCGGCACCGCTTGCAGATTAAATGACAACTGTCGCCAACGCGCATCCAGTTCACGATAGGGATCAACGATTGGCGCGAGCGACGAAATTCCATCGCAGCTTTGTAAGATTGCTTTGGTCTGCGCAGCCACGGCGTAGGCTTCCGGCATCAAACCGCGAAGCTGGGGGTGATTGCCCGCTGCGGTTCTGAGTTCGGCGATCAGCGGGCCGATCTGTTGATCGAAGCGCACCAGGTTTTGTGCGTAATCGGCCGCTTCCCGGCTACGGACATTGATCCGGCCTGTTGGTGGCGAGACTGTCACGGACGGTCGGTTCGCTGCTGGGGCTCCAAATCCTGAAGGTAATTTCACTTCGTAGGGATCTTTTGGTTGTGGCCGCTCGGCTAGTTCGGCCTGCAGTTTTGCTTGTGCCGCGGCCTCCAACCGCTTCTGCTGCTCTCGTTCCAATTGCGCCTCCGCCAAGGTCCGGAACAAGCTCTCCACCAATTGGCCACGGCGTTGTTGAGCCGTTGCTCGTTTGCCGGGCACGGCGACAATGAAACAAAGGAACACGAAGGCGAAACGAAGCGGGATTGACATGTTGAACTGGGGCGACGAGGACGTTGAACGAGCAGGGCAAGTGTTAAAGATTAGGGCACAGTGATAAGGTACCATGTTAACCACGCGTAAGAACGCGTTAACTGCCGCACTGATATTTGATTCACTGGTTTTTCAGCGACATCGCTCGGCGTATCAACTGGGAGCACGCAACGGACGCAAGTGTTGGGATCGTCGCAGCTCAGCGGGAGCTTCGCCCTCCCGGAAGCGATGGTATTTGCAGTGTTGGGATCGTCGCAGCTCAGCGGGCGCGGCTCCACTGGTTTGGCGGGGCTGATCAGCCGAAACTACTGAAGCCGAAGGATATGGATCACTATCCGCTGGTGCTGACAGCCGCTGTCCAGTGATGCTGGAGAAGAGTGACCTCGTGGTTTATTCCACGGTGACCGCTCGGAGACTTCAGGCGCGGACGATACACTCACGCGTATGGATGATGACGCTTCCGTTTCCGAACGCAATCTTGGCTTGCTAGCCGCAACCGGTGTTGGCGTGGGGGCGATCGTGGGAGGCGGGATTCTGGCGCTCGCCGGGGTTGCCTTTGCCACCACGGGTCCGGCTGCGATGCTGGCGTTTGGACTCAATGGCGTGATCGCTTTGTTGACGGCACTCAGTTTTGCCGAGATGTCGTCGAAATTCCCGGAGTCGGGCGGCACCTACACGTTTGCTCGCAAGGTCGTCTCGGTCGAAGCGGCGTTCTCGGTGGGCTGGGTCGTCTGGTTTGCTTCGATCGTTGCCGCCGTGCTGTACGCGTTGGGTTTTGCCCATTTTGCTTCGGCAATATTTGTCGACCTGCTTCGTGCCGTTCGGGGTGCTGAACCGGCTTGGGTGAGTAGCGCGATGGTGAAGCCGGCGTTGGCGATCGCCATCACCGCTGTGTTGGCGATCCGGCTTTCGATCCAATCCGGCGGCGGAGGGCACTGGGCGAATGTTGGCAAGGTGACCGTGTTCGGCGTCTTGATTGTCTGCGGACTTTGGGCGATGACGCGACAGTCCACATCCGAGATTGCTTCCGCGATGACTCCGTTCTTCACTTCCGGCGTGGGCGGATTGGTGCAGGCGATGGGCTACACGTTTATCGCTTTGCAAGGATTCGACTTGATAGCAGCAGTTGGCGGCGAAGTCCGTCAGCCGGAAAAAAACATCCCCAGAGCGATGGTGTTTTCGTTGGTGATTGCTTTGGCAATTTATTTGCCGCTGTTGCTGGTGATCGTGACGGTGGGAATCCGCCCGGGTGAATCGATCACGGCCATCGCTGGCGAAGACCCGGAAGCCATCGTTGCGATTGCGGCCGGTAACTACCTGGGTCCGTTCGGCTACTGGTTGGTGATGGTAGCTGCTGTGTTGTCCATGCTAACGGCACTGCAAGCCAATCTATTTGCGGCTTCGCGGATCGCCTTGGCGATGTCGCGTGATCGTACGCTACCGCCGTTATTCAGCAGAATCAGTCGCAACCGTGGGCTGCCCGTCGTGGCGATCATGTTAACGGGGGCCATCGTCTGCATCCTGATAGCGATGATACCGGACGTCGCTGCAGCGGGCGCGGCATCCAGTTTGATCTTCTTGGTGACCTTTGCGATTGCGCATTGGTTGGCGATTCTGTTGCGTCAGCGCAGTGTATTGCGACCGCCGCCGTTTCGTGTGCCGCTGTTCCCTGCCGTTCCTGTGATCGGTGGGCTAAGTTGTTTGGGATTGGCGATTTTTCAAGCCATCGCGGTGCCGACTGCCGGATTAATCTCGCTGGTTTGGCTGGCCACCGGCGGCATCCTGTTTCTTTCGTTGTTTGCCAAACGAGCACGCATCGTCGACGCTTCCAGTACCGCGACCGATCCTGAATTGGTCGCTTTGCGCGGCCACGTTCCGCTGGTGTTGGTGCCGATTGCCAACCCCAGCAATGCCGAAGAAATGATGCGTTTGGCCAACGCTTTGGTCCCCGCGGGAGTTGACCGAGTGATGGTGCATAACGTTGTTGTTGCCAATGCCGACTGGCAACCGGAGGAAGACGATTTGCCGATCCAACGATCGCAGGCGTTGATGAGTGAGATGCTAAGAGCCTCTGCACGAGTCGGGATCCGGGCCGAGTCATTGACCACGATTGCCCCGGAGCCAATGGAGGAGATTGCGCGCGTCGTCAAGCTTCATCGTTGCGAGTCGGTATTGCTGGGACTGAGCAAAATCACGGACGCCAGCGACGGTGCTTCGCTGGAATGGCTGCTAAGCACGATTGGTGCCGACGTCGTCGTGTTTCGGGCGGGGGCCAAGGCGAAATTGGCCGATGCGAAAAAGATATTGGTGCCGGTGGCGGGCCGCGGCGGACACGAATATCTGCTCGCCCGTTTACTGGGCAGTTTGGCGAGGTCGGCGAAACGAGACATCAAATTCATTCACATTGTGCCCGAGGGAATATCCAGAGAAGAAATGCGAAAGGCAAGAAAAGAGATCATCCGAGTTGCTCAGGACAACGTCTCGGGACGATGTGATTGGGATGTGATTGAATCCAACGAAGTCGTTGAAGTCGTTGCCGCGCAAGCGAACCAATCTGATCTGCTGATCCTGGGAGCGCAACGAGTCGCAACGAAACGCATGTTTGGTAGCTTCACCCGGGAAATCGCCGCCCGAACCGACTGCGGCGTGATCGTGATGAGCGGCCAACGATGAGGTGCATTGTCGTCGAACTCTCCGAGTTCGGGCGCCAAACCAAGCAATCCCATTCGAAAATTAGAGCATTTTCATCATTGATGTGGGATCATCAATAGGCCAGGACTTGTCCTGGCGCCTTATTGCCAGGACAAGTGGCCTACGAGATATCTGGGTATGCGCTAGGCGACAAATCCTACGGAAAACGTAACCCCAGCACGTACCGCTCCCACTCCTGTTTGAATTGCTGCATGTCGGTGACGCCCAGCGTGTCTTGCAATGTTTTGTATCCGCCGGGATCGGTTTTGTGGTTGGCGACAAAGTCGTGATAGAACTTCCCTAACAAGTTCTTTTCTTGCAGGTAGTAGCATAGATACCTTGCTTGGGCGTAATTCGTACCCGGGTCTTGGCGATAAAACTGGTGGGTTGTCGTTCCGCACAAGGTGGCGAACGATGGAACGGCGTTACGTTTGATCGCTTTTTGCAGCCCGGCCAGCCGCCAGTTGGTTAGCCCCATGATTCGCTCATTACGGGAAGTACTTTGTTCATACAGCGAACCGAGGCCTTCGTTGAACCAGGCGGGGCAAGCTGCAAAGTTTGCTTCGATGAAGGGGTGCACGATTTCGTGGACTAACGTCCCGCCGCCGGTGGCAATGTTCATCACCAGCGCGCCGTCGGTTGACGAATAGTAACCGTAAGGCGTCGAAGGTTTGGAGCCGAACAGTCGCAGCGTGTTGGCTTCGTAACTGGCTTTGTCTTTGAATAGCCAGATGTCGAGAATCTGATTGGGGTCTTTGCGGAAATACTGTTTCTTCAGCCGCGTCGTCGCCCAGCGAATGGTTTGCTCGGCCCAGCGATTCACTTGCTGTGGTTCTTGATCACCGATGACGACAAACGGATGCTCGATCAGCACGGTGAATTCCTTATTCGGCAGTCGGCTTTTCAGTCGCATGATGTGCTGGGCGTAATCGGCGGGGCTGTAATCGCTGGGTTTGCTGATTAGCGGAACATCATCGCAGCGCAGGGCAAAGCGAATGATTAGCCATTGTTTTTCGTCGTATTTCAGCGGCCACAGCTTGATCAATTCCGTCCGCGGCATCCGCCGGTAAGCGCCGCGGGCTGCGGCCGGTTCGTGATAGATGATTTCATCGGCGGTGGCGTCATATCCGAGCACGAGTCGAAAATGTTCTGTCGCCGTTGGCCCGTTGTTGGTCCGCATGCAGATGATCGATGGCACATCATCGGCCAAATCAGCCAGCATCGCAGTCCAGATTGCTTGAATCTCGTTGTTTTTATTGGTGACCGAAATGCGGTTCCAGACCGGACCGGGCTGAAAACCGATTCGCTTCACCGCGGCCAGCAATTCTCTGGTGTAACAACCGCGGCCCAGTGATGGATCGAGTCCTGAGGCGTTGAAGACGTCGTCTTGATCGGCATTGGCACCAATCTTTTGAAGCCAACTTGCCACACATGCTTCGCCGCAAAAGTCCGGTTTCTGTTGAACATGCGGAACATTGCGAATCAGATAGCTCTTGGCTGCCGCCTGCGACTTGGCGCTGGAAAGACAGCAGGCGGCAATCGCGACCAAAGCAACAAAACGAAAATAGTAAAAGGAACGCTGATGCATGGTTGAAGTCCCTGCAGCGGGAGGAGAATTACATTCCAAATCAAACGTAGCAGGCATACGGACGGGTGGGTTAAGCTGTGACCCTCATGAACAAAGAACAAAGATTCGCGTTCGGCAAAAACTGGGCCGCCTTTCTGGATAGCTTGGACGAAGACCGCATCTGCCAGGCGACTACGTCGTTGGCCGCGATGCTGGGCATCGAAACGCTGGCCGGAAAGCAGTTCCTTGATCTCGGCTGTGGAAGTGGCTTGTTCTCACTTGCTGCGCACCGCTTGGGCGCGCAGGTACTTTCAATCGATTATGACCACGATTCTGTTGGTTGTACGCAGCAATTGCGAGCCCAGTTTGGTACGGATGGCCCGGAGTGGGAGATTCAGCAAGGTTCTGTGCTGGATCAGCCATGGATGGAGTCATTGGAAACGTTTGATGTGGTGTATTCTTGGGGCGTTTTGCACCATACCGGCGACATGCAGCGGGCGATTGAGTTGGCGTCGCAGCGCACGGCCGACGGTGGATTTTTTTTCCTCGCGATCTACAACGATCAGGGCGGTGCAAGTCGCCGCTGGTTGAAGATCAAACAGATGTACCATCGTTTACCCAGTTTTTTGCAGCCGGTTTGGGTGGTTCTGATTGCCGGCCTGTATGAATGCAAATTTGCCCTGGCAAGATTGGCGCGGCTGCGAAACCCGCTTCCGTTTGCCGACTGGCGGGCCAAGAAAAACGATCGCGGCATGTCGGCGTGGCATGACTGGGTCGATTGGATCGGCGGGTTGCCATTCGAGGTGGCCAGGCCGGAACAAATCATTGTGCCGCTACGGAAGCAGGGATTTGTCTTGGAGAATCTGACGACGGTTGGCGACGGTTGGGGATGCAACCAATACGTGTTTCGACGTAGCGGTCAGTGACAACCTCGCCTACGGCATCGATTTAAACGGGCGCGGTTTGGGCATCGATCGCGGCCTGCAAATCGGCAATGAAGCGATCGCGGTCTTGGGGGGACACCAAGTACTTTCGTGTTCTTGTCTCCACCAACACGCGGCGGACCGACAATGCGGGACCGCTGCGGAGACTCGTCGAACGCTCCACCCGTTGCACGTCGGCCAGCGGGATTTGGTAAAAGAGCAGCCCGCAACGGATCGAAAGTGCGTCATCCAAAATGGTGTAACGGCAGGGAAACGTGAACATCCCGGTCACGATCAAAAACCCGGAACCCAACAGGAATAACGTGAGCGCATCCGCGGCGCGGCCTTGGCGAATCAAAACCACAGCAAAAAAAATGGCGACCGCGGGAGTCATCAAGACCAGCACGGGTACCCAAAGGTCGACAGCCGAGTGATATACCGCCCGCCGTGCCGGCTTTGGCTCTTCGCTCAAACGGGATCCTCCGGCGAACTTTCCACGGCGGGTGCAATCGCATCGGGATCCTCCTCCTCGTCGCTCATCGCTTCCACTGCTTCCGCCATGGCGACCGCGAATCGTTGGATTTCCTCTTTTTGCTCGTGCGTGATTCTCAAGTGGCGGACAATATCCGATTCGTGTTTTTGAATCTCACCTTCTTTGTTGGCCGTCAAGGTAACGCCGACCGCGGAAATAAAGTCACTGTTGGTACAAGAGGGGCAGGCCGCTAACTGCAATTCGACGTATTGCGGGACATCCTGGACGATCTGCAGTTTCTTAATCGCATCCAAGTTGCCTTGTGCAAACTGCTGCCAGGCCGGGTCCGTTGGCGAAACCGGTAGCTGTGCCAGCTCTTTGGTTTCTTCTGTCCAGCCGTTGCAGTCTTCGCAGAAAGGTGCGTTTCCATAGACCATTTTTGCGGCCAGCGCCGTTCCGAAAATGATCAACGCCTCCATTACCCACAGACCGACCACGCGCCAACCACTGATGGCGCCACCGGCTCCCATGCCCCAGATACCGTTTTCAAAGATATATTGTGCCCAGGCAAAGATGAAATTGGGCAGTAATCCCACGATCGCCATCGGGATGACATCCGCCATGCTTTCCCCCTGCGATAAAGCCAGGAATGCCGCATGAACGGCCCAGGAAATGTAGTAGCTCAGAAAAGCCACGCCTAAGGTTGCCAGCAGCACGATAAGATGGCTACGAAACTTGGCGTGGTAACAGACCGTACCCGTTAATGCCCCCAGCGCTCCCCCATAAAAGAACGATGCGATGCCGCGCAATTTGACGAACGGGATGTAGACGACCGCCGCGGAGTAGATGATCCCCAACACAATCGCGGCCGGGACCAGAATCACCAACGCGAGCATCATCCCGCTGACCGGTACTCTGCCGCTGTGCTTGTAAATTTCGGGGCGTGTGCTGCCAAGCGAAAGATCGGATTCGCTCATGAGTAGACCCAATTCAAGAAGAGTAGTTTGACGCTAGCTCAGTAATATATCGCATGTTATTTGGACGAACACAAGAATCTGATGCCGGGTTGTTAAGGCAGTCCCGGAAGTCCGTGGCGAGGCCGTGGATGCCGGAACGCGGAGGCCGCTGAAAAGATCATCGGCGCCCCAGTTCTGGCCAATTTGGGCCGATTCTTACGGAACAACTTTGGAACCGGTAGCGATTCCGGCGCATGGCGGCCAGCTCAGCTAAAGTATCCAAAGTTTCACCCGAACATCCGTGCATCCAGTTGCAGGTAAGCGGTGCCAGCAGACATCATACTGCCCAGAGGTGTGACAAAAGATTACTCGAACGGACGTTTCGCCCGCAGCAGTGGGCGATATTTCCCAGGCAACATGCTTGTCAAACGGACCGACATCAAAGCCGCCAACCGATCCCAGCACGACTGGTTGCCCTGGGCATGGTGCAATCTGCGCCGCAATCCGTTTGGGGAATTGCTGCGCGAAGAGCGTGTCCAGCTTGCTGTCGTCGATGTGGCCTGCATTGCCCGCCATGTTCAGCAGCCTCGCACGGCGGTGCAGCTGATTGGTGATTGCGGCCGTGGCAAGACGACTCGCATGCTGGTGCTCGCCGCATCGATGGCGAATTCCGCGTATGTCTATTTGCCCGAGGACGAACCTTGTCCAGCAATTCCCGAGGGTAGCCCGCTGCTGATCGACGAGGCACAGCGGTTGCCGCGTGCTGTCCGCGGCCGCGTGTTTGCGTCGGGGCTGCCATTGGTGCTAGCGACGCATTCTGACCTGCGCCGCTCGCTGGCACGCGCCGGCTATCAGGTTCAAACTCACCACATTGGTCAAACCAATGATGCGGCTCTACTGCGCGAACTGTTGAACAGGCGGATCGAGGCATCCGGATTGAATCCTGATGACGATGTTCCCGAGTTGACCGCTGAGGATGCTGCCACGCTGGTCGATCGGTTTGGCAGCGATATTCGCGCGATCGAAAGTTATTTGTACGAAGTGGTCCAAACCCAAGTTTTCAGTCATGGCGAAATGCGATTTATCGATCCAGTTGGATGATCCGAAAACAGTTTATCCCGGCGGCGGAAAAATCTCCGGCGTCGTTCGTGTTCGCGCCGACAAGGATGTGCATTGCAAAGGTCTGGAGGTAGCCTCCGTTTGGAAAACACACGGGCGCGGAAACGTGGCCACGGGGACGGCGGATTCTGAAACCGTGTTTTCCGGTGAGTGGCGTGCCGGTGAACAAGCCGAGTATCGATTCGAATTGAAGATCGCTGACTGGCCGCCCAGTTATCACGGACACTATCTGAGCATCGATCACTATGTAGATGCTCGTGCCAAAATCCCCTGGGGCTTTGATCCCAAGGCGTCTGAACCGTTCCTGATGCGGCCCACCTGCGGACCCGAGGGCGCGGTTGTCACCAGTAACGTCACCGAGATCAGCGGACCGATCGGCTGCATCATCGGCGCCGTCATCATGACCGTGTTCGTGGGTTTTGGCATTGCGATGTTGGCCGCTGTTGGCCTCTTCGCGCTACTGTTCATCGTTCCCATCGGACTGATCGGAGGTACGATCTGGTTTATCAAATACTTCCTGCCCAAGTTCGCATTGGGCGATGTTTCTTGCGAGTTGGAGCAAGACACGGTTACACCGGGGACGCAAATCAAGGGTGCTTTGCTGATTCGGCCGAAAAAGAATGTGACCATCAATGGGATCACCATGAAATTGGAGGCCCGCGAGGAAGTTGTCAGCGGCAGCGGCAGCAATCGGACAACGCATCGCAATGTCTTTCTGGAAAAGGAGCAAACGCTGCAAGAAGCCACCGTTTTGCAAGCCGGTGCCGAACATCGGTTCCCTCTGGATGTGATGTTGCCGGATGACGCGCCTTTCTCAGTCGACTTGAATGACAACGATTTGATCTGGACTGCGAAAGTCCGAGTCGACATTCCGAAATGGCCGGATTGGACCAAGGACCTAAAAATCCATATTGCTCCTTCCGGTGAGCCCTTGCCGGCACCAGCGCCAACCAGGGCCGCGGCTGCTCCGCCAGAGCCCACGGGGACAGAGAGTGCCGGGATCACGTTCGCCGAAACAGCACAGCACCTTTGGTCGGTTCGCGATGATGTGGAACAAGTCGATACGCTGGTCGAAGCCGTTTCGGGTTTGACGTTTCAGTTGGATGCCTTGGTCGAACGCCGCTTGCTGTACAGCGGTGAAGAAGATCCCCAGGTGTACGAAGACGGATACGCGATTTGGGCGCATCACACCGATCCGCCTCTACCGATGGTCCTGTATGTGCCTCATGAGCTGGCCGACGAGTTCGAGCAAATTGGCCGGGACCAGTGGAGCGGCCGAGGGACGATCGTGGGCTGGGACCATCAGCATCGACGATTGCAGATCAAGCTGGAGCGTCCGGGAGCATAAATTTTTTCTCAATGGTTCTCAAAAATGTCCCGCCTGCCTAAATTCTCTCTCTGATCCGAGACCGTGGTTTGAAATTGGGAGCGCGAGGCCACCGCCGAGCCGCCAACGCCGAAACTTTCGGCTCGGCGGCAGCCTTACCCCTCCTATCAACTCGAATTTTTCAGCTTGGCAGAAGCCTCGCCCCATCAACGCCAGGCACCCGTCCTGGCCTACACCCAACCCCTGCGTCCAAGATGCCCGCGCCCCGAGTATTGATTCTGCGTGCCCCCGGCACCAACTGTGACGAAGAAACCGCGTATGCATTTCAGCTGGCTGGTGCCCAGGCCGAGCGAGTTCATGTCAATCGTTTGATCGAGAATCCAGCCCTGCACGACCGCTATCAGATTCTCTGCATTCCCGGTGGATTCAGTTACGGTGACGATATCGCAGCAGGCCGGATTCTGGCCACGCGTTTGCGTCGACATCTTGAGCAGATGGTTGACAGTTTTGTTCACGGCCAGGCTGACCGTCTGGTGCTGGGGATTTGCAATGGGATGCAGGTGCTGATGCGTTTGGGCGTCTTGACCGATGGCGTGGGGGACAACGGCAAAGCACCGGCGACGTTGACGTGGAACAACCATGGTCGCTTTGAGGATCGTTGGGTTCATTTGGCGGTCGACCAAACACCGTGCGTCTTCCTCAAAGAGATCACCCACATGTATTTGCCGATGGCGCATGCCGAAGGAAAGTTTGTCGCCGAAAGCGAATCCGTGCTCAATCAGTTGCGATCGGCGGGCCGTTTGGCGATTCGCTACACCGATGGCGAAGCCGGCAAAGTGCAAGAGGATGTCTTGCCATTTCCCGCCAATCCGAATGGAGCCGCCGCCAATGTGGCCGGCGTTTGTGATGCAAGCGGCCGCGTGTTTGGCTTGATGCCGCATCCGGAAAGACACATCGACCCGACGCAGCATCCGTACTGGACTCGACGCCAGCAGCAGCCCGAACACGGCGATGGTTTCGCCATGTTTAAGAACGCGGTCGAGTGGTTCGCTTAGAGCTCCTGGATTCTGATGGGAGGGCGAGGCTGGGATGGTGAAAAGTGGCTGGCATCTACGTTTTTTTGTTACGCGCGGGGGACAAGAAGACAAGTTTCCCAACCGCCGGGAGGGCGACGCTCCCGCCGAGCTGCAAAGCGTTTTCCGACGCTTCGGCTCGGCGGGAGCCTCGCCCTCTCAGGAAACTCATGTCGTGGCACGCGGCTCAGCTGGAGCTTCGCCCTCCCGGAAGCGCCGCTAATGTGCGAGCTGTGCGACGGTTGCCGCCGAGCCGACGGCACTCATCGATCCACGTGCACGCTGCAAGCGTCGTTTTCGCAGGTCTTGCCGGCCAGTTTGTAGCGGCGCTTGGCGACTTGTCCGTACAGCCAACGCCACAAATTTGCTGTTCCCGGAATATGAAGAATCGGGGCAACGATCCACAGCAGCGGCAAACGGCGAGAAAGATAGCGAACCGCGTCTCCGCCACCATGGCGGCGGCCTGATTGGTCGATCACGTACATCTGCTCCATCAGCTGATCGTGTGTCAGGTCCGGATACCGTTGGGCGACCCGCGGATCGTGCAGCGAAATGAAAGAAAGCCTATTTCCGAAGCAGTCCAGCCGGCTGAGATGTCCAACCTGGGAACGGCAAAAATTGCACTCACCGTCAAAAATGACCACGTCAGCGGTGGTATTTTGATCAGGATCGTTAAGATTTGGGCGGCGGAGCATACCGATTCAGCAATAAAACTGGGAATTCGCCTTCATTTTGGACCCCTCGGGCCCTCTATACTTAAGCATACGGTGTATCACCAAGATAAGCCGTAAACCGTGAGAAATTGGTCCAAGAAACCGATTTGTGTATCGTTGACTTCCCGGATTCTACGACGACACCCCCGCAAGGGCAGCAGCCATGAATCGAATTGAATACCAAGTCCGTGCCGCCAGACGTCGTTTGATTTTGGGACGTTTTGGAAAAGCGTTGTGCGTGACGTTGTTCGCCGCCTTGATCGTAGCCACGATCGCCGTGGCCGCACCAGCGATTTGGGTGATGGAAGTCGACTTCAACACCTGGTCGCAGACCTGGATTGTCGGCTCCCTGGTCGCAGCCCTGCTGGCGGCGGTCGGCTACGCCCTTTCGACCGCACCCACTCAAACCGCAGTGGCCACCGAAGTCGACCGACGATTTGGACTTCGTGAACGCCTCAGCAGTTCGCTGACGCTGGACGACCGCGATCGCGACTCTGATTTTGGATTGGCATTGATGGCGGATGCCGAAAAGCGTGCCGCGCAGCTGGAGATTGCCGATCGCTTTGCACTGAAACCGTCGCGACTTGGTTGGTTGCCGATTTCGCTGGTGCCCGTGTTGGCCATTGTGCTGTTGTTGGTCGAACCGGCACAGCAGTCCAACGCCAGTAGCACCAGCAAAACGGACATCGAACAAGTCAAACAAGTCAAGAAAGTCGCCGAACAATTGAAGCGGCGGATCCAACAGCAGAAGCGCAAGGCGGCTGCCGAAGGTCTGAAAGAGGCCAAAGAGCTGTTCGAGAAAATGGAAGCCGACCTCGACAAGCTTGCCAACAAGAAAAGCATGGATCGCAAAGAAGCGATGATCGCCATGAACGATCTGAAAAAGGAACTCGAGGAGCGACGTGGTCAACTCGGTTCCTCCGAAGAGATGCGGAAGATGATGGCGCAAATGAAAGGGCTGGAAGCCGGACCGGCCGATAAAGTCGCCAAGTCGATCGAAAAAGGAGATTTCGGCCAGGCCAAGGAAATGGTCAAGCAACTCGCCAAACAAATGCGGGATGGAAAGCTGTCCGAACAACAAAAACAGCAGCTGAAAAAGCAGATTGAGCAAATGAAGGAGCAATTACAGAAAGCTGCTCAAAAACATGAACAGGACAAGAAGGATTTGCAGCGCCGCATCGATCAGGCACGCCGCGAAGGACGGGGCCAGGATGCGGCCAAGATGCAGCAACAGTTGAATCAGATGATGCAGAAGGATTCGCAAATGCAGCAGATGCAAAAAATGGCGCAAGCCTTGGGCCAGGCTTCCCAGGCAATGCAGCAGGGGGATGCATCAAAAGCGGCCAACGCGCTGGATCAATTGTCAGACCAGTTGGGCGACATGGCGCAAGAGATGGCGGAATTGGAAGACTTGCAATCGGCACTCGATCAACTCTCCCAATCCAAGAACCAGATGCGGTGCAAGAGTTGCGGCGGTAACGGCTGTCAGCAATGCCAAGGCAACGGCATGGGGCAATTCGGCATGGGCCAAGGTCAGGGTAACGGGGACGGATTGGGCAAAGGTTCCGGGCAGGGTGATCGACCGGAAAACGAAAACGAGACCAACACCTACGAGACGCAGGTGCGTGGCAAGGTCAAGCAGGGCCGAGCCATCATCGCCGGCATCGCGGACGGTCCCAACCGCAAGGGCATCACCCGCGAAGATCTGAAACACGCGGTCGAAAGTACACTTTCGGAGGAAAGCGATCCGCTGGAGAACCAGCAACTGCCGCGAGCCGAACGCGAACACACCCAGTCGTACTTCAACAAACTCCGCGAAGGCGAGTAAGTCGTAGCAGCATTCGGAGAATCCCAGCGGAACGGTGAGCAACTGTGTTGGCTACCGCGCACTACTGAAGTGTAATGGAACAAGCAATCCTTCCCAAAATTGAAAGCTGGCTTTCCGTCCATCGGCCTGACTATTTCGCATTGCTAAATCCACCAGCGCGGGATTACTTGTTTGCCGCTCTTAGATCGACCGTGGGAATAGTGTTACCAGACAGCATCAAGCGTTTCTACGAGTGGCATGACGGTCAAGAGGCCGGAACTTTCGATCCACTACTTCTTAACCTGACGTTCATGACGCTAACCGAGATTGCGACAACGCACCAAATGCATCAACACGTTTCGACGTTTGACCGATGGAGCGAGGATCATTGGCAACCCTGCTGGGTTCCGTTTCTTTCCAACGGTGGCGGCGACTATCTTTGCATCGCTACCGAAACTTTTCGCGATATTCCGGTGGGGTCAATTCTATGGTACGACCACGAGGTTACGGACCGCGAGATAGTCCATTCTGACTTCCAAGCCTTTCTTGAAGACCTTTACGACCGAATGGTAAACGACCGACTAGAATGCGGATAACGGGATGAACGGGTGGGCTCGGCGCAGTCGGTCCTGAAGTCCGGCTCCTCTCCCCGCCCCCCGTTACCTCGATCGTTATGCGATTTGACACTCCGTCATTCACCGACCCCCGAAGGGAATCGACTTGATCATCCCGGATGCTTGTCGGGTGCGCGATCGTGCTGTGATCAAACTGGAATTCAACGGATTACATCGTCCACTCAGCCAACTGCGTGGGCGGATCCTGATTGAGTGTTTTGTCGTTCTCGACGGCAGTTTTCAGGACATTCAGCCAATCGAGGAATCGCATTTCAGACAAGTCAGGGACGCAGTGCGACGTGATGTCTTGGCAGTCGTATAGGCTCAGGCTCTTGAGGTGATTCATTTCCGAGAGGATTCTCACGCCACGATCGGTCACGCGAGATGACGAGAGATCGATCGAATCGATTCTCCACAGGTCACGTAACTGGCGCACCGTGTGGTCGTTGCAGGTCTTACCGTGGAGTTCGAGGCTGCTCAGGGCAGGAAACGATTGCAAATCGACAAACACGCTATCCTCGATTTCGCACGAATAGAAGGAAATGTGAGTTAACCGCGGAAGTCTCCGTAGATCGGACAAGTCACCTGCAGATACCTTGGCGTTACCCAATCGGAACACCTCCAAAGTCTTGATCGCGGCGATACGTGAATAGTCTGGTGGCGACATCTCGTTTTTCACCGCAAGACTGAGGTCCTTCAGTCGTCCGGTTGCATCCAACCATTCGGCCAGCTGCTTCTCAGTAGCTCCGCCCAAATGCAAATCAGTTAGGTGCGCGAAATCGCAACCGTTTACTGAGAGAGACAAATCGATTTCGCGTATTACGAGTTCTGTCGCCTGTGTCACTCGAGAGGCAGCGATAAGTGTCGAACGCGACTTGAGTTTGTCGAAGTGAAGTCCGACACATGGAATGACCCCTGACAAATGGGCCACATCCACTTGGTCCTCAAGCAACGTGTCGGCATTCCAATGATCCCAGACGCAGGGCTTCGCATTTGCACGATTCAGTTCCGCCGCGATGTCTTCGAGTGTCACTTGATCCATCCACTGCTGAAGCACCAACGCGAGTACACCAAAAACAGCTGTGGCGGAAAGCAAGAAACGGACTGAGTATCGGAAATGCATGCCGTTATCCTCGAAGGCTCCGACCAATTAGCTCAGGCGGTTGGAGTTGCGATAGGTATAGGAACAGCAGACCCACCACCGCGAACAACGCGTTGCCTGGAATCGAATCGGTTCTAGACAGAGACGCGATTTGATCACGTTAAATTATATACAGCCCTTTTACGCATCGGTCGGAATTGTGCTCTTCCCATTCAACAAGCTGGCTGTTGGTAGAATATCGGGTTGTTCAACCGTGTTTTACTCAGCTCGGGCGCCTAACGTTTGCAGAGCGAACCTACTTGTGAAGCCGCTGTTCATCCTTATCGGCTTGCTTCTCCTTGTGGGTTGCCAACACGAATCAGCCACCATCACTGATGCCGAAGCTCTAGACAACATAGAACAACCGAAAAGTCTGGTCGCCCGCACGAACCTATCCGCTCGGATGCTTCGGCGATGACACCTCAGCAAACTGGGCTCCTTGCCTGCACACTTCTCGAAAGATGGTGCGAGAATCGGAGGAAACTGCGGCGAAGCGATCGGCCGAACTCGCGCAGGCCGATGCAACCTCGTGCACGAATCAATACGCGGTT
>JBFJVZ010000023.1:0-32361 GCA_041623895.1 Pirellulaceae bacterium | reverse complement strand
CCCAGGCTATATTCTGCCACTGCTACGCAGTTGTCGCATTATTGTGACGAATCAAAATGTTCATGCTTGCAACTACCGTGACTCAAGAGAAAAGCCGGGCTCAAATTATTTGCTAAGCGGGACGCTCTCTAACGCGCCCGCGGCTGATGAAACTTGCGCTGTCCAGCTAATCCACGTACAAAAACTGATTCGAGCTGAGCAGTGCCTGGCAGGCACTCGCCAATGCTCGCTGACGTGCCGCTGCCGGCGTGAGCTCTTGCTCTCTGGCCGCAATCATTTCGGTTTGCCTGTGCACAAACTGAACCAGCTGCGATAAAGAATCCCCATCAACGTCTCGGCTGAAACATCGTTTCCAGGCAGCTTTCAGCTGTGCCGGCAAATCCCCGCCACCTGAGATCAATTCTGCCGCCATCTTTTCCGCGTGATCGATCACGAACTGGCTGTTCATCATCATCAGCGCTTGCGTTGCCACGTTGGAGGCATTCCGCTGGGTGCAATTGGGCGTCATGGTGGCAATGTCAAATGTTTCCAGCACTGCCAGCGGTCGTGTGCGGCGAACTTGCACGTACAGGCTGCGGCGGGCTGCGCCGGCGAACTCTTTGTTGTCGGCTTTGGGCTTGCGTTCGCCGTCCAATTCTTCTTTGCCCAACACGATTTGACCAACCGCGTCCTCTTTGACTGGTACAGGCGGACCGTACATCTGATCAATCAAAAACCCGCTCGCCGCCAACACGGCGTCGCGCATCGATTCCGACTCCAATCGCCGCACCGACATCCGAGCATACAATCGATTACCGGGATCGAACTGGTCTAATTGCGGCGTGCGCGCCGAACGCTGCTGGTAGGTGCGCGAAAGCATCATGGTGCGGTGTAAACTTTTCAGCTGCCAATCCAATCGCATCAGTTCATCAGCCAACCAATCCAAAAGTTCCGGGTGCGTGGGCCTTGCACCCAGCATGCCAAAATCGCCGGGCGATTCGACGATGCCGCGGCCGAAATGATGCACCCAAATTCGATTGGCAAGAACGCGTGCCAGCAGCGGATGCTGTCCACTGGTCAAGTGCCGCGCGTAAGCCAACCGCCGCCCGCTACTGGCCAGGGCGGAATCGTTTTCCGGTATTTCGGTCGAAGCGAACGAGGTGAGTACCTGCAACTCCGCCGCCACAACCTGCTTTCCCAGTTGGTTCTGATCGCCGCGAATGAAAAGATGCGTTGGCGGAGTGTGGCCCGGCGGTTCGGTCAGGGCACGGATGAAGTATTCTTTCGGGGCTGTCTTCCTGATCGCCGTGATCTGCTCCTGCATCTTGGCAAGTTCTGTTTTGGCGTCTTGCTGGCGACAAACCTCCGCGGCTTGGCGATATCGTTTCAATTCCGCAAAGCCTTGCGGGTCGTGTTTCTCGATCAATGCCAGTGGGCTCAAACCACCGGTGATCTCGGCGAGCAATGTTTTCTGAGCGTCGTTGCGGTTCTGTTCATCAACCTTGAGTGCCTGGCGAACGGATTCGCGTTTTTCCTCGGCAACCTGTTCCAGCAACTGCTCACTGACCTGCTGAAAATAACGGGCTTCGCGCTGCTGGGCCGCCTTTTCGATATCGCCCGCGCGGCGGCCACGTTGCTCGGCATACAGGTACAACGAGCCGGGCGAGATATTACCGATGTTGGGATGCTCCTCCAGCAAGGCGATCTGCTCGGGCGTACGCTTCGACTTTTCGGTTTCAAACGCGGCCTTCAAGGCTGGACGTTTATCATCGGGTGCGACCAATAGTTCCTCGTACAGCGTGCGGGCGATGTGTTCTTGTTGCCGCCTGGTGCGAGCAGTTTCCGCTTCCTTTGCTTTGGCTTCGACCTGTTCACGGGCTTCTCGATCCGCCGCCGTGTACATCGACACCCGCCGTGCGTTGGGAACCTTCCACTGCTTCCAATCGAGCGCCGGTTCAAAGATCGCGCGGAACCGATAGTAATCGGCCTGGCTAATCGGATCGTAACGATGATCGTGGCAGCGCGCACAACCAATGGTCAGCCCCAGCAACGATGTGGAAACGATATTGATGGTGTCGGCGATCGTTTCGTTGGCGGCAACCGCGCGATCGATTCCGCCGGAAGCGGTCCCGTCGGGAGCCATTCTTAGAAAGCCGGTGGCCGTCAGTTGTTCGATCCGCCGCGGACTGAGCTCAGACGCATCCGCTTCGTGGTGCATTTCATCGCCGGCGAGTTGTTCGCAAACAAATTGGTCCAGCGGCTTGCCGTCATTGAAGCTACGGATCACGTAGTCGCGGTAAAAGTAAGCGAACTCGCGTTCGCTGTCTTGGTTGGTGTAGCCTTCGGAGTCGGCGTAACCGGCCACGTCCAGCCAATGTCGACCCCAACGTTCGCCGTAACGCGGATCGGCCAGTAACCGGTCGATTAGTCTTACGTAAGCGCTCGGATCGCTGTCAGCCACAAACGCGTCCACCATCCGCGGTTCGGGCGGCAGACCCCACAGATCAAACGTCGCCCGGCGGATTAGGGTTGCTCGATCGGCCGGCGGCGAAAAAGTAAGTCCGTCTTGCTGCAGCCGTCGCAGGATAAATGCGTCAACCGGATTGCGGGCGCCGTCAATCTTCGGCGGCGAGGGACGACGAATTGGCTGGAACGACCAAAAATTGCGTTCTTCATCCGATATGTACTCGCCATCATCCAAGGAGTTCGGTTCGGGGCGAGCTGTCTTGGCGCCTTGCTCGATCCACTGCCGCAAGATTTCAATCTCTTTGGCCGCAAGCTGTTTATCCTCGGGCGGCATCTCGCCGGAACGAACCCGCTGTAAGAGCAACGAATTCTCGGCATCACCGGGATCGATCGCTCCGCCAGAATCGCCGCCGCTGGTGATGAAGTGGCGAAGTCGCAGATCGAGCGAGCCTTCCGTAACACCACTTTCACCATGGCACAAAAAGCAATGGGCTTTCAGGATCGGACGAACATCTTTCTCAAACGTCAGCTGGTCAGCAGCAGCAACGGCGGGGCCAACGATCACCCCAGCAAGCAGCAAGAAACGATGAAGCATTTTCTGTTTTTGGTGGGACGGGAAGGTCAAAGAAGACGCAGGCAGGGAAGGCTATCTTAGCATGAAATCGACCAAATCGCCGAGAGATCTGTACGGGATTGGCAGCACCCTGGTCCGGCCAATCCGCCTACAGCCCCAGACATTCCTTCAGGATCCGATCCAGTTCCGGGTGTGAATCGACGTGCAAAATATTTAACGCCGGGCGACCAGAAAGTTTTTCGATGACTTCGACGCCGGCGCTGGTGCTCACCGCGACGCCGGAGACCAGATCCGGGTCGAACCCGAATCCGCGCGTCACGCCTACCACCGCGTAGGGATCGGAGGCACACAATACCGTGCAGCGGACCAGGTCTCCCAGCTTGCTGACGGCAACATCACCGTTGTAGGGTTCCAGTGGCGATGCGCCGGCTTCGGCGACCAGGACGTCAGGCTCCGCTTCGGCAATGCGGCCCAATAAGTTGTCCAGGGCAGCTTGATACATCGAATGATCGCAAATCGTCGAAGGCAAGCCAACATCGACAAAGTCAACAATAGCATCGGCACCTGCATCCGACATCGACAGAATGTCGCGAAAGCGGCCGGCGCCCGTCAGTTTTGCACCGACAACGCGGAGCCCCATTCGCTTCAAGCGGCGGATGATCACGCGTGCCGACGTTGTTTTGCCGGAAGACATCGAAGTGCCGATCAAAAGCACCACGGGGCACTGTAGCGTTAAACCGCTTGCTGCGGTCGCAAAGTCTGCCATCTTGACTTTGTGCCCCGAACGCATGGCGTGACCGCAATACAGCAAGTCCAGCGGATTGGGGATGAAGGTCGAGCAAGAGGTCACGCGACCAAAGATTCCAGCCGCTGTCATGGCGTGCATCTGATGATCATCGCCGATGTCGTGCCAACTGCCGACCGCTTCGAGAGTGGCAGCGCGGACGCCCAGCGCGCCAACCACATAGTCGCCCACCGTGACTTCGACCATCCGGCCCGTGGTCAGTTCCACCAGCGATGATCGCGATGTGGTCGTCACCTCACCGACGACGTAATCTCCGGTCGCCCATTCGTTCCGCTCAAGCTCTTGAACGTAGAAGGACGATGTCTCCAAGTCCGAGATTCGCGTCAGCGAGGAAAAAGCCATTTTGGTTTGAATCATCTCTGATACCTGCTGTCGCCCCTCGCTCAGCTCAGCTCAGCTCAGCTGTTGTTCTTTGGCACTTTCAATCGTTTCCGTCGGTGTGACCGGATCACCGAGCAACATGCATGCCAACAAAGCCGATCGTTCAGGCATTTTTTCGGCGATCACGTGCTCGCTAAGCGCGTGGGCCCCATCTCCGACTGCGCCCATTCCGTCCAGTGTTGGAGTAAACAGGCTGGTCCAATTCCCATCCGAACCGCCGCCGGCGGAGCCCTCATCGATTTCGATGCCCATTGCCGAGGCGGCTTCGAGTGCACGATGCCACAGTTTTCGATTCCCAGGTGTGCGTTCCAGAGGTGGCCGGCCGATGCGACCGGTAATCTGCAGTTGCGTTCCCGGCACGGTTGGCTGGATGGCGCGAATGGCCTGTTCGATTCGTTCGGCATCCTGCTGGGTGGGAACACGAACATCGACTTGGGCGGAGCTTTCCGGAGCAACCACGTTGGGCCGCATGCCACCATTGATCGTGCCGACATTGACGGTGATCCCGCGGTGTGGATCGTTGAGTGCAAACAGCGCCTGCACGACGTGGGACAGCTCCAGGATCGCGCTGACACCTTTCTCAGGATCCAATCCAGCGTGGGCAGCTTGTCCCGTGACCTTAATCACAAATCGCCCGACGCCTTTGCGAGCGGTTTTTAAAAGTCCCGTCGGGCCCAGTGACGGCTCCATCACGAAAGTGCGATCGACAATTCGAGCCAAGTGTCGAATTCGTTGGGCCGACTCGAAACTACCGATTTCTTCGTCAGAGTTGATAAAGAAGATCGGCGCCACCGCCGGCTGTAGACCGAGCTGGCGAAGCGTGCCCAGGGCAAAGACGGCTTGCACCAATCCGCCTTTCATGTCGTAAATTCCAGGGCCATGCAAACGACCGTCACGATTCTCCACCGGCATCTTTTCTAACGTGCCCTCGGGCCAAACCGTGTCACAGTGACCCAGCAGAAGTTGCCTTGGTGAGTGCTTTGCGTATTTATGCGGAACGGCCATCAGTTGGCCACCGGTCTTCTGTCCGGCCAGACGCCGACAACGGAAGTTCAGGTCACTTAGCAGATCGGCAAACAGATCGAAGACTGCTGCTTGCGATGCGGGCACGGCTGACGGCGACTCCAAACGCACGCTATCCGACAGCACACGAACCATCTCGTCCTGCTTCGTCCGCAGGTGCGCAAAAATCTTCTTCGCCGTCTCGCCGTTCACGATGCTGAATCCCGTGTGCGCTGAAATCCTTGCGGAAATGGAAACGAATGACTTTGGTCAATCGTTGCGTAGCGGCCAGGCGAGACATAAGCCAACAGCGGTGCCGCGGCGATCGTGTCTTGGTCGTCAACGTCTTCGCCGCGCAGTGCACCGGGAACCAAATGAGCTGCGATGATGCGACCGGCAATCAGACTGTTGATGCCAAAGCCGTCGATGATGCGGTCAAGCTGGCACTCGAAGAACAAGGATGCCTGTTTCAAGAACCTGCCGTCAATCGACTGGGCGGGAAAAGTCGGCAGTGCCTCCAGGGCGGGTTTGGTATCGTCACCACAACGGGGTGAAGCAGCCAGACTGGTCAGGACCACCGAATCGGTGGTCGGGAAACTGACAGTGAATACTTTTTCCCGCTGGATGTTTTGGTACGTACTGTGCTCCGGCGTGCAGACAAAGCCAAAGTAGTTCTCCCAGCTAAGCGGCGTCACCAAGTGTTTGGGCGCCAAGTCGTAGGCTCCATCCTGTTCACGCGATCCGATCACCACCAACGGCGCGACCGTAAAAAAGCGATCCCAAATCGGGCGATCTGTTTCCAGGCTCACCAGTCCTGCGGGTGGGCCACTGTCGGCATCGGTCATGGGAGTCCTCTTGGTGATCTAGCGAATCGAGCGACGACTCAATTTTATCATTGTGTGCATTTCTTGTGCCGCTGGTGAATTGCCAATGCTTTTCCGACCACCGGCCCCAAATCATGCCGTTGACCGATCGATGTGATGCCCGCGGCTGACGGCATTTGGGCGGAACGCTCCCCAAATTCAAAAGCTCGGCGACCGGCTGCTGGTCCTGAGGCATCGTTTTGTCGTGATTTAACTGTTTTTGTGCGTCGTCAGGTATTCTCGTTATCCTATTCAGCGTGCGGAATTCATCGTATCTTGTTAATGCCAGTCAGAACGACGAGTGGCGATTGGTCCAGTCGGCAGGTCACCTAACGACCGGCACTCCTGTTCTCTTGACGGCGCGAAGCAAGATGCCGCCGCTACAGTTCGATGAGCGAATTGCTGCTGTATTACAAACGCCCCGACCCGACGACATGGGTGTACATGTCGTCGTTCTTGACCATTGGTTTGTTCTTCGTTTTTCACCGCTTCTGGAGTGTCCGGAATCTAGATATTGTGCTGCTGATTTTGCTCGCGCCAGGACTCTTGATGGTACACGAGGGCCGGCGGCGTGAACTACGGCAATTGGAATCGGAGGCGATCGCCGCGCGCGAAGCGGCGGCTCTCAAGCCGGCTGCGGGTCATCAAAGCAGCAATCGTCCAACGACAGCCAGCAAGCTGGTAGCAATTCATAGCCAGCCATTGGCGTCCGACTCCAGGAGCCGCACAGCGCAAGCCGAGGTTTTCTGGCGAGAACGACACGAACCTTCGCTAAGGCTTCCGATTCAGCAGAAAAAATCTCGGCCCACTCGCCAGCCTCTGATGATGACGGCGCTGGTGCAAGTGGACGCCCAAGAAGTCGAAGCCGCCTTGGGTGAGCAACTTGACCGGGCGGCGTTGGCGACTGAACCCGGCAACGAAAACGCCGATCAGGAAAAAGCGGCCAACCTGGAAACCGCTGAAGAACGGGAACCTGTCTCGGCCGTTCTGGGTTATACGCCGCAAGACATTCAATACTACGGTTTCTTAACCTTATTCGTCGTGCAATCGTTGATCCTGGTGCGTCTGTTGATCGATCCGTTGATGGTCCGCCGCCCGTTGTTGAATCCGAACCTGACAACCGGTGGTCTGTATTTCATCAGCATATCGTTGTTCGTTTTCATGATGGGTAACGTGGTCACCAGTACGCCGCGGATGCAAGTCTGGCAAGGGCCGGAGCTTGGACCCGGATACGCATTGATGCGGCAACTGCCAACGATCACCACGCGTCCAGTCAGCAGCGCGCTGGCGGGCGTGGAACCGCCAACGGAGGCCGAACTGGATCCGTCGCAACGCCGCGCCACGATGGTGGCAAAAATCCTGGCGATTCTTGCTCACCTGGCAATCGTCTCGGGGGTGGTCCTGATCGGCGGTCGTCACTTCGGAAATCTTCGCGCCGGTGTTGGCTGCGCGGCGTTGTACCTGATGCTACCTTACACGGCGCAAATGACAGGACGTGTGGACCACGCGCTGCCGGCGGCACTTTTATTGTGGGCCGTGCTGATGTATCGCAGGCCGACGGTGGCAGGCATCTTTTTCGGGCTCGCCGCTGGACTGGTCTACTATCCTCTGTTTTTGTTACCGCTGTGGGTCAGTTTCTATTGGCAGCGCGGAGTGCGGCGTTACCTGATTGGTGTCGCCGCCACGCTTGCTGTTTTGGTTTTGCTGTTATCGCTGGAGGGCACCGGAGCACTGTTCGTGCAATTCCGCAGAATGTTTGGCTTGATCCAATGGGAGATGCAACCTCGCGGAATTTGGGGGTTGGGCTGGAACCCCATCTGGCGAATGCCGGTGATCGTCGGATTTGTGATCTTGAGTGTTTTCTTTGCCGTCTGGCCGTCGCCGAAAAACCTGGGCACGTTGATTAGTTGTTCGGGCGCCGTGATGGTGGCTGCACAGTTCTGGCACGGCGATGGTGGCGGGCTTTACATTGCCTGGTTTTTGCCGCTGCTACTGCTGACCATTTTCCGTCCTAACTTGCAGGACCGCGTAGCTTTGAAAGTTGTGGAGGGAGGTACGGCCGGAACGCTGCCCCGTTCACGCCTGGAGGTAAAGTCCGCTTGAGTGCCGCAGAAACACAGCGCCAAGCAGGCTTGGACGACGCAACCGAGGCACTGCAGCGATACCGTCAGCAGCTTGAATCGATCGGCACGGAGCGGGCGCGTTTGAAAAGAATCGACGGCTGGTTCAGCACCGTACGTGTCGCCCTGTTTTTTTCCGCCATTTGCCTGTGGATGTTCGCGTTCTTCGCCGATGTCGGTGCTTGGGTCAGCTATCTCGGCTGGATCACGATGTTCTTGTTCGTCGTCGTCGTGGTGGCCAATGAACCCCTTCGCGACAAACTGGCGGAACTACATCGCACTCGTGCTGTCTTTGTACGCTTGATTGCCCGGCTGGATCGCGACTGGGACAAACTGGCGAGCAAACGATTAACAGCGCAACTGGCCCAAGTTGCGCTCACCGAGCATCAACGGGATGTGGCCGATGATCTTGATCTGCTGGGCAAAACATCGCTGTTCCACTTCGTCTCGATGGCGGGCACCACGGCGGGAGTCCGCACGCTTGCCCAGTGGTTGGCCGGATCCGCCGACGCTGCGGTTGCCCGGCAGCGGGCGCAAGCCGTTGAAGCCCTTGCTCCGCTTCGTCAGGAGCGATTGCGATTCTACAGTCTCTCGCGGGAGGTCGGCGAAAGTAGTGGTGACCCGGATCACTTCGTCGCTTGGGCAACCGGACAACCGTGGCTCGATTCGCGGCGTTGGTTGATGACTTGGGCGAATGTTTCCGCCGCGATCGCGTTTGCTCTGTTGATCGCGCTGGCCGTCAGTCTGACCGGTGCCCTGCCGGAATCAGTGTTGATGTACAGCGGCATCGGTTTGATCGTTTTGACCGTTGTCAACTTTGGATTGACCGGCCTGATGCTGGGGCCCGTACACCAGATCTTTTCGATCGCGATGTCCAATCGCCAGGCGGTTGGCAATTATCAGGAACTGTTTCACACCGCCGAGTCGTTACCGGATGCGGATGACAACGGCTTTCTTTCGCGAATTCGCAGCACAATCCTGGATGGCGATCGTGCGGCGGAAATCGGCATGAGCGCCCTAAGAAAAATCGCCTCTGCCGGTTCGATGCGACAATCGGCGGCGACCTTCTTTCTGTACCTGCCGCTACAGGCATTCGCGCTCTGGGATGTCCGCGTGCTCAAGCGACTGGAAACCTGGCAAGCACAGTTTCGCGACGACGTTAAGCTTTGGTTTCAGGCCTTGGGCGAGCTTGAATCGCTGATGTCGATTGCGGCACTGCGCGATGAATACCCCAGTTGGGCAACGCCGAATTGGGCGGAACCCGGCGCCCCGCAAATCATTACGGTGACTTCGATCGGGCACCCGCTGTTGCCGGATTCCGGTCGTGTCTGCAACGATGTTTCGGTGGGTCCACCGGGGACAGTTCTGCTGGTCACCGGCAGCAATATGTCGGGCAAAAGCACGTTGCTGCGAAGTATCGGATTGAATGTTTCGCTGGCAGCAGTCGGCGCGCCCGTTTGTGCAACGGAATTGTCACTGCCCTCGGTTCACCTGGCAACCAGCATCCGAGTCCGCGACGATGTGGGCGAAGGCGTTTCCTTTTACATGGCAGAACTCCAGCGACTGAAGAAGGTCGTCGATCAAGCTGAACAGTTAAAAGCCAATCCCGATCAGGTGCTGCTGTTCTTGCTGGACGAGATTCTGCAGGGAACCAACAGCCGGGAACGACAGATCGCCGTGGTCCAAGTCTTGCGTCACCTGATTCAGTCGCACACGATCGGCGCGATCAGCACACACGACCTGGAACTCGCCGATGATCCACAACTTCAGGCTCTGGCCACGCCGGTTCATTTTCGAGAAACGATTCAGCCCGATGCCGAGGGCAACGAGCAAATGACGTTCGACTACAAAATGCGGCAAGGCGTCTCGCCAACCACCAACGCACTCCGGCTGTTGGAGATGGTGGGCTTGGGATACGAAGAGTGAGATGAATCATCGATGGACGACCATCCCTACGGCTGGCTCAGCCTGTTGCCGCCTTTGATTGCCATTCTACTGGCAATCATTACTCGCCGAGCCGTCATCTCCTTGGTCGTCGGTGTGCTATTTGGCGCGCTGATCACCAGCGGCGGCAATCCCCTGACCGCAGTTTGGGAAACCTGTGAAGTCCATCTGTGGCCGACTTTGATCGACCCGGGAAAGATGCGCGTGTTTGCCTTCACTCTGCTGATGGGCGCGATGGTGGGTGTGATTTCCAAGAGCGGCGGCATGCAAGGACTGGTCAATCTGCTGGCACCTTTTGCGCGAGGCCGACGCAGTGGCCAGTTCACGACATGGCTACTTGGTCTAATCGTTTTCTTTGATGACTATACCAACACCATCCTGCTCGGTAGCACGCTCCGCGGCGTCTGCGACCGGTTGGCAATTTCGCGTGAAAAACTCGCCTACCTGGTCGATTCCACTGCGGCGCCCGTTGCCAGTCTGGCACTGTTATCCACCTGGATCGCCGTCGAACTCGATTACATCCAAGACGGCCTTGCTGGAATCCAAAATGCTGGAACGCAAAACGCGGCGAGCCTCAGCCCCATCGAATTGTTCATCGCCAGCATTCCTTATCGATTCTATGCCGTGATGGCGCTGCTGCTGGTTCCCATGATCGCACTCAGCGGTCGTGACTTCGGAGCAATGTTAAAAGCGGAACGAGCTACGCAGTCAAAGCCAAACGCAGAAGACGAATCGCTTCGTGAGTACACCGCCAGCGACCAGCCCGCACGTTGGTACAACGCGGTCGTCCCGATCGCGGTCACGCTGATCGTTGTTGTCTGGCTGATCTACCGCTCAGGCAAACAGTCCACCGGCGACGATGCATCACTACGAGACATCGTGGGCGCCGCTGATTCCAGCATGGCACTGATGTACGGGTCGCTGCTGGGAACGCTGACCGCTGCATTCCTGTGCCGCGTTCAACAACTGCTGGACAAATCACAAATTGTCTCCGCGGCCGTGGACGGAATGCGGATCGTATTGCCGGCAATCATCATTCTCTGGACTGCTTCGGCACTATCACGAATGACGGGAAACAAAAGCGTCGAAGGGTCGGCCTCCCAAACCGAATACGACTTCAAGCAGCATCGGCTTTACACCGCGGAATACCTGGCCGCTCAAGTCTTGCCGGACGACGAATCGTCCGCTGGCTCCCAAGGCGTTTCTACCACGATTCGCTTGATGCCAACCATCGTTTTTCTGCTGGCTGCGGTATTATCGTTCGCAACCGGAACGAGTTTCGGCACGATGGGAATCTTGATGCCGATGACCGTCACCCTGAGTTGTAATCTGCTAATGTCACAACAGGGTACGATTGATCCCACTAATCCGATCTTGCTGGCCTCCGTTGCCAGCGTTCTATCGGGCGCGGTTTTCGGTGACCACTGTTCACCGATCTCCGACACGACAATTCTCTCATCACAAGCATCGGGCTGCGATCACATGGCCCACGTCATGACGCAATTGCCCTATGCACTGTTGGTCGGCGGCGTCACAGTCGTCTTGGGAACGCTACCCATTGGCTGGGGCGTCAACGTTTGGGTACTGTTGCCAATCCAGTTGATCACGCTGGCAGCAGTGTTGGTCTATTTTGGCAAGAGCTAGCGCATTTTCATCATTGATGTGGGATCTTCGGTTGGCCAGGACTTGTCCTGGCGCCTCATTGCCAGGACAAGTCCTGGCCTACGAGATATCTGAAAATGCTTTAGCCATCGAAAAAGGAGTCAGGTACCAATAGTGCAAAGCACCCGAAGGGCCGTTCCTCGCGGAGAGATTCGGCCGTCCGCCGCGGCCGCTGATCGCCGGGCGCTTCAGATTCCACCATCCATCGGGCCGGCAGCGACCAGCAGGGCGAACCCAAGCAGAATCCAAGTCAATGAAACGACGATCCCCAAAATAGTTCCATTGATCAACATCTGTCGAACGTTCTTCAGCTCGATCAAGTACATTGACCAGGCGATTATCGTTGGCATCAACAAGAACCCCCACACCAGCCAGCCGAATCCGTGCGTACCCGTTCCGGTCAGCAGCATGCCGACGATTTGGAAACCAATCGCCAACGGCAGCGTCAACACAAGAACGAGGCAGAATCGGATGATCCATTGAAGCCACGTCCACTGTCTTCGGCTCAGCGACTCCGCTGCCTCTCTTGAAGGCTGATAAGGATTCATTGGGGAATCTTGCAAAAATCGATTCTCGTTTTGATGTCAATTGACACTACTGCCGGTACGAAACAATCACGCGGCATTTCGGCATTCGGGTACGCAGTCGTTTAACACCTTCGCTCGTGATCCTGGTCTCGACGATATGGAGCTCTCGCAGCGACTTCAGTTTCACCAGCAATGCCACAGCGTTATCCGTCATCACAGTCTCGTTCAGCCACAGCGTCTGCAGTCGATCAAGGCCAACCAAATGCCTTAGGCCTTCGTCAGTGATCTTCGTCTCGCCCAGGTGCAAGCCGGTCAGTTTAACGAGTCCCCGCAAGTGTTGGACGCCAGCGTCGGTCACATCGTTGCCACGCAGACCAAGATAAACAAGCTGTTTCATCTTGCTAACATGCGCCAGTCCGGCATCGGTCACCCGGGTCTCGCCAATCGGAAGATGCTGGAGGCTGCGTAGTCGGCTCAGTTGCTCGAGGCCTTCGTCGCCGACACGGGTTCGGTACAGATTAAGCCATTCCAACTTGTCTAATTTCCGCACGTGACGCAAACCCTCATCGCCAATCGTCGTCCCCTCAAGTGAGAGATCAGTCATCTGTGTGAACTCGGAGAGCGACTCGAGGTCAGCATCTTTGATTTTCGAGTTGTTCGCGTTGACTTCAATGACGATGTCACCTTTGGTAAACACCACGGCGCCAAGTTGCCTCAATCGCTGAATCTGCTCGGTGGTATCTTTTTTTCTGTCGGCATCCTGCGCCGTTGCCGCCGGAAGCAACGCGAGCATTGCAAAGATAGACAGAATTCTGCGCAGACGACGGAGCCGTATCGCTGGCAACCTGATGCCCGCCGCTGGCAGAGTAGGTGAGGCAAGCTTTCTCGGGGTGGGTTTCGTCATGGCAAATTTCAGGCGATTCAATTGGCTCCGCATATTCGCACCACTGAGAGTGTACCTGCTAATGCGGGCTCTCTGGCTAACATCCTGCGTCTGATTTCTTCTGCTGCGGAGGTCACGGCCATTACTTTGCTGTTACAAAGTGATTACAAATCAAGTCCAGTAAACTCGCACCGCCGCTGAGTGAACTGGGCTCCCTACAAATAGCGACCAACTTCTGCGTCGCCTGGCAACTTGTATTGGGAGCATTGACATGTCCACGAGAACAGATCGACTTGGGGCGATGCCATCGAGGCAATTTCGCTTTTTTTCCGCGATGTTTGCAGGCATCTGCTTGCTGGCGATCTGGCAAACATCCGCGCCGGCGGCCGGCCTGTTGGTGTCCGATGGAGGCTTTGGCGGCGTACTGGAAATCAAGCAACAAGATGTCCGCGTGACAATCAACAACTCGATCGCCGTCACTCAAATCGACCAGGTGTTTGTCAACACAGAAAACCGGCAGGTCGAAGCACTTTACACCTTTCCCGTGCCGAAAGCAGCGAGCGTATCCAACTTCAGCATGTGGATCGGCGGTAAAGAAATGATCGGCGAGGTTATCGAAAAAGAACGGGCCAGACAGATCTACGAAAGCTACAAACGGCAGCGTCGCGATCCTGGATTGTTGGAGCAGGTTGATTACAAGCAGTTCGAGATGCGAATCTTCCCGATTCCAGCCGGAGCCGAGCAACGCATTCGGATCGAATACTACCAGCAACTGGATTCCGATCACGACTGGGCAACCTACGTTTATCCGTTGGCAACCAATACCGGCGGCAAACCAATCGACACGACAGTGAAAGGTCGCTTCTCGATGAACGTGGACGTCAAGAGCGAAGTGCCCATCAAAGAATTGCGCAGTGAATCGCACAGCGATGATTTTGTCGTCGTCAGCCATCAGCCGCAATACGCACAGGCGGCAATGGAGTTGACCGAAGGCGACCTTGCTCGTGACATCGTGTTGGCGTTTCAGACCAAGCGCCCGCGGACCGGATTGGATGTCGTGACCAGTCATCCCCGAGGCGAAGACGGCTATTTCATGATGACGCTGACACCGGGCGATGACCTGAGCAGCACGATGGAGCCAATGGATTATGTGTTCTTGCTTGACATTTCCGGCAGCATGGCACGCGACGACAAACTGCAAATCAGCCGCAAGAGCGTAACCGCCTTTATCGAATCACTGAGCGAGCAAGATCGTTTTGATTGCCTTGCCTTCAATCTTGCAGCGGCACCGCTGTTCAAAGCGATGCAACCGGCAACCCAGGAAAACCTCGATCAAGCAAAAGCGTTCTTTGCCGAGCAACGCGCGCGAGGCGGCACGGTTTTGCAGCCCGCGATCTCGGCTGCCTATGCCTATCGAGATCACGACCGACCCCTGAACGTCGTGCTACTCAGCGACGGCATGACCGAAGTCGGTGAACAAGCAGAACTGCTGCGCCTGATCGAGGCGCGGCCTGATGGTGTTCGTGTCTTTTGCATTGGAGTTGGCAACGAAGTGAATCGACCGTTGCTGGAACAGATGGCAACACAGGCTGGCGGTCTGGCGGCCTTCGTTTCGACCGAAGATAGCTTCGCTCGTCAGGCTCAACTCATGCGGCAGAAACTGATCCGCCCCGCCATCCAGGGATTGAATGTGCAGTTTCAGGGTGGGAAAGTTCAGAATGTCGAACCGCGCGAATTGGGTGACTTGTTCTACGGAACCCCGATTCGTTTGTTTGGACGCTATGGCTCCAGCGGATCGGTCACCGTCAGCTTGAGCGGTCAAGTACAAGGTGGCCCGTGGAAACAGACGGTCAGCATGCAACTTCCTGAGGCCGATGAAGGCAACAGCGAAATTGAACGGATGTGGGCTCAGCAGCGCGTCGCTCGCTTACTCGATCGCGAACGCGCCGGCAAAGGTTCTGCTCGGGACGAAATCATCAGGTTATGCGAGGGCTATTCGATCGTGTCGCCTTATGCATCGATGTTGGTGTTGGAGAATGATGCCGAGTACAAGCGTTGGAAGATCCAGCAGCTGAATGCGGTACGAGTAAAGCGTGATCGAAAATCTCGAGACGCAGTTCAGCAGCAGCTTGCCGAGATCCGGCGAGGCAGTGACGCCTTCGAGGTGAATCGAGCGGAAAAACTTGTTTCGACGCCAAGCAAGCAAGTAACACCTGGTAATGTGCCAGCGCCCGCCAACGCACCCGCGGCAAATTCCCCGTCACCAGCGCCCCAACCCAGCCAAGGAGTCGATTTAGACTTTGGGGTTAACGACGGCGGAGGCGGTGGCGGCGGAGCGCTGGATCCGATCACAGTGATCGTCACGTTGACTTCCGCCGGCGGTGCTGCGCTGGCAAGCCGCCGACGGAAACGAGCCGCGTAGGACAACAAAAATCATGTTCTTGTCCCTGATCAGCAAGTATCCCGTCACGATCATTGTTTCGCTTGCCGCCTTGTTGGCTTGCGCGTTTCCACCGTTGGCGCAGTGGTGGCAACTGGACTTCGCGAGCGTCAACGATGGTCAGTGGTGGCGAATCTGGACGGGACACGTCACGCACTACGATGGCAATCACCTGTTCTGGGACTTGCTGATGTTTGCTGTCTTGGGCGCAGTAAACGAACGCCAGCATCCACGGCAATTCGCAGTAGCGATTGCCGTGATGATGGCGGGAATCTCAATCGCGATCAGCGTTTTCTGCAGCCAGATCACGATTTACCGCGGCCTCAGCGGGCTGGATACGGGGCTGTTCGTTTGGCTGGCCGCAGACCAGATCCGCCAATCCGTGCGTAACCGTGATCGATTAGCAGCCGGCTTCTGGCTAGCGCCTTGCGTGGCACTGGTTGGCAAGTTGTTATACGAGATCACGACCGGGCAAACGCTGTTTGTCGACTCGTCGGACTTTACACCACTGGTGGAGGCTCACTTGGCCGGAGCACTGATCGGGTTTTTGCTCTATAGTTGTGCTACCTCGGCAAAGGTGCGTGACTTCACAATCCAGAAAGCTTTTCAATGATGAAACTCAGCTTCATCCTGTTCGCCGCCTTGCTGCATCTGCCGCTGGCCGCACTGTATGCTGCTGATCCGCCGACGGAAGGGCTGCGGCCCAACATTCTGTTTGTGCTCGCCGACGATCTCGGTATTGGCGATCTACAGTGCTATGGAAATCCATACGTAGAGACGCCAGCCATTAACGCTTTGGCAAGCGAAGGCGTGCTGCTGACAGATCACTACGCGCCATCGCCGCTATGCGCTCCCTCGCGAGCCGGCTATCTGACTGGTCGTTTCAATCACCGCACAGGAGCCGTCGATGTTCCCAGCAACCGCGGTTTGGATCGCATCGCGCTTGCGGAGAAAACATTCGGCGACTATTTCCGAGACGCGGGGTATGCGACGGCGCTGATTGGCAAATGGCACAACGGTCTTTATTGCCGGGATTATTTGCCCCACCGGCGGGGATTCGAATTGTTCTACGGTTTTCCCAATGGCGGACAGGATTACTGGAAGTGGAACCTGCTGCGCTGTAGCGCCGCCACACCCGGTGGTGACTTGGCCGTGCCACACGACGGACGCTACCTGACCGATGCGCTCAATGACGAGGCCATCCGCTTGATTCGTGAAAGCAGCGGTAATGGCAAACCCTTTGCGCTTTTCCTGTCGCACCACGCACCCCACGCTCCGTTCCAAGCGCCGGAAACGCTCGTTGAAAAGTATCGTCGGCGGCTCGGAGATGACGCCAGCAAGACCGTCGCCGTCATCTACGCAATGATCGAGGCAATGGACACGGGACTAGCGCGAGTCTTCCAGACGCTCAAAGAGCAGGGCTTGTGGAACAACACGATCATTGTTTTCACCAGTGACAATGGCGCGTACTTGGGAAAAGTCGAAGGTGATTCGACGGAGCGTTATCACGCCAGTTTCTCCGGCAACAAAGGCGATGTGGGCGAGCAAGGCATCCGCGTTCCTGCCATCGTTGCCTGGCCGGGACACATTTCGGAGGGACGGATCAGCAGCACGCCGGTCCATGGCTGCGACTGGCTACCCACTCTGCTCAGCGTCACAGGTGCGGACAGCGCTGAATTCTCCAGCAACGCCAAACCATTTGATGGTGTGAATGTCATGCCGATGTTGATGGGCAAGCGTCAGCCGACGCTGGAGACCCGCGTGTTGCCCTTCCAAAAGAACCGCTACAGGCCTGCGGCTCACAGTGATGCGGCGATTCGTCGGGGCCAATGGAAACTGGTTTGGCCGGGCGCGCCGGCGACGATGAGAAAAGATTCGGCGCGCGACAACCCTTCCTACCTGCGCGGCATCGTTCACCCACACTGGGAAATGCCGCTCGATCGGGAACTCGGCGACGTACCGCCGTTTCAGCAGAAAAAACCTCGCCTGTTCGATTTGGCGGCTGATCCCGCTGAACGCCATGACGTCGCCGCAGCCCATCCAGAATTAGTCGGGCTGCTGGCGGGCAAGTATGACGCCTGGTTTGCGGAGGTGATCGCTGATTGGCGGCAATCCCGGCAGGCGATCCTCGATCACGACCGTGATTATTGGAGCGGCCGCCCCGCGCCCGATGCAGCGGCTTTGTTCAAGGACTTTTGGCAATGGAACAAAGCGCCTCAGGGAACGGACCCCAAGACCGCCAACCCACTTAACGTGTTTCGGGGCTACTGGAACACTGCGCGGGAGCGGTAGGTTTTTGTCTAGAGCATTTTCATCATTGATGTGGGATCATCGGTAGGCCAGGACTTGCAGAGTGTCCGGCTTAAGGCGACGGCGACCGGGCCGAAGGCCCAGCAGTTTGCTTAGCCCAGGCCAAGTCAATCGCGAGTGTGCGAGCGATGGCGACGGCCTGGGATTCGTTGCGATCTTTCTCCTTCTGCCACCAGCCGATCAGTCGGCGACGCCGCCGACTGATCGGCTGGTGGCAGACAAATTCTCGATTGGCTCCAACCCCAGGCCTGCATTCGCTCGCGGAGCTTGCTCTGCTTAGCCTGGGCTATGTAAATTGTCGCCCACTTCGGGGCTACTAAGCCTATTTTTGCCTTCGCGGCGCCAGCGGGCGGCTGATCAACATTTTTAGTTTCGACTTGGGGCTGACCAGTTTGCCGGCCAGGATGTCTTCTTCGCTGAACCGTGCGAGTAGGATTTCGCCGTCTGTGGCACGATTGCGGTCATACGATATGTAGATCGTCCCATCGGGCGACTGAAAACCGTCGGGATACGAGATGCCTGTCCGCTCGTCCAGAACCAGCCCGCCTGTCCATCGTTTCCCGTCATCATCAGAAAGCCACGCGCTCAGTTGCACGCGTCCCTGGTGTGCATCAATCGCGTCGCCATGTTTGATCAGCAACAAGCGGCCCGACTTGAGGCGGCGAATGTGGAACCGCGCGTTTGGATGTTTGACGTCCGAATCAACCGGCACCGACCAGGTTTGCCCACCGTCGGCTGAGGTACTTTCCATAATCCCATTGCGGGTACGAGCGAGCATCCACAGCGAACCGTCGTTGCGCTCCACGATCATGTGCTCGTGCCAGTCTGGATTGGGAAAAGCCGCCATGCCGCGCCGCTGCCACGTGTCGCCTTGATCGGTCGATACAAAAACATTGGCACCGCGCATCGGATCAAGTTCCGCGAAGCAACCCTTGAACGGTCCAAAACCACCACGCTGATCCAGTGAGATCGGCAACATCCACTCGCCCGTGGACAGCACCGTCGGTTTGTTCAATGTCACGCCGTGCCAGATTCGGCGCGGCGGCGACCATACGGCCTGTTCCGCGTCCGGGTTTTCGCAAACGCTTGCCCACACACCGGCACGGCCATCGAACATGTCCATGGACTGGTCAAAGATCAACCACAACCGGCCGCGCGGATCGGTCCACAGGTTGCCAACCAGAATGCTGCGCGGGCGGGGCAAATCTTTGGCATGCGAATCAACCACCAACCTGGGGGCCGACCAACTTTCCCCGTCGTCATCACTGCTGGCCAACACAAAGAACGCTGCGGGGCTGTCACCACCGGCGACCCAGCAAGCCCACAACCGCCCACCGGTCGTACGTTCGATCCCAATCGTCATGCCATAATCGAGTTTGTCGTAACCGTACTCCGGCAGCGGTGACGTGTTCAGTACAGGCGGGATAAGCGCGTGGTCGGCGATCTGTTCCATCCGTTTAATACGGGCCGCCGCTTGCTCGGCCGATTCTGGCTCGGCGTGTACAAGCTGCACTTCAGCAGCTTGGCCGGTCACCAGTAAGGCAAGTTTGCGAAACTTGAGTTGGTCCCCTTTCTTGATTGTCTTGCGCCAGGCAAAGACGCGATTGATGTCGCCGGTAAAGAGCTGGAACTCGGGCGTGTCAACTTTCTGGAATCCCAGTTTTAACAGCGACGCAGATTGATTAGCGGAGTGCGGTTTGCTCAGCGTCAATACGAGAATCTCGCCCGGCTGGACACAGCGAATTTCATAGCCTTCGATGCTGGTTCGCAGGAATCTCTGTCCCAGCAAAAACTCCGGCGCTTCGGTCAACGTGTAATCGCGGTCGGTAAACAGTTTCACTCCCTGGTTCATCACCGTGGCTGTTTCGCGGTCTTTGTCCGAGTCGGCGGGAACAGACTTGGTGGGGGACTTTGATTGTGCCAAAACGGAGCTATGCACCGTCAGTAGCAGCAGAACACAAGGCAAAAAAGTAATCGATTTCATCGTGTCGTGGCGGACATTGGTTCAATGTTGGTAAGTCTGCAGAACAAAGAACTACTTTGCTATCGCCTCTCGCGCGGTGCGGGCGACTTTTCCAGGCACGCGTGGATCGTGAACGCCAACAAGATCGCCGCTGACCCTACGGCGGATTCCCTGGCTGATTCCGCTGTGCGCGGTCGTCGTGATCTTGTGACCGCGTTGCTTTAACCGCTGAATCAGCAATTCGTCTGTGGTGTTTTCCACGTATACTTTGTCCGGGCGCCATTGATGATGAAACCGGGGACCTGCAATCGCTTCGCTCAACGACTGGCCGAAGTCCAGGCAACGGATGATCGCCAGGACCACCTGCGTAATGATCTTGGGTCCGCCCGCGGCGCCGACGGTCATGATGGGTTGTCCGCGGCGATCCAAAATAATGGTTGGACTCATGCTCGACAGCGGCCGTTTTCCAGGTTCGATTGCATTATTCTCAGCGCCGACCAATCCGAACGCGTTGGGAACACCGGGCTGAATCGAAAAGTCATCCATTTCATTATTCAGCACCACACCGGTGCCGGGCACGATGACTTTTGACCCGAAGGTTGTGTTCACCGTCGCCGTGATGGCGACCCAGTAGCCTTCGCTGTCGGCGGCGGCAATGTGTGTTGTGTGGCGGCCGAAGTAGCGATCGTCAAACGTTGCTGGTTCACCATGGTTGGGCACGTCCGTCGAACGTTCCGCGTTGATCCGGGCGGCCAGCGTGCGCGCGTAATCTTTGTCAATCAGTCCCACCGGCACACGCGCGAAATCGGCATCGCCCAACCAATGAGCGCGGTCGGCAAAGGCAAGCTTCATCGCTTCGATTGTCAGGTGCGTCGCAGCGACCGGATCACGCTGGTTTGCAGCACGCAAATCGAAAGGTTCCAGCATGTTCAATATCTGGGCGACATGAACACCACCGGAACTGGGGGGTGGAAAGCCCACGATCTTCCACTGCCGGTAATCGGTAACAATCGCGTTACGGAGCGCAGGCTGGTATTGGTCGAAGTCTCGCGTTGTCAGGATACCGCCATGTTCGCGCATCCAATTGTCAACATTCTTGGCAAATGGCCCGCGATAGAACCAATCGATACCTTCACGGGCAATCGAGTTATAGGTGTCAGCGAGATCCGTTTGCTGGAGAATTTCTCCCTCCTGGTAGGGTGAACCGTCCGGCTTCAGTAGGGCATCGCGACTGCCGGGAAACCTGGCAAGTTGCTCTGCTTTGTCGGCAAGCTTGGCGGCGTAAACCCGATCGATCGGAAAACCGGCGGCGGCGATCTTTGTGCCGGGCTGCAGTGCGTCGGCTAGTTCCGTTTTCCCAAACGATCGAATCGCCAGATCGTATGCCGCCAACGCGCCGGGCGTGGCCACCGCCAACGGACCGACCGTGCTCAATTCGGTTTGGGCTTTGCCGTCCCGGACATACATGTCTTTGGTGGCGGCCAGCGGTGCCGTTTCGCGGCCATCGATCGCCGTGATGCTGCCCTTGGGATCGCGAATCAAGATAAAGCAACCGCCGCCGATTCCCGAGTTGTGATTGTCGACGACACCCAAGGTTAGCGCGGTTGTGATCGCCGCATCCACCGCGTTTCCACCACGCTGATAGGCCGTGATGCCGGCGTCGGTTGCCAAGGGATGAACACTGGCAACAACGCAGTGCTGCTCGGCAGCAAAGGTGTTAACGATCGTCGCCAGCGAGAGCAGAAACAAACCGAACGTAAGCAATCGCATCGAACGAACTCAGGGGTTCTGCGTTTAACGCGAGGCCGCAGGCGAGGTCGTCTGCACAACCGCCTCGCCTGCGGCCTGGGGTTAGAGATTTCTTCTGTTGATGCAATTGATCAACATCCGCAGTCGGCCCAGCGAACGCCGATCGAAATGAAACACCAAGCGGGGCAAATGCGCAAGGTCAGGTTCGCCAATTTCCTCCGGCAGCGCCTCGGATTGACTGAATTTCCCGTCGACCAGAATCTCAGCAAAATCGGTTTGGACTTGATCGAGTTGCCCGGCGGTCAATTCCTGCTTCATGCGGAACACCAACAAGTTCCGCACGTATCGCATGCTGTGATACACGTCGTAAAAGCCCAGTGTCTCTTCGATCGCTTCGTCAACGGAATCGGTGATCTTGTACATGTGGACGTCTTCCGGGCTGATCATACTTCCAGCCAGCAGGCTATTGTTGATGAATTTACCGAGGTTGCGCCAATAGTCCCCACCGGGATGATCCAGCAGCACCAGCGGGATCATCGTCTGCTTGCCGGTTTGCATCAACGTCAACGTTTCCAGTGCCTCATCCAGCGTTCCGAAACCACCCGGGCAACAAACGACACCGCTGCACTCTTTGACAAACATCAGTTTGCGGGTGAAGAAATACTTCATCGTGACCAGTTTCGGATCACCTTCGATATAAGGGTTCGCGCTCTGTTCAAACGGCAACATGATGTTCAGCCCCATCGAAGCCTCACGGCCGGCGCCTTTATGCCCAGCTTCCATGATGCCGCCGCCCGCCCCGGTGATCACCATCCAGCCGTGCTCAGCCATTTTTCGCCCCAACTCGACCGCTGACTCATAGGCAGGATGGCCTGGCTCGGTGCGTGCGGAGCCGAAAATCGTGACCTTGCGGCGGCGGCGATAAGGCCGAAAAACGGTGAATGCGTATCGCAATTCACGCAGCGTTCGCGACAGGATCTTTAAATCGCCACGCGCAGTTTGATCTTTTTCCAGCCGATCAATCGTGTGCCGCATGACCTGCAACAGATCTCCGGAATCGATGGTAGTGATCGGTTCGTCGGCGGGCTGTGGGCGCTCGAACTCATCTTCGCCTATCGCTTCGACTGGTAAGTCTTCCTGGTGCATCAAGAGATTGTCCTTCGCTCTATCAATTATTGAGTAGCTTGTTGACTCACTCGTTTTCATCAGCCACGGCGGCGCTGCCATCGTTAGCAGTCACACATCCCGGTCGAATTCCCAGCGACTTGCCCAAGACGATCGCCAGTGGCGCGGCAGCAAAGCTCAACAGCGCTCCCATTTTAACGGAGTCCTGAATGACTCCGGGCTGGGTAAACGCGGCGACAGATACGAACAAAGCCACCGTAAAGCCGATCCCGGCAACCATGCCAAGCGTGACCACGTGGCGGTAGTCCATTCCGGACGGCTTTTCCAGCTTGAACCCTTTCTCCGCAATCAGCGTCAGCAAGGTGATCCCGACTGGCTTGCCAATCAACAAGCCAGCCAACACCAGCCAGGTTCCGGTACCCAAACTGCTGAGCACAACGCCGGCGTTGGCCAACCCGAATAAGCCGAGAAAATACTCGACCGGTGTCTTCCAAAAGTGCTCGAACTCGTTCAATGTGTCGTGCCGCTGCAGTTCTTCCCGCGCAAAAATCCCCAGGTCGGTATGAGCATGCGGCATCAATGGAATGATCGGCACCAAACCAAGCGCGGGGTGCACGTTGGCTTGATAAAACGAATACCAACTGATGATCCCCGGTCCCAAAAAGTAGACCCAATGGTTGTGGACACGCAACTTTGCCAATACCGCTGCCAACGCCATGGCACCGACGGTCAACAGCAACCACATGGGCACGACGGGAGCCGATGGATAAAACACGGCCAGAATCAGCAACCCGGCTGCATCATCCGCGATTGCCAACAGCAGCAGAAACGCGATCGCCGGATGCCCCGCGCCAAAAATGATTCGCGCGACCAGGTAACTGAAAGCAATATCGGTCGCACAGGGAACGGCCCAGCCTTTACCAAGTTGCAAGAACAGTTCTGGCCCGGAGAAGTAAGCGCCGCCAAAATAGATAACTGCCGGTCCCACAATTCCACCCAACGTCGCCATCAGTGGTGTGGCAGCCTTGCGAGGATTTGAAAGCGCGCCGCCAGGCAACATCGATTCCCAAACTTCTTTGGCGGCGATGGCAAAGAACAGTGCCATCAACACGTCGTTGATAATGAATGAAAGGTGGTACCAGTGGTGATGGGATTCGTGATCACCGTGCGCATCGTGATCGCCGGCTTGATGATCGCCGGCTTGATGATCGCCGTCTTCCACTTGCCCGGCTGCGGAATGCTCCGCATCTGCGGCAGGCGAATTCTCGCCTTCATGCGTTGCATCATGCTGTTCGCCGTGTTCGACTTCGTGTGGCAGCTGGTGGCCATCAGAAGTGTTACCGCCCCACAGCGTGCGGATGTCAAAGTGGATGAAGTCTTGATAGCTGGTGCTGGCGCGTTGGTGGGCAATATTGGCCCACAGCAGGGCGGCGACTGCCCCAGCAATCAAGAGAAAGGAATTGTCGATGAGGGTGCGGAAGATGCCGCGATTTGGTGGTTGCCCGGACATGGACCGTGCAAAACTCCATTAAAATGCTATCGAAACTTTGGCACTCGAATACGTCCGACCGCCAAGCCACAGGAATATAGTGGTTGACCGGCGACCTGGAGAGGTCACTTTGGGCAAAGTCGGGTGGCTTGCGACGGGCTCGGCCTTCCAACGCTCGATAAAAGGCGAGCTCGTCATCCCTGCCTGGAACGAGCAGACGGCAGGATGCCGAATGGACTTGCCAATGCAATGGTACGGCAGGATGCCGCACCTTGGACAAATCAGTCGCTTTGCTGCGGCGCGGTGGGTGGGGCAACCAAGGTGTCAAGAAACGCCAAGACAGCGTGGCGATCGGCCAACGGCAGTTGCAGGAATCGATCACGGGTGCCGGCCGATTCGCCATCGTGCATCGCGATCGCTTCCAGCACCGTTTCGGCGCGGCCGTCATGCATATAAGGAGCCGAATCTCGCAGTCCCCACAACGGGGGCGTCCGCCATTCCTGGTTGAATTGCGTGGGCTCATAGGTGAGACGAACGTAGTCGTCGCGTCGAAAAACTCCCTCGGTTGTCTTGGTAAAACTACCCCGGAACGCGCCGTCGCGCTGGACCTGTTGTTCTGTTTTTGCCTCGAATGTCTCGCTACGAAGCTTGACGACTTCGCTTCGTACCAACGGTCGAGTCGGTGCTGAGAATTCAAAGTATCGCTGCACCGAATTTGATCGACTCTCTCTTCCACTGGCCGACCCCCGAATTCTCTCGACTCTGTCAACGCTAATTTCGGCTGAACCTCCGTAATACGTTCCCATTCCCTTGGTACGGCTGACCACATCAACGGCGACTACCCTTGACTCCGGAGTGGTGCGCACGATGTACGGTTCGGCCGGATTCAAGTCGATCGATGGATAGCCCATGTCATGCAACAGGATATCGCTGTAGATCCCTTCCGCCGGTCCCATGTTGGGAACATGACAGATGGAACAACCCACCGAGGCAAACAGTTGCTCTCCGCGATTGACTTCAGCTAACCGCTGACTATCGACCGGTAGTTCACGTGTGGGCCGTGGCAACGCCGCCAGGAAATCGCGCATGGCGATGATCTGGTCGTCCTTGATATCCGTAGTCGTATTCCGGTAATCGGGCGTGGTCGGATCCAGCGGCTGTTTCTTGCGAGTCGTTTCCAGGCCGACTTCGGCAGCGCAAGCTTGATCAACGAAATCCAATAAGGAGGCAATATTTCCTCGCCAACCGAATTTTCCGTAGCGTCCGCTTTTCAACGTCGCCGGACGGCCACTGATCTCGGGATGCTGCTTTTGCAGCTTGGCTTGGGCTTCGATTTGCTGTCCGGTGATGTTGTCAATCAGGCCGGACCCGAACATCGATGTCGTGTTGCGTTGGAACAAACGAGCGCGAATCAAAACGTTGTATCGTCCCACTTTTTGTTGGAATAGAATCGGCGTAGCGTAAGCGCGACGCACTTCCGCCGATTCACTCGGTCCGCCCTCGCCGCTGAACAGACTATCGATCTGCGAGAGGATCTCCGCGCGGGCAGACTGAAACATCGGTGATCCGCCGTGATGCGACAGCACCAGCGTGTTGGTCATGGTCCCATCGGTTGAGATGAAACCGGGATGAAAAGCGCGAACGATCCCGGCAATCACGTCGTTATCGACCGGCCCACCGGTAATCTTCATCGACTCGATTCCCAGCGTCAGCGCGTTGAAACGTGAGTCACCGCTGCCACCCACGCCGCCTTGATGATGACAGGCAACGCACGACTGTCCGTTAAACAACGGCCCCAGACCGTCGCCGCCGAGCTGCGGATTTCGCGCCGTCCAATTTCGCTCGAATAACTGGCGACCTTGCGCCACGCTGACCGGCGATACCGCCACAGCGACCGACGAGAAAACAGCAAACACGGAAACGAAGATGACAATCAACTTTGGACGCATGATTGGTTCCTAATTGGCTAGCTGCGGTGCGTTGGGAGGCGCAACAAAAGTATCTAGAAACGCAAGAATCGCGTGGCGATCAGCTAATGATAATTGCAGAAAACGATCGCGCGTACCAGCTGCTTCGCCGTCGTGCATCGCGATCGCTTCCAGTACCGTTTCGGCCCGGCCGTCGTGCATATAAGGAGCCGAATCACGCAATCCCCACAACGGCGGCGTCCGCCATTCCTGGTTAAAGTTGGTGGGCTTGAATTTCAGCTGGACACCGCCGACCACCTTGAACTTCTCTAACGGCGCCTCGGGAGCTACAAAGTGGAAGCCCCCTCCTGGTACATCCGAGCGTCCCGACAAACCTGTCGAACGCCTTGAACGGCGCGGCGACAAGGAACGGGATACCGATGACATCGCTATCGAAGAACCAGATCCGCCGTAGCCGGACGTCGAACGACTGAAACTGCGTGACAGCATCGTCGACGCCGATCCACTCGGATTGCTCTTTTCCAGCTTCGGCTTTTCCGGCGAACTTCCTGACTGGCCGAACTGAATGCGCGGTTTACCTTTCTTGATTGCATCAATGATGAAGGGCTCAGCGTGGCTAAGATCGACGGACTCGTTTCCCATGTCGTGCAGCAACAGATCGGAGTAAATCCCCGGAACGGGACCCATTTGTGCCGGATGACAAACGGCACAACCGACAGCCGCGTAGGCTTGTTCGCCCCGTTGGACGATTTCTCGCTGTTCAGAATCTTCCGGCAGCTTGCGAGTGGGCGCCGGCAGTGCCGCGATGAAGTCACGCATCGACATGATTTGCTCGTCGTCGATATCGATTGTGGAATTTCTATACCCTGGATTCATGCTGTCGGCTGGCTGAACTCTTCGCCGTGTCTCCAGCCCAATTTCCGCGGCGCAGGCCTGATCAACGAAATCAAGCAAGCTGGCGATGTTTCCGCGCCAACCGAACTTCCCGTATCGACCATCCGGCAGCGTCGCCGGCCGGCCGCTGATCTCGGGATGCTGCTTCTGTGCTCTGGCCAGCGCCTCGATGTCGGGGCCGGTCACATGATCGATCAATCCGACACCGAACAAAGCCGTGGTATTGCGTTGGTAGATTCGCGCGCGGAGCGATAGCTGGTGGGCTCCGGCTGTGCTGCTAAACAGAATCGGCGTTGCGTTGGACAGACGAACCTCGCTGGGATCGACCGATCCCCCTTCGTCGCTGAATTCGGATTGGACTTGTTTCAGAAACTCGTAACGCGCGGACAGCCGTGCGTCCGAGCCGCCATGATGCAACAGCGGCATCGTATTGCTCATCCCGCCAACGCTGTTGACGAATCCCGGATGGAAATTTCTCAGTAGCTCCGAAACGACGCCATCCGAAACCAACGGCCCGGTAACGTCCAGTTTTTCGATACCAACCGTAATCGCATTGAATCGTGTATCGCCACCGCCACCCACACCGCCTTGATGATGGCAGGCGACGCACGATTGAGCATTGAACAGCGGTCCGAGCCCGTCGCCGCCAAGCTGCCGATTGCCTGAGGTCCAGTTTCGCTCGAACAACTGACGACCTTGGGTGACGCTGGCCGGCGATACGGCCGCTACTGGAAGTGCGGTCACGGCAAAAATCAGGCATCCGAACAAGCGTGCTGTGAAACGGCGAGTCGCGTGTGTTGTCATCTTGAGATCTCCCGACTTGCTGGTCATTTTTTCACCGCTCGCTTAATGCGGCCGATCGGCTTGGCAGGGATGTCGCCTTCGCGAATCACAAACGGTGCTCTCTTCTGGGGCTCGAAAAACAAATAACGGGCTCTCGTTGGCAGTTGAATGTCCAGCGGCTGAAGGTCTCGATCACGCACCAACACGGCCAATTGCTCGGTATCCACGTTGCGATAAGGCATTTCCAAGAACAGCTTCTGCAAGTCCTGCCAACCGAGACCGCGACTCGCAGCAACACTGCCGACATCAACTGGTGGCCAAGGACTCTGCCGCATCAAGAGCGGCGACTGCAGCGCCAGCACAAGATGCTCGCTTTCAACTTGAGTGTCCCACCAGGCGAGCAACTCGTCCGCACTGGCACGGTGTGAAACCGGGGTCACATGCCAGACCGCTTCGGTCAGCGGTTTCCATGTTTTCAGAAAGTCAGTTCCGGCAATGAAGGGCATCATCGATTCGCACCATGGCTGTCGCGCTTCGGGATGCTGTTCCAAAACCGTCAATCGAATTTTGTCGGCAGCTTGACTTAAACCAAAGCGCGTCCGCACATCGGTCAAATAGACTTCCTGAAAGCTTAGCGCGATGCGGCCAAGCGTTGCGATCATCCCTTCGTCCAAGTCGCCGTCGTCGGCTTCACCGACGCCGACGTCCATCGTTGCCAACATCGCCTTGAGCGCGTCCCGCCACAGCCGCGTGATCCGCGTCATGCTGCGGTCGGCGATTTCGCCGGAAATTCTCGCTTTCTGATTTCGATGTAGTTGGATCATCGAATGCACTTGCTGCGCATCCTCAATCATCGTCAGCAATTCGTCGCTGTCCGGGACCCCGACGCCCAGCGAAAGCAATTGATAGTTGCCGTCACAGATCGCGATGATCGCCCGGGACGGCTGATTGCGAGGGCTTCCCCCGGTCAGCGATTGCGGCATCCCCGCCGGTAAATATTGCAGGAAGCAACGACCTTTCAAATCAGGTCGAGTCCCCAACGCTTTGCGGTACGACCGCTCAAAGACAATCTGGCACCAGGGTGGGACTTGGCCGACAACATCGACCTCGGCAGCTTCCTTTGCTTTAAGCAATCCAAAGGCATCGTCGTTGGTGATCAACATCACGACCATGCTGAATGGCTCGGAAGCAGAGACGGCAGCGAAGGGGGGCTGCCAAGGAAGAGCCTCATCACTCGCCGGCTCATCGCCGGTCGCATGAAATGCAATCGCAACCAGAAAAGTCAAAGCGAGAAAGGCTCGCATCTAATCCCCACCGAGCAAAAGACAAGTCTCGGACCCACCCTATGAAACTACCGATCAGCGAGTCACCGGTCAAGAAAAATCGCCACTGAGTGCCTGGAGAGTCGTCGTTCGCTCCAAGACTGTGGATTTGTCCGACTTCGAAACATAGCAGGCACACTCCGTGTGCCGTGGGCTTCAAAAACCCTTGGCTCCGTCAACTTTTGACTTTAGGGTAGCCGGATTCGCCAGAATTCGGTTCGTTCCAAGATACCCCGAAGTCTGGCGACATCGGCTACGACCACCACCCTAAGATTGAATCTGGACAGAATCCTAGAGTTTTTAAGCGATAACAAGCAGACGGCACACGGTGTGTGCCTGCTACCTTGCTTCTTTCACAGCTTCTCTGCGGGTCCCACGATCACCGCCCCCGAATTGCTGATCAAATCCAGGCCGTTGGCGCGCGGTTCATTTTCCCACGCACTCCTCGGCCGTTGGATGGCAAAAAAACCAAACTCCACACCTACACTCTGGAATCCATACCAACTGCGTCCGCCACCTGCAAAGGCGCGATCCTCGAACTTGTCTCGGGAAAAGGCAACTTGTGCGGTGCCAGTTTGTGAGAAGGCGTACACGTGGATGCCAGCCGAATCGGGCTTGGGCGTTATCGCGCGGACAACGCCGCTGTGAGAAAGAACTCGATGCGCCGCCGGCGATAAGGGATTGTCAATTAACAATTCGGTGTTGCCATATTCGTTGATCACATCGATCGTGCCGAAGATGTTTTGCAATTGCAAATCGGCTCGAACGAATTCGCCCCGCAGATTGCCGGTGACATCACGAATGATTCTGGGGTCAGGCGGCGGCGACATGGTCTTTCGCAACTTGCCACGGTGAATCGTGCTGAAGTTAATGAACTCATCCGTTTGCCGAATGTCGACATTTCCGCGAACGCCCTCCAGGATGCGAATCGGGGCCTGATAGATCCCAACGTCTCCGTCGATATCGCGGATAGCAAAGTCCGAACCATACTGCGAGTCGTGAGAGCCGTGAGTGGTCAAAATCAAATTGGCACGAACGCTTTTGATGTCGACCATTTTCTCGCAACCCCGAAGCACCACGTGTTGGCACTCGGGAACATAGATCGTGACCTTGGCGGAGCGTTTCCAGTAGCTTCCCAGGGTTGCACTACCGCCCGGTGACTCGGTGCGCCCGGTCAAATGCTGATTACCTTCTTGTCCGGTCAAACCGACAATCTGCAGGACGTCAACATCGTGCCCTTGCAGTGGCCGATACATCCCATAGCTATTGTGAATCTCGGCAACGAACTTCGCGCGGTTCTGGCGGCCCTCTGCAGTCAGTTTCTTGCCGGCTTCGCTCTCTAAAAACTCTTTTTCGCCGGCTTGGCGGGCCTCGTCCGACATGCCGACCAAGTCGTCAGCCAGACGGGTCTCGTGCTTGACCACAATCGCCTCAAATTCACTCTCGTCGGGTTCCTCTTCACTGAGGATGAACTTCTCGACCACGCATTTGATGTTCTTGCCTTTCCAGCCTCGCACGATCAGGTCATCGGAGGTGATCACAATCTGTTCGGCTGCACCCAACTCAAAAGACTGAGTATCACGTCGTAAAAAAACGCCAAATGGCTGGACGTGCACTTTTGTTTCGTCGATCTTCGTGGCGACGCCGGCAAGTTCCTTTTCGAATGCCGCTAGTTCTTCTCTGGAATCGCCAGCAATCTCAGCGCTCTGAAAAACTTCAGCACGCAAATTGCCCACTTGCTCTTTTAGCTGTTTGTATTCCTTCACCAGGTCCTTATCGGCATACATCACTCCGGTTGAAGTATGCTCAACGACTGCCAGGTTGGGCGGCGCTTTGGCTGTTGGATAATCTTGACCGCAAAGCGTGCCTGCGTTGATCAAGCAGATCGTAACCAACAAAGCACTGCGCAATTTATGCATTCTTAATTCTCCACAACGTGTTCGCTTAACCACGCAATCAATGTCGGCCAATCGCCGACTTGTAAATCTTCAGGCTTAATCAAAATTGCCGTATCGTTGTTGAATCGCGCCAACAGCCGAGATTCATCAATTTCCAGACTTGACGCGTCATTCCAATTAAAGATAGCAGTCATTCCCGGCAGGTGCGCCTGACCGCCCTGCTCGGTCAGCCAGCCCCACTGGCGAAACATGTAACGGGCCGGCTCCTCCCCAAGACCTAATCTCCATGCGATTGCCATCACCACGATCGAAGCCGCCAACAGCACCGCGATGCTGGAAAATCCAAGGTCAAGGATCGCCGCGGCGATGATCCCAATGGCAAGCAACCAATCGATTGCCCAGCGGATTCGCCTCAGTACCCGCTGTTTTGGTGTCAGCGGTGGTCGCGCGTGAACCAGGTTCTGAAAGCGAAGCGCCCCCGGCGGTGCGCGAGACCAGTCGGGTACGACTTGGCAAACAGCGGGCTCGCGGCAGCGTTGCTGCAGTCGTTCGACCTCTCGCCGCACGTGCAACTCGTCGAACTCATCAATGCTTGCCGCAGGAATCGCGATGAACGCAGCGTCAGAGCTTTTCCAGTCAAGCCGGATTCCGTTCTTATCGACCACAACTTTTGGAAATGTCGGCCAGCTGAATTGCTGGGGTTGTTTCAAGTTCTCGCTGAAATAAGTGATTCCGAAGTCGTCGAGATGCCCTGTTAGCGGCCCAATCAGACCGGGATGCCGTTTGAGAAGTCTTTTTGCACGATGCCGCGTGCTCAATAGCCGATCGGCCACAAAAACGATGCCGCCCAAACTGAGTACAAACGCCATCACGGGCATTGCCATCATCCATTCCGTAGGATCGATGATCAGCATGATCAAGGAAAAAATAAAGAACGGCGTTAGTGCAACCAGGGCGACCACACGGAGCAGATATAGAACCGCGGGAGCTCGCATCATCGACTCGAGATCGCTTGGTGTGACCACTCCGTCAAGTTTGATCACATCGCGCAGCGGCCGATCGCTGAGATCAGCTTGTCCCGGCGGCCGATATGGATTGACGTCGTTTACGTTACTGTCCTCACTTAGTATTAGATTCGTTCGCGGAGGGAAGAAACATTGCGGAACATCAACATCGGCCGCCTTCTCTGCGGTAAAGACCTGAAGTTGAGCGACAGGAAACTGGGACTGTTGATCAACTTTAATGTCATGCGAT
>JBFJVZ010000022.1:0-32508 GCA_041623895.1 Pirellulaceae bacterium | reverse complement strand
GTCGCCGCAGATGTTTTGGGACAACACCAAATTTACGAAGCGATCGAACCACTGAAGGGCCAGGTCGAGCGGCCCGAGTTCGAGTCCTTGTATGGATTTCGTTTCAGCCTGGTTCGTTCGCTGGTGCAAATGGAGCATCCGAACGCGATTGAGTTTCTGGGTTCGCTGGCAAAAAAGTTAGACGGCCAGCTGCGGCATGAACTGAACGAGCAACTAAAGAAGGTGGATGTCGATTACTTCCGCGGCGACGAACAACGCTTCGCCGCCTGGCAGCAGTCGCGGACGCCGATGCTGGTCAAGACCGCCAGTTACTCGGACTTGTATGACGGAATCAAACTTCGTCGCAACCAGTACTATGGCATCGATATCCATGCCAAACGGTTGCTGTTCATCCTTGACCAATCGGGCAGCATGAACGAGCGGGTGCCCAGCGGCACTCGTTTGATGAGCGCCAAGATCGAACTGACTCAGGCGATTAACGGTTTGCCGGCGGACGCCGAATTTGGGATCTTGTTTTACGATGAAGTCGTTCGGCCGTGGCGCGAAGAGCTGGTGTACGCCAGCGAAGAAAACAAGCAGGCCGCGTTTCAGTTCATCCGCCGCATCCAAGCTGGAAAGAAGACGAATACCTATGCGGCTCTGCGGCGAGCATTGGAATTTGACGATCAGTTGGAAACGATATTCTTGTTAACCGATGGTAAACCAACGACCGGCCCGATCATCGCACCGGGAGCGATTGTCGAAGACATCATGCGCCGCAACCGGGTGCGTCATTTGACCATCAACACGATCGGGATCTCCGTCGAAGGTAACACGGAAACATTTCTTCGCAGCCTCTCCAAACGCAGCAACGGGGATTTTCGGTTCCCCCATTAACTTCGGAGCCGCGCCCGGATCGATCGGCACGCTCGTGTGCCGGATTGTAGGCCAAACTTCCGCGACATGAATTCTGAAAATGCGTTAGTTAGAGCGATTTGATCATTGTTGTGGGATCATCGGTAGGCCAGGACTTGTCCTGACGGCTTATTGCCAGGACAAGTCCTGGCCTACGAGATATCAAAAATGCGTTAGCGGCGAGATTCAAGCGATCCGCGCATGTGTTCGGCGAGTTCCCGATCCAAATCGGGTGGATTCTTTTCCAAGAGCCAATCGAGATCCTCGATCGCGGTGGTTACCCGGCCGGTCATGCCTCGCAATTGTGCCCGCATCAGGCGAAATCGGGTCACCTCGGGATTGAGTGCCACCATCGCATCGCAGTATCGCAACATCGCTTCACCATCGTTGGCCCGGCCGGCGACGCCGATCAGATTATTAAGCACCCGAGTCAAGATCTCGATGTTGGTTTGCGCGCGAAGGTATTCTTCATCAAACGGTCCACGCGAATGCATGGCGACGATCTTGGATGCATCGCTACGGTCCAGCAGTTTGCCCCGTTCAAAGACGTCGACCAATTGCTCACGATCCTCGTCGATCACGTGTTTGACGACAAAGTGACCGGGCAGTCCGACACCTTCCATCCGCAAATCAAGGCGACGCCCAAGCTCCATGTACAAAATCGACATCGTGATCGGCAGACCTTCCCGGTCGTCGATCACACGATTCAGATGGCTGTTGGCGGGGTGATAATATTCGCTGCGGCTGCCGTGAAATCCATTGTCTTGGAAAAGATAGCGATGCAAGGCATCACGCCGCTGGGTTGCGGTCGCGTCGTTGCCCAACTGCTTGCGAATCTCGTCGGCCATCTGATCGATTCGCTGCTGGTAAACCTGGAGGTCGATATCCGGGTTGTCCAGCAAAGCGATCAGCAAGGCGCCTTTGATAAGTTGATCGTCACCGTCTGATTTGGCGAGCTGGCGGAGTTGATCCACCGTGGACGCTCGTTGCACATCCGCGGCGAGTTGGCGGAGTTGTTTCGCCTGTTTTTCCAGAGCGAGAGCACGGCGCACAATTTCTCGTGAAGAACGGTCACCTGATTTTCCCAGCTGGTCGACCTGGTCCGAGCTGATCGCATCAACGGCGATTGCCGGAATCTCCAGCCCGGCGAGCCATTTTTCTGCAGCTTCAGAGAGTGTGAGGACGGGAATTTCTTCGCCGATTTGGAATCGTTTGAACTCGGGTTTGGTGTCGCGAAACTTTGCCAGCCCGACTCGGCCTGCCGTCAGTTGTGTGTCGTCCGACTCGATCACCAGATGGCCGTTGACAAAACACTTGAGGCCGTCCTCTTCGATCCGAACTTTCAAATCATTCCACTGTCCCGGCAAATAGTGCTCCGATTCGACCTCTTTCAGCACTTGCCATGAATAGACGGTTGGGCCGCGAAAGCAGGTTAGCCGCAGTCGCCCGGCACTGGGATAGAAGCCATAGTGCCGATGCTCACCGTCACTATGAAAGGCGAGTCCCGCGGCGCCCGATTCATCATCCAGCCGAACCGCGACGGCAACTTCAAAGGACTTCTTCGGCAGTTCAGTTTTGGACAAACAAAGTGATCGTCCCCCGAATCCGGATCCTGATCCAGCCGCCGTAATGCGGCCGCCCCGCTGTTGCCAGGTCGCACCAAACAGCGGCGTCCAATGATCTTCGTTGATTCTGCCCAAGCGAACCCAGCGGCTAATGTCGACCGGGTTCGGGTTGTCCTTCAGTGACGTGAGTTGGTCGATGGGAACTGCAAAACCCAAGTTATCGTCGATTGCTGATTTCATGTTCACGATGCCGTGAACTCGGCCATTCATGTCAACCAGTGGACCGCCGCTGTTGCCCGGTTCGATCGGCATTGCCAGCTGCAACATGCTGCGTCCTTCGATTTTACGTTTGGCCGACACGATGCCTTCGACCACGCTGTCTGTTAAGCCCAGCGGATTACCAAAAGCCAGCACTCGCATGCCCTGTTCTGACGATCCAGGTTCGGCGAATTCCAACGGCACCAACTTTTGATTTGCGGGATCGATGCGAATCAGCGCCAGATCGCTGGCAACGTCCGACGCCTCCACCGCCAATACTCGCAGTGAATCGCCGGAAGCTGTTTCCACCGTGAACGGACGTCCTTCGTTGATGACATGAAAATTGGTGGCGATCAAACCACCTGCATCCACGACAAATCCCGTCCCAACTCCGATCTCGTTACCGTCTCTGCCCTGTACTCGGATTGTCGTGACGGACGGTCGAATCTTTGCGATCAGTGGTTGATGCGAATCCTGCTTGTCGTCGGCGCTGGCGGGCACAGCGAACATGATCGCCCCCGCACAGATCCAATAGCCCCATGAGCGGCTCAGCGGGAGCTTCGCCCTCCCGATGAAGAACAAGAAGCCTTGCATCAAGCGGCTGAGCGGGAAATTGGGCGCGGCGGTGAGATGCAGCGGAGGGGTCGAAGAGAATCCAGGCGGCAGCACAAGAGATCTTTTTGGGAAAGCGTAAACGTAGGTCGATTCAGGCAAGTGAATCACTGATCATCTTTTCCAGCTTAACAATGTCAGCGGAAAAACGCCGGATGCCTTCGGCGGTCTTTTCCGTGGCCATTGCGTCGTCATTCATTCGATACCGAAATGTGTTTTCGTCCAGGTTCAGCGGTTCGATCTCCATTTCGGCGGCCGCACTTGCGCACAGTTTCTGCTCGATGGGTTCCGTGGTGTTCTGTAAAATTTCCAGCAGGTCCGGACTGATGGTCAACAAATCACAGCCGGCCAATTCGATAATTTGGCCAACGTTACGGAAGCTTGCTCCCATCACTTCGGTGGCGTGACCAAACTTCTTGTAATAATTATAGATCTGATGGACCGATTGGACGCCTGGATCTTCGGCACCGCTGTATTCCTGGCCGGTGTTTTTCTTAAACCAATCGTAGATTCGTCCCACGAACGGCGAGATCAGTGTGGCCCCGGCTTCTGCGCAGGCAACCGCTTGCTCCAGGCAAAACATCAGCGTCAAGTTGCAGTGAATGCCTTCTCTTTCCAGCTGGCGGGCTGCTTGGATGCCTTCCCACGTCGAGGCAATCTTGATCAGCACGCGCTGGCGATCAATACCTTCGGCCTCATACATCCCGATCAGCGTGTGAGCTTTATCGATTGTGCCTTTGACGTCGAAGGACAGCCGGGCGTCGGTTTCCGTGCTCACCCGTCCGGGAACGATTTTCAAAATCTCCATCCCAAACAGAACCAGAATGCGGTCAATGATCTGCTGGACCGTCGCTGCTGAGCCGGCGGCTTTCGTTTCGGAAATTGCCTGGTCGATCAGGTGACGATATTCGGGTTGTTCGGCCGCCTTGAGAATCAACGATGGATTGGTGGTTGCATCCTGGGGCTCGAATTCTTTCATCGCCTGAAAATCGCCCGTGTCGGCAACCACAGTCGTGAGCGTCTTTAGTTGTTCCAGTTGACTGGTGGCAGTTTGTGTTTCAGGCATCAGATTCCTCCGTGGTGATTTGGTGAGCGGGAACGGCAGGACTCATGATAGTCTTACAAGCGATTTGACGCATCGCGGAATAATGCCGTAGATGCGGCATCCTGCCGAAACAATTTCTCCCGAGGTTTCCTAACGCGGCAATTCGTAGACTGCGTAATTTTCGTTGACCTGATCGCCGATCGGGTAAATCCTGGCCAGCGGTAAATCCGGTCCCGTGATCCGTCGGTCAACGATCATGAATCGAACGCCGTATTCTTTACGGTAGCGGCGGAGGTCGGCGTAGCGGATCGTGACCCGGATCGAGCCGAGCCGCGTATTCCCGCGCCAGACTGGGAAGACATCCCGAAATCGGCGATGCCACTCCTTTAGACTCAGCGCATCTTGCGGCACATCTTTCCAATTCACGACTTCCGCGCGGTGGGCGTACCACTTAAATGTTTGTTGATGACGGGGCGTCAAAAAGATTTCGTTTTCCGGGGTAGCGCCCCGAGCCCAGTCACAAACCGCAAGCCAATCTCGGTACACGTGCTGTTGCCGCGCGGGACTCGCATCCACATCCCAGCCAAGCAGTCGATTACTGACCGATGGTGGAACACCCAAACGGCCTCGAGTGCATGTGCTGTAGCAAACCAGAGCGATGGCGATCAGCAACACCGATGCGGCACACCCGCGCTGCCAAGTTGCGGCGTTAACATCAACCATCAATCGCATGATCGTCAATCCTAATGCCAGCGGCACCACGGCGTCGGTCAACCGAAACCAATAGTAGCGCAGCAACCTGGCGGCCAAATCCGGCGCGTATGGCGGTAGCGTCCCAATCAATAAACCTGCCATGGCAATCCCGATCGCACCGAACGTGAACCAAGCGAGCATGCGCCAACGTTGGAAGTCGTCTCGTTGCCGGCAAAGGAAGAATCCGATTAACGTTACCACCATTAACACGGCGTGCCGAAGATACCAGACCATTTGCAAGTCCGCCGGCAGCAGATGATGCTTGATGCGAAAGTACGTATAGATTTGCGCGGCCAGGGCAGAATCCTCGGCAGCCACTCCCCTGGTCAGCCAAATCGCCGGCAGCAAACCGCACAGCGAAATCGCACCTCCCAAAAACAAAGCCGGTGAAAAAAACGGCTGACGATCCTGGCGCCTCCATTCGGTCGCCAGCCAAACCAGCATGGCGGCGACTACCGACCAGCCGCCAGAAAGTACATGAAAGGCGGCAGCCAACCCCAACAACGGCCAGACTCGATTCCATCGCCTGTCCAGCAACTCCGCCAGCGCCATCAGTACAAATGCGTAGGCGGGGACTTTGGCTTCGATTCCTCCCACCACCCACTCGCCGGCCAGATTGCCATACTCGATACCAGCAATCCAAAGCGTGGCGACGCCCAACGATACAAAACGGCGGGGCACTAGCCGCCAGGACAGACGCTGCAAACCGATCGCCAGCAATGTCCAACCGACGAATCGTCCCAGCCAAGCGGTGGTGCCCAGCGAGACGAACGTGGACGGCCAGCCGAACAATATGAAGAACGTTGTATGCGCTTTGCCTGACGAGGCAAACAAATCAGTTTCGCACCATGACGGTTGCCAAAAATTTTTCGCCTTGACCAGGTAATGTGCCTCGTTGACCATCGGTGCGTGGTCACCGGCGTAGGCAAAGAACAAGATTACCAGCAAGGCAACTTCGCCAATCACACGGGACTTCGCAGGTCGTTCGGGTTCAAGCATTTTTGCTCAGCACAAATCGATCGCCATGCGAATCGCCGCAAGCATACTCTGGTGGCTGGCCTTTCCTTGCCAGGCAAGGTCCATCGCTGTTCCATGGTCCACACTCGTGCGGACGATCGGCAGTCCCAAAGTTACATTGACGGCATCATCAAACGAGAGTGCTTTCAGTGGGATCAGTCCTTGATCGTGATACATGCAAACATACACATCGGTACTTTCACGCATTGACGGCATGAAAGCGGTATCGGGAGAAAGCGGACCCGTCACGTCAATTCCCAGATCTCGAGCCGCACGGACGGCGGGCTCGATAATCTCCGCCTCCTCGCCATAACTGAACAGTCCATTTTCCCCGGCGTGTGGATTTAGACCGCAAACACTAACCCGTGCCGGCCGGCCAAGGCGAGCGGTGATCGCGTCGGCGCCAAGCCGAATGGCCCGGAACACTTTGTCCAGCGACAACTCTCGGGGCACATCCGCCAGCGCCAAATGCACGGTTGCCAACACGCAAGAAATCGACTCACTGGTCAGCATCATGCAGCAATCCTGCGCTGCTGTCCTTTCCGCAAGCAATTCAGTGTGTCCCGGATAATCGATTCCAGCTAAATGCCAGGCTTCCTTTTGAATGGGACCGGTAACGATCGCGTCAACGTCGCCTGCCAGGGCTGCATCAATGGCCCTGGTGACCGCTTCGAATGAGGCCGCACCGGTGGCCGCATCAAATACACCGGGCCTGACTTTTGTGGCATCAATCTCCCCCACGTCGATGATCGAGCATCCAGCGGAATTATCACCAACTGTCGGACACGAAAGCCCCACTACCCGGGCGACCTGCTCAATCACTCCCACCGGGCCATACAGCAGCGGCAGGCAATGATCGATAACCTCGGCACAGGCAATGCATTTCAAGGCCAATTCCGGGCCGACACCGCTGCATTCGCCCACGGAAATGGCTATGCGGGGTCGGCGGTCGGGGGCAATTTCTGACATTGATCTGGTATTGGACATTATGATTGAGTGTGATGGGAGACCATCGTAACCGCCTTGCTGCCAGGGAGAAGGCAAGTGAACCGTCAAAACGGACTTTGGATTGAACCAAACATGATTCGGCGATCTCTCTTCCCACTGCTAAGCACCCTGATCTGGGTTGCTTCCGCCGACACGGTGACTGCTGTCGACGTGGTCGCTGTTTGTCCCGATCAATTCCGCAAGTCACTGCAGCCCTGGGTCGATCACCGCCGTGACGATGGCTTGGAAGTCTGCATCATCGACTCCTCGGAAAACTCAAAGCAGCTTCGGCAGTCCATTGCCCGCGCCGCCGATGAACAAACAAGGTATGTCGTCTTGATTGGTGACGCGCCGGCCATTGGCATGGGTTTTTGTGATGTTTCCAGACAGGTACCGACTCATTACGTCGCTCCCAAAGTGACCGCCCATTGGGGATCGAAGGTGCCGATTTCCAGCGATCTGCCCATGGGCGATCTGAATGATGATGGAATTCCCGATGTCGTCGTGGGCCGGCTGCCGGTGCAGCGAACGGGAGACTTGGACGCGATCATCAAGCGGATCATCAGTTACGAACAAAGCAATGACTTTGGAGCCTGGCGTGGCGACGTCCAATTGATTGGCGGTGTCGGTGGATTCGGCATGGTGGCCGATGCTGCGATTGAATCGGTGACTCGAAACATCGTCACCAGCGTATTGCCCGCCGAGACGCGGACGACGGTTTGCTACGCGAGCCCCGGACACGTCTTCTGCCCCAAAGATGTTTCCTTCACCGATGCGGTCGTCAATCGCTACCAACGTGGGGCACGATTCTGGGTCTACGCGGGCCACGGAAATGTGACGCAACTGGATAACGTGCCGCGAACTCGGGACGGAATTCCAGTACTTGATCGTGGCAGTGTCAGACGCTTGGACCGACCGGCCAACGGCGCCCCGATCGCCTTGATGTTAGCGTGCTACACCGGCGCCATCGATGCCAACGAAGATTCAATTGCCGAACAAATGCTGCTGACCGCGGGCGGACCCGTTGCCGTTTTTGCCGGCAGCCGCGTCACCATGCCCTACGGGAATGCGACCGCCGCGGTGGGCCTGATCAACGCGGTCTACGAACAGAAATGTGTGCGCTTGGGAGATGCCTGGTTTTGTACGTTGTCGGAAATGCACGACGATGACAATGCACAGCGTTCACCGACACGCGTGATGATCGACACACTGGCAACGGTGATCAGTCCGAGCGGGACAAAGTTGGTCGATGAGCGGCGTGAACACATGCGGTTGTACAACTTGTTGGGCGATCCGACGTTGCAATTGCACCAACCGGAAACGGTCGAATTGAATGTTGCGGCGGGACACGAGGTGGGTCAGCCGATCGAACTGAAAATCACCCCGCCCATTTCCGGCGAATTGCGACTCACGTTGGATCGCCCGCTCGGTTCGGTCACCACTGGCGATCCCAACAACACGACCGTTGCCAGCCTTACCTTGCCGGTCCAGGCGAATGAGCCGACAGTGAAGCAGATCGTTCCAGCGCACGATGTCGTCGGTCCAATCGTGATCCGCGCGATTTTGTCGGGCAGCAAATCTTGGGCGACCGGGGCAGCGCGTACGATCCTACGGCGGCCAGAGTGACCTAAGTCGTCGCTCGCTGTGCCGACGAATGGAGATTGTCGCTGTTCGCTGCGAACGTTCGGCGCGGAGCGTCCGACGACATTATCTGCCCGCTACCTTTTGCTGTCACCATGTCGGTTATCATGATCGGGAACCATTAGCCCTGAATCGTTCCCCGATCCCGACTCACATCAATGTCCAAAACAACGATTGCGATTTTCCCTCTCTTGCTGGCCGCATTCATTCCCAACACGGCTGCCGCTCAGCTGCCGCCTCCTAATCTCGTTGTTATTTTCATTGACGACATGGGTTACGCCGATATCAACCCGTTCTTTGACAACAAGTACAAGACGCCAAACCTGGACCGCATGGCCGACGAGGGCCGCAAGTTTACTGACTTTGTTGTCTCTTCGGCCGTCTGCAGTGCCTCACGCGCGGCCCTGATGACGGGCTGCTATCACCGCCGCGTTGGGATCTCAGGTGCGCTGGGCCCCAAGTCCGAAATCGGTATCAATCCCAGCGAAGTGACGTTGGCCGAAGTGTGCAAATCAAAAGGCTACGCCACCGCGGTGTTTGGAAAATGGCACCTGGGCCACAATCCGAAGTTCCTGCCGACCAACCACGGATTCGATCACTACTACGGGCTTCCCTACAGCAACGATATGTGGCCGTTTCATCCTGCTGCCGTTGCGAAACGCCAGCAGGATCCCAAGGCTCCGATCCCCTGGGCTGAATTACCGATGATCGAAAACACCAAGGTCGTCAACGACAATGTGCAACCGGAAGATCAAATGCAGATGACCAAAGAGTTTACGCGGCGCGGCGTTGAATTCATCAAGCAGCATGTCGATCAACCGTTCTTCTTGTACCTGCCGCATCCAATGGTGCACGTGCCGCTGTTCTGCTCCGAAGAATTCCTGGGCAAAAGCGGCCAAGGATTGTTCGGTGATGTCGTCATGGAAGTCGACTGGTCGGTTGGCCAGATTCTCAGCGCGATCGAGGACATTGGCGTCGAACGCAATACGCTGGTGGTTTTCACCAGTGATAACGGCCCTTGGCTTTCCTACGGCAATCACGCCGGCAAAGCCACGCCGTTGCGTGAAGGCAAAGGCACGATGTTCGAGGGCGGATATCGCGAGCCGACGCTGATGTGGTGGAAAGGCAAAATCCCCGCCGGTACCAGCTGTGACAAGCTTTGCAGCACAATCGACATCCTGCCCACCGTGGCAGCTTTGATCGGAGCCGACTTGCCGGATCACAAGATCGATGGCAAAGACATTCGACCGCTGATCTTCGGGGAATCGGGCGCGCAGTCGCCGCACGAGTCTTTCTACTGCTACTACAAAGGCGGCCAACTACAGGCGGTACGGAATGAACGGTTCAAGCTGATGTTTCCCCACAAATATCGAACTTTGAAAGGACATCCGGGTGGCACCGGGGGCCTTCCCATCAGCTATCAGCAAGCCGACATCGGACTTTCGCTGTTCGACTTGGACAACGATGTCTCCGAAACCAAGAATGTGATCGACGAGTACCCCGAAGTTGTCGCGGAGCTGCAAGCGGCCGCTGAAAAAGCCAGAGAAGATCTCGGGGACACGCTCAACAAGCGGACCGGCAACGGGATTCGCCCAGCCGCGAAGCTCGCTGCCGAAGATGAACGGTTGCCGCTGAACTGGAATTGAAGACGGCGGGGTTGTTGGCTGGGAATAATATTCAACATCGCCGAGTTCTCCGGATTCGATTGGAACAGGTCGTTGAATTCTGCGAATTCGGTTTTCGAGAGCGTATGTTGTTAATGCGTGTCGCATGCCCAACGAAAAAAACAAACCGGCCTTACCAAACTCGGAGAGTTCGGCGACCAACCTATGAATGACTTACCACCGTACGATGCTTTCCTGCTTGTCTCCTTCGGCGGCCCCGAGGGGCCTGATGACGTGATCCCATTTTTGGAAAACGTTTTGCGTGGCAAGAATGTTCCCCGAGAACGAATGCTGGAGGTTGCCGAACACTACAAGAAATTCGGTGGCGTCAGTCCGATCAACGAACAGAACCGGAGGCTACTTGAGGCGATCCGGAATGAATTTCAATCACATGCAGTTGACTTGCCGATCTATTGGGGAAATCGCAACTGGCATCCGCTGTTGCCCGACACCTTGCGGCAAATGCGGGAGGACGGATGCAGGCGTGCGCTGGCATTCTTTACCAGCATGTTCAGCTGCTACAGCGGTTGCCGGCAATATCGCGAAAACATTGCCGACGCGCAAGAAGCAGTCGGTGAGGATGCACCGATGGTTGAAAAGGTGCGGATGGGATTCAATCATCCCGGCTTTATCTCTGCTATGGAAGATCATGTACAACAGGCGATCGAATCGCTGGGTGCCCAGCATGATTCCGTTTCGTTGCTGTTCACGGCGCACAGCATTCCCATGTCGATGGCGGACAACTGTGATTACGTCAAACAATTGAATGAGGCTTGCGGGTTGATCGCATCGCAGGCGGGTTGCCCAAATTGGCGTCTGGTGTATCAAAGCCGCAGCGGTCCGCCCCAGCAGCCCTGGTTGGAGCCCGATGTGTGCGATGCGATTTGTGAAATGGATGGCACGGAACAGCTTTCACAACTGGTCATTGTCCCGGTGGGTTTCATCAGCGATCACATGGAAGTCATGTTCGACCTTGATGTGGAGGCTGCAGAAATATGCAAAGACCGCGGGATTAAGATGGCTCGTGCTGCGACTGCAGGATCCCATCCGCAATTTGTCACGATGATTCGTCAATTGGTCGAAGAAAGGCTAGGTCGCCGTCAGACTCGCGACGCACTTGGTGATCTTGGACCTTGGCACGACGTCTGTCCGGCTGATTGTTGTTTATACACACCCCGGCGTCCGCCGGCGGCCACTGGTGCCTCACGGCCCACCTGAGTCAGTCGTCCGCTTCCAAGGGAGCGCGAAGCTCCTGCTGAGCCGCGCTTTTCAAGGGAGGGCGAAGCTCCTGCTGAGCCGCACGCTCATTCAAAATCGACGCTCGGGTTCATCGATAGTTCGGCTGGCACGGAGCCTCGCCCTCCCGACCAGCCGCTTTTCCTGAAAACCGCAGAACATCCAACAAGAAATGTCGAAGGAGGAAGTTAGAAAGAGCCTGCTTTCCCATGCTTTCCCACCACCGGCCCACACCAAAACCGTAATGGACCCTTTTTCATCCAGCGTGCAAACTTCTACGCGAATTCGCCTGCGATTCGCGCGTGCGTTTTCAGATTGCCCGGGTGCTCACTGTCCGGCATTTTCAGTTCCAGCTGTTGGGCTAGTTCCGTCAGCAAACGGTCATAGCGGCGGCTAAAAATTAATGAACGAGCGCGACCGTCAATCAGATCGATGGAATGCATTACCCAGCCGTGGTGCACCGTCGGCCTTGCGTCGGCGGCAATCGAGTGGCTGGTCGACGGTAAAAACCAGCTCGCCGTCGTCAGCTGCCAACCATCGTCAACTTTGCTCAGTTTGAGCCGGCTTTTCGGTGCGAAGGGGCCAATTGATCCCTGGCAGAAAACGATGATCTCCGGTTTGTTGGGTTTGCCGTAGCTGGGCCAGATCCAGGCCAGCAAGGGATCGGTGATCATCGTCCGGTAAAAGCCAACTTGTCGGTTGGCCCAACGGAAGATGACAGCCGCGGTCAACAGAATGACAATGTTGATAATGGTTGCCAACGTCGGGCTGAACGCATAAACCGTCATCAAGATCGCACATAGCCCCTTGTTGCAGAATTCAAAAACCGCATCGATGGTCGGGACCGGTGTCAGCCAAACCAGAAATTCAAAAAAAAATTTGACGCTGTTGATGACGACGATGTTGATGATCATCGCAATCGACAAGAGGACGTTGATGCTGACGCTGAAGATACCCAACTGCACGAACGCGACTTGTGTTGTTTCGGGCGACGTCTCCGAGAGAAACTTGATTGCCAGGATGATCACGATCACGGAATACGTTTCCAGTTGATCAAGCGCCTGGGCGAATGGTTTGCTGACTTTCGACAGTCGAGGCAAACTGGTCAGGATTGTTAACACCAAGAATACGATGAACAGTGTGTGATTCTGTAACGGACCCGACTGGCTGAGCAATGCGTTGTCCGTCGCCCACTCGGGGCCGTAAATCGCCAGCCCCGACAAAACAGTGACACCAAAAAAGGGTGACAATGCGATCGGCGCCATCGGTCCCAACCACTCGGCGATTTGCACCGACTCCACAAGCGAATTGGCTGCGGCAATGTCCTTGGCATCGAAAGCTGTTTGATCGCGGTCGGGGGCGGATGCCGAGGTAACGGCAAACAGCAGAATGAAAGCGATTGCCAGTAGATGTCGCATCGAAGTCCTGCGGCGTGAAAGGTAGGCCAGGACTTATCCTGGCATTTTTAAACGTCGCCAGGACGAGTCCTGGCCTACGCAAATATTAAGCTGAAACGAAGCTCGAAGGGATCCCTTGATCATGCGCTGTTTCTCAGGGGACGTCAGGCCGTTCGTTCGCGTTTTGCGTTTCCGGCAGTGAATCGATTCCCAGCTCCCCCACGCGGCCGGTCGTCCATCGCCGGAGCCCTTCCAGACGTTGCGTTCCGCGTGCGTAGTACGATTCGCCCAGGGAATTCAGGTGCTTTTGCGCCAGCGATTCATAGCGAGCAGTCGCTTCGACCGTATTCTTGATCCAGCCCAGTCGCTGAAAGTGTTCGGCCAAGGCAGTGCCGATGATTTGGTGGCCGGCGATCGTCGGATGGACGTGATCGATAAAGAATTCGGGGTCTGCGATTTGATCCGGCACCCGACGACCATCGTGTGAGCGTTGATCCAGCAGAGTAATGGTATCGACAAGGCGAATATCGTTTTGCTGGCAGATCATCTTTACCGAATCGATCATCGCGGTGGTGGCACGTAGCGGGCAGACATCAAAATCTCGGGCGGCGATCAAATGCGGCTTGGCTGCCGAAACCTTACCCTGTTCCAGCAGCAACCGTCCCACAACGAAATGCGCTCCGCAATGTTGGTTGTCGATCACCAGACATCGCCTGGCAGAATCCAAGCGTTGACGGAGATCCAGATCCGGGTCACGAGCCCGTTGCCAGTTTTCTGTGAACTCCTGGGCTTGGGCATCGCCCAACGTTGATAACATCTCTGACTTGATCGGCGGCGTTCCCACCAGATCGCTAGCCGGCGTGCACAGAATCAGGGGCACACCCGCGCGGCTGGCCGCATCGACCATGCGCCGCAGTGTCCAGTCGAAATGCTGCTGGATCTGATCGCGCCAGGCGAGGTCGCGATGGTATTGCTGCAAGCCATCGGCGTGATCAAGCCTGGCGTCAACTTCCATCGGCAGCAACGTTCGCTGCGAAGTAACAAAGGCACGTTGCAGCCACCGCACTGTGTGCAGCCTGGCACCGGCCCGCGAGATCCAAGCGCGCGGAGCACTCAAGTCATGTACTTCAGCGTAGCTTCGGTCTTCCAGGAATTCGTTGTGCCCCGTGTATAAGACGATTGCATCGGGTTGGTAGCGAAGCACTTCACGCAGAATCCGCGACAGGCGATAGCTGGCATAAGAAACACCTCCACAGTTAACGACCTCGAACGTGATCTTCGAATCGGCAGCTTGTAGCCGAAGTTGCAGCCAGCTGGAAAAGGCCGTTTGGGGAGCATACGGCCGACCTTGAACCGTGGAACCACCGAGCACGAAAATGCGTTTTGTGGAAGATTCTTTCTGCGCTGGAAAGCTCGCGGGCTGAAAAAAATTTCGCCGCGAATCCGGAATCTGATACAAGTTGGTCCGCGGATCCAGGTTAAATAGCGGTTTCAACTGGTGGAGATCGACAACTGGGTCATAGTCGATTGCCTGATCCCCGTCCCGGGAATCGATCACGCGGAGACTGATTTCCAACAACGCAAACGGAAAGCATGCGAGCAACAACGCTAGCCCGCGCCACAACCAGCGTCGACGTCGCCTGGTTGTGCTGACGCTACCGTTGCCGGATTTGGCGTCTATGGTAACTTCGGCTGTCAGGACATTTTCTCCGTACAGATTTGTATTGCCTTGAATCAACATATTTATTTGACCGGTTTTCGGGGAACCGGAAAAACGTCCGTCGGCGAGATCTTGTCCAAGTCGCTGCATTGTCCGCTAGTCGATTTGGACGACGAAATCGAAAAGACCGCAGGAAAAACGATTCGCGAGATTTTTTCCGATAGCGGGGAATCGACCTTCCGAGATTTGGAGTCAACCTGCCTGCGGGAGGTTTCTTCAGGAACGCCGACAGTGATCGCACTCGGCGGCGGCGCAATTCTTCGCAAAGAAAACCGGCAGTTGATCGCTCAGACCGGGCTGTGCATCTGGTTGACTGCGGATGCGGAATCTTTGCTGCACAGAATTCAGAGCGACCGATCCTCGGACCGGCGGCGGCCTGCGCTGACATCGCTTCCCGCCTTGGCAGAGGTTCGTCAACTGCTGGCCGATCGAGAACCGCTGTATCGGCAGTCAGCAGACCATTGGGTCGACACCGGGGGCAAGACCATTCAGGCCGTGGCGGATGAGATTCTGGCTTTGTTGGAGGCAGAGAATCGCCAGCAGAAAGACTAAGCGAGCGGGGGATACCGTCAAATTGATGGGAAAACTCCTGATTACTGCTGTCATACAGGCCTTTTATCCAAGCCCAGCATCGCGGTAAGCTGTGGCCTCGAGCGCCTTGGTCCGCTCAACCATTAGGGCAAGCTGTAACGGAAGTCGCCAGGACTTTCGGTGATTCACGATCCGGGCCGGAACTCTGGGTGAGTTTCGCGACCCTAAATTGATGCTGGACCAAAGCACCAGACAGAGTTGGTGGATTCGTTCCACCGCACAGAGTTGGCGACGAGAAAAAGCCAGAGTTGGCGACTAGTGCTGCATCCACGTTGAACTTGTGGGTAACCAGCGAAAAGGGGTCAGACCCCAATAGCCGGAACGGCCCGAAGGGTGCTTTGCACTATTGGGGTCTGACACCTTTTCGCGGCACACAAAAACTGACTTGAAGTACCACTAGAGAAAGGACGCGTACGTGTTTGTTGCAGCTGCTACCGATTGTTGGCCCGAGATGGAATTGCTCGAGGCGATTGAGGCCCTGGAGGATCTTGAATTCACTGCTGTCGAGATCTCGCTGCACGAATCCGGGCTCCTCAAGCCAAGTGATCTGCTGGGAGATATTGACCGTGCGATGCAGTTGGTGCGGCACACGCACCGCTTGGATATCGCAGCCTTTAGCGTCCAGCTGGCCTCGACTGGCGAACAACATTATCAAGATTTTCGAGAGTTGTGCCGAATGGCCAAGACCACCAAAGTGGTCAACATCACGGTGCCGTCGGCCGAGCTGGGGACACCATTTAACGAAGAAGTCGAGCACCTGCGAATGTTGGTCGAGGTCGGCGAGGGGGAAGGTGTTCGTGTTAGCGTGCGCAGCCAGCTTGGATGCTTGAGCGAAGATCCCGATACGCTGATGGTGTTGTGCAATAACGTGGATGGCTTGGGGATAACGCTTGACCCCAGCGTTTATATCACCGGACCGGCAAAGGGTAAGAGTCTGGACAAAATCCTGAAGTTTGTTTGCAACGTGCATCTTCGCGACTCCAAACCCGATCAGTTCCAAGTCAGCGTCGGCCAGGGTGTGGTTGATTACGGCAAGCTGGTAACCCAGTTGGAGCGTGAAAAATACGACCGAGCGTTGACGGTACACATGACTCCGATGGACGGATTGGATCACCGGGTCGAGCTTCGTAAGCTGCGGCGTCTGTTAGAGTCGTTGATGTAAGCTTGCTCTGGGCCCCATGTGATCGGGGCCAAGATGGACCTTCTGCAAAGCATTTGCTGTGGATTCCGAATTAAATCTGGTCGACTGGCTGCAGCAGTCCTTGTGTCAACAATCGCGGCCCAGATATCAATCTCAAATGTCGCCCCGGCTCGCTTACGGGCGGCACCGCGGACCGGCACATTTCAACTCGCGTATCGCTGCGGTTGCCGTAGCCATGTATCAGGACATCCACGGGCAATGGGTCATCCCATTGACCTTGCGTCCCCGATCTTTACAGCATCATGGCGGTCAAATCTGTCTGCCAGGCGGACGCGTCGAGCCGGGAGAATCGATTCTGCAAGCTGCCTTGCGCGAGTTCGAGGAGGAGTTGGGCGTGCGCCCGAATGTGCTCAGCGAATGTGGCGAGCTATCGAGTCAGTATGTGTATGGCAGCGACAACCTGGTGCATCCGGTCGTGGTCGTGATCGAGCCACCAGGCGTCTGGCGGCCCGATCCCAGCGAGGTGGCCGATGTGATTACCGTCCCGACCGCGGTCCTCAATGATCCGGGCAATTACACCGTGATCAGCAAACAAAAGACGGTCCAGACGGAAGCTGAGCCGATTTGTCAATTAACCTTTCGGGCTCCGGCAATCCGTTTTCAGCAGCACCGAATCTGGGGGGCAACCGCAATGATCCTGGAAGAATTGGCGCAAATCTTGCAACATTGATGCTGAATATCCCGCGGCTGTCAGTTCGGCCGAGATGCTGATCAAAAACGGGGAAATTGACACCCTTGCCGGCGCTCCTACAATTCGCCCACAACAATCGACGGAAACGGACCCCCAAATCCAATCAAGATCTCCAAAATCGCGAGGAAATGAACGATGGCTTCTGATGCAGTGAAAGAATTTACGGACGACAACTTTGATGCAGAAGTGCTGCAAAGTGACGGTCCTGTCTTGGTCGATTTTTGGGCTCCCTGGTGTGGACCCTGCCGTCAAATCGCGCCGATGATCGAGGAATTAGCTAGCGAGAATCCGTCGATCAAGATCGGCAAGGTCAATATCGACGACAATCCAGGCGCCGCACAACGCTTCGGCATCAGCAGCATTCCAACTTTGTTGGTTTTCAAGGGTGGCGAAGTCGCAGATAGCTTCGTCGGCGTGCGCCCTAAGGCGGCCCTGCAGGAAGCGCTGGATTCGGCCGTCGCCTGATTCTGATCCTCAACATGCTCAATCGGGAGGGCATGGTTCCTGGCGGTCCTGTCTTCCGCGAACGTGCGGCTCGGCAGCAGCTTCGCGCTTCCAGCAATTGCGACGACAAGTCTGGTAAAGAATGACGACCAATCAACTCGAATTCTTGCAAAGCCGGACGTTTGCCGTCGCGGGTGCATCGAACAACCGGCAAAAGTACGGGAATATAGTATTCCGTGCGCTCTCCGAATACGTTGCCGACGATCAGCAGCGGCGTGTCTACCCAATCCATCCAGCCCTGGATGAAGTCGAGGCGGTGCCTGCCTACCAGAGCGTGAAAGATTTGCCGGCGCCCGTCGAAGCTCTATCAATCGTGACACCGCCCGCCGTGACTCGGCAGGTCGTTAGTGAAGCTGTCGCAGCTGGGGTCAAGCGAATCTGGATGCAGCCCGGTGCGGAAGATCAGCAGGCAATCGAAGCTGCTGAAAATGCGGGCGTCGCGGTGATTGCTGGTGGGCCGTGTATCCTGGTCGCCATGAAAACCATCGCCCGCAAAACAAGCTAGGCCGTCTCGTTGATCCGACTTTCTTGCACGGCTTGCCGAAAATTTCGGCTGTTTGACCCCCCGGCAACTCATTGTGGGCTGCGGAATTTGCCGCCCTGATGATGAAACGGCGGGCACGGGGCCTCAAGCAGTTGCCTATCGCTCCAGTCCGGCACCGTTGCGGCCGCCTGGGAGGTCGGAGAATTCAAGAGAGTCCACGGCACCAATGAGGGGCGAATTCGTGATCTTGCGTTGCTCGTAATCTTGATTCATACGTTCGCGGAACGCCTGGTTACGGGACTGTTCCTGACTGGACGTCTCGCTTTGCCAGTATTGGTAGGCACGATTGTAGTAATACATGTTCAGTGCGTTGTACGGCGTGTGAATCGGCTGTTCACCGGACACAAACTGATGCCTTCCACACAAACAATGCCGAGCATTTTTTTTGCACTGCAGGCAAGGCAATAAGCGAGACGATGCCGGCGGACAGTTAGCCGCATCGCCACCAACGACCGTCCAAGGTGACTCGGCAACGAGTACAGCACACGTGATCCAAACGCAGCCAAAGCTGATCAGGAATCGTCCCATTTGCAGTTTGCTCCACCTTGAATGCGCAAAGAATCTGGCCAGCGATATCAACAAACACTGTCTCGAATGACGAAAAACGCGGCGGATATCAGCAGCATTCCTGTGCGCATCGACCAAATTTGTGAAATTCTTTAGTTATTCGTCGGGGGTTAACCCGTTAAGCCAGGGACTATGGGAGAGAGATTCACTGGGCCACACATATCTTGCATCGTGTTGAGGTCTGCGCCCGATGAAACCCGTGAGATTCCGCAATCTCCTCAAAAGCTGCAGAATGGCCCAAAGCAATAGAACCTGTACATTTTCGCCTACCGCCGTCGGCATTGCCTACGGTCTGTTGGTTTCGTTGCTATCCGTCACATTTTTCCCCACCCAGTGCGCAGTTGGTCAGATGCTGAGCGTGCAGCGGACGGCCAGCGATGACCGCGATTTGGAAGTACCGCCCCAGTCAGTAGCAGCAAAGGAAAAGCAATTCATTCGAGAAGTGCTGGAACCCGAATTGATCCTGCGTGTGGACACGGTCAAAAGCAAAATCATACGTACCAACTACCCCGTGGCGCGGGTCGCGATCAGCGATCCAAGCGTGGTCGACATCAATGAATTCGACTCGATGGAAATCGAAGTCGTTGGCAAAAAAGTCGGCGAGACGACCTTCACGATGTGGTTCTTGGACGAGCATCAGGAATCTCATGTGCTGCGTTACCTGGTGCAAGTCAATGCCAGCACGAGCCAATTACGCAGCAACATGGCGGAGCTACAGGATCAGATCAATGAAATGTTCCCCAACAGCCAAATCACCTTGACTCCTCTGCGCGACAAGCTGATTGTTCGCGGTCAGGTGCGAGATTCTTACGAAGCCGACAAAATCTTGTCGTTATTACGTGCGCAAACCGCCAACCAGGGGAGCAGTTTCAGCTCCGGCGGACTGCAGGGTAACGCTTCGGCGGGCAGTGGCGGAAACGCCGCGTTCGCTGGTGCCGGCAATCAAGGTGCCGGCAATCAAGGTGGCGGTGTTGGCGGTGGCGGACAGTCGTCGAACGATTTTCAATTGATCAACTTGCTCCGGGTGCCGGGAGAACATCAAGTGATGCTGAAGGTGCGTGTCGCGGAATTGTCACGATATTCGTCTCGTGACATTGGTGCCGATCTGCGGGGCATCCTGGGGTCGATCAGTCTTGGTCATCTGGCCGGCGGAATTGATGACTACACTGCCATCTTGGATGGCGATGACTTGCGGTTCTTTATTCGCGCGGTAACCGGCACGGGATACGGAAAAATACTGGCGGAACCAACGCTCGTCACGATTAGTGGCAAACCGGCAAGCTTTCTTGCTGGCGGTGAATTTGCCGTTCCCACAGCCGTTGGGATCGATGGTATCGGCAGCTCTTCGACAAGCTTTCGTGGATTCGGAACGGAACTGGAATTCACACCATCGGTGATCGATAAAGATCTGATTCGTCTGCAAGTGAACCCATCGTTCAGTTCTTTGAATGACAGTGCTTCGGTCAACGGCATCCCAGGCTTGAACAGACGGACGGTCAATACGACGGTTGATCTCCGCGAAGGCCAGTGGCTTGCAATTGCTGGACTCATTCAAAACCAACAAGGCGGCAATCGATCGAAGCTGCCTTACTTGGGGAAACTGCCTGTCGTAGGTGGTCTGTTCGGTCGCCAAGACACTTCGCGCGAAGAAACCGAGTTGATCGTGCTTGTCAGTCCGCAACTCATTCACCCGATGGATTCGGAAGATGTCCCTTTGCTGTTACCTGGAATGGAAGTTACCGATCCAACCGATGTTGACTTTTTTCACCGACATATGATTGAGGGCTTCGAGGGTTACCACCATCGCAGCACCACTCACATGGAAGAGGAGGTTCAAAATCGAGCGTTTCAGCAAGCAACTCGACCAGGACTGTTCGAGAATTGCGGTCGCAAACAAACTCAGGGCTCCGCGTGTGACGCGTCTATCAGCATTCAAGATGAGTACGTGATCGGGCCAAGTGGCTTTTCGGAGTGAGTCGGATGAGAAGAACAACACGAAAAACAAGATGGCGAAGACCATACCTGCCAAACGCTGTCCCGGCGCTGAGCGGATTGTTGTTGCTGGCGGGGTTGATTGGCTGTAAAGCACCTTTTCCGGGAGGTTTTCCGATGCAACCCAGGCCGTTGGGGAATGTCGTCGACGAAGCCAATCGGATCCAGGAAGAACACGCCGAATTGGCCAAGCTAATCGTTTATGTTCACGAATTTGAACTCAACAAGCCTCGCCAAGAAATTGATGGTCCGTGGTCACACGTTGTCCCTGACAATCTCGCTGAACACGACGGCAAACCCATCCAGCCCCGTGGCTTTCGCTTGAACGAGTATGGCGTTGATCACGTCAAACGCATCGCCAAGTATTTGCTCGCCAATGCGGAACAACCCGTTATCGTCGAGCGCAGTGAAACCAGCAAGCATTGGGATACGGTTTATCACTATCCGGTGCACGGAAATGAATACCTGGATGAGCAACGCCGTCAAGTTGTCGTCGCCGGTCTCGAGGCACTAGGTGTCCAGCGAGCAGATGAATTGGTCATCGTTGCGCCAGCGTATCCGCAGGGGCAATATTCGCAGGAAGCCGTCACCGGATACAGATCCTTGTGGAACGGCTCGTCTGCTGGAAGTGGGTCCGGAATGAGCACATTGGGAGGAAGTTTCTAATGCAAAATCGAAGAGTTGTTGGGGGAGCGATGGCATGTGCTTTGTTGGTCATGACCGGATGCGCAAGTATTCCATCGTTTGGGACGACGGCAAAGAAACGCGGACAAGACGCAGAGCACATCATTTCGGTGGCGCGACTGGCCGAGCGTCGCGGTGAATTCGACGCGGCAAGAAAGGTGTACTTAAATCTAATCGCCGAAGGATTGGCGACCGGGGTCGCTTACCACCGTTTGGGTGTGATTGCCGCCAATGAAAACGACCTGCCACGCGCATTGCGGCAATTCGCGGCATCCCGCGCTGCGGGCAACGATTCCGTCGATTTGGACATTGACATCGCCTACGCCCACTTCCTAGCCGGTAACAAAGCATCGGCTGATGAAATGCTAAGTGAAGCATTGACCAAGGAACCAGCGAACAAACGGGCCTTGAACAATATGGCTATCTTGCGTGCGTCGCAGGGCAGATTTGATGACTGCTTGGCGGTTTCACTTCGCGCTGTGGGGCCGGCCAAAGCACACTCGAACGTCGGTTACTTGCAGTCGAAGTTCGGTGACGTCGATGCAGCGAAGAATAACTTCCATGTAGCGCTGGCTAAGGATCCCGACCTCAAGGTTGCTGCTAACGCGCTGCTGCAACTGGAGCAGCCAAACTTGGAGGTCGCGCCACTCCCTTGGCCCAACATGTTGATAGCAAGTCAAGATCCCGAATCGTCTCCCCAGGAACTCACAACCATTCCGACATCAGGTACCCCGGCTCAATCCGCCTCTCCGTCATCCGACCAACTCGCAGCGGAAGCGATAAACGCGACATCGGCTCCCATAGAAGCGACGCCGACCGCAGTTGTACGCAGCCGGTTTCCCGTCAGACTAGCGTCGTCTCAGGCGAAGCCCAAATCCGAGGAGAACATCGAAGAGGGGCTGATGTTGCCGGCGATTCATTTTCAGTCGGCGACGATCAGGCAAACCGGCGAACCAGAGACTTCGGAGTCTCGGTAGTCGACAAAACCGCTGCCGGCAGTTTGTGCGTCGGGCGACGTGACTCCGGTGTATGCGAAACTTTGATTCACCGTCTGTACAGCGCTTGCCAGATCGTTCAACTCCGATTGCACGGCTGTGCCAAGATTGGCGAGCCCCGCTGTGATTCCGGCAACGATCATGGATGTAACAAGCGTTAGCTCTGTAGTGATCACGCCACCTGAGCAATCGGTCCAAATTCGCATCTACCTCACTCCTAAACATCAGGCTGCAAAAAAAACATGATGTTTCGGCAAATCGATAATTCAAGGTCGCGATTTGCCGGAATGAAGGTTCAGCGAGGATTACTGAGCCGCTTGTCGTTACAACCCGAACCGTGAAGCTCTAAGAAAACGAGAATATCAGCATCAAATCCGAGTTGGCTGGGCTATCGATTCTGCGAAAACGAATCAGCACGAGCACTTCTCGCCGCCGCCGAACCGACTTGGCTGACCTGAACTGTGGGGGACAGAGCTCCTCCCGGTTGGTTTTCTTTCTCGATAAAGTCCTTCAGGTTCAGAAAAGCGGGTCCGAGCAACAGAATGTAGATCGGTGGTGCCAAACAAAAGATGACCGGCAGCAACAATTTGACCGATGCCGTGTTGCCCCGCTCCTTCGCTTTCTGGTCTCGCTCGTAACGTAGACCATCGGAAAAACTCCGTAACGCATCCACCAGCGAGCCGCCGGCACGATGTCCGCCTCTTAACATCGCAGTCAAAGCCGTCACTTCGGGAATATCCAGTCGATCGGCGAATGAAATCAGCGCACTATCAAGTGATCCTGTTCTCGCGTGTCGCGCCGTGATTTGCAGTTCGCTGGCTAACGCCCGATGCGAATCGTCAAATTCACCAATGACATGGTTCAGTGAATCTTGCATGGTCATACCACCACTCATCATCATCGCCAACAAGTCAAGCGCGTCGGGCAGATCGTGACAAATCCGGCGGGCCCGGCTGGACGAATGCATTCCGATCCAAATCCGAGGCGCGGCAAAAATAGAAATCGCGATGCCCACCGCACCGCCGACCAACAGCTTGCCAGGCTGGACGAGTTCGAGTGTGAATGAGGCGACGATGAAAATAATCCAGATAAAGAACGCAACGTTTCGTGTTGCCAAAAAATTGATCAACGCGCAATCGTGAAGATAACCTCCTCGAATGAGGTCTTTTTTTAGCTCCACTTCGCCTTTCTTACGCATGGGGATCGCATAAGCCGCCGCCGACGTGAATTTTCCCAGTACCGGTTGGGGCACAAATTCCTTGCGATGACGAACTCGCAAAATGGTGAGCGCGGTGAGGGCGATGCCTGCCAAGGCGATCAAGAATGTGAAATAGTGCATCATTGTGTATTTGCCGGTTTCGTTTTTACTTGGGGTCGCAAATTCAAAGCCGCCGAAATGGTTGGTTCAGTAGTTTGATCTCATTAGCCCAAACGCCCAGGCGATTCCGATCACCTCCAGCACACCTGCCAACATCAGCATTTGCTGACCAATTGGCTTTTCCCACAAATCGCGTGCGTACTCCGGTCTCATGATCAACATGTAGGCGATGATCAACCAAGTTAGTCCGACGACGATGAAGACGGAGATCCGCCCCATTCCGGTTGTCGCTTGCATATGTCGTTCGTACTCGAATCGCGACCGCAGCACGCCAGCCATGCGCTCAAGCGTGGAACTTAAGTGACCACCGGTGTCGCGATGTACCGCTAATGTCGTTGCAAACAACCGCGCATCCAAGGAACCGATGCGGCTGGCAAACGACTGCATGGTTGATCTCAATGAAAGCCCCATATCCAGTTGATTTCGCAAGCGGACGAATTCTGATTTCGCAGGCTCTTGCATCGTTTCGGAAATCAGGCAGACCGATTCTCGCAAAGAATCTCCGGAACGTACCGCCCGAGCCATGATGTCCATCGCGAGCGGAAGCTGCCGTCGAAACTGTCGAATGCGCCACTGGGCGACTCCCGCCAAAACAGCGAAACATACCAGCAGCGTACTGAGCGCGGCCAGGCATGCGAGCACTGGATTGTCAGTTAAAACCAGCACAATGGCTCCGCTCATACTTGAGACCGCAAGCATCAACAGCGGCACCGTCTTGGCTGCGAAGGGGATTTGTGACAGCAGGACTTGGCGGCGGAACCAATGTTCGAATTTCTCCAGCGGCAGTCCGTTGACTGCTGGATCCGCGGTCGACAGAAATTCAAGTTCCAATGCCGCGCGCGGCTGAGTCTTCGATCGCTTTCGCCCGAACGCGATCCACACCAGACCGGCGCAGGTAGTGAAAACCAAAAGGTCGATCCAGGCATCGTTCATCGATTGGTCGCATCCGACTGAGGATTGAAGATGGAAACGTCAAGCGGGATGCCTTGCTCTTGCAGTTTAGGAAGAAAGCTGGGGAGGTGGCCGGTTGTTTCAAAGTGGCCGACCGATCGTCCGGAATCATCAACACCCGTGGGAACGAACCGAAAGATATCCGCGACGTCCAGATTACCCGATCCATCGCTGCGTAACTCTGAAATACTCGTCACTCGTCGCACGCCCCCGCGGAGTCTTGCGATTTGCACAATCAAGGGAATCGCCAACGCAATGCACTCGCGCACGGTTGTCGGCGGCAAATCAACACGTGACATGGCCACCATCAGCTGCAACCGCGACAGCGCATCTTTGGTTCCATTGGCATGCAGGGTTGTCATACTGCCTTCGTGACCCGTGTTCATCGCTTGGATCATGTCGATCGCTTCCGCTCCGCGAACTTCGCCGACGATGATCCGATCTGGTCGCATCCGCAAGCTGTTACGAACCAGGTCGCGAACCGTGTACTCTCCACTTCCCTCTTGATTCGCGGGACGTGTTTCCAAGCTGACGACATGTGGATGCTGAAGCACCAGTTCGGCGGAATCTTCGATCGTCACGATGCGTTCATCCCGAGGTATCGAAGCAGAGAGTGCGCTCAGCAACGTGGTCTTGCCGGCGCCGGTTCCGCCGGAAAAGAGGATGCTGGTCTTTGCCGCAATCGCGGCTTGCAGAAATGACGCCATCTGCTCGGTCAGTGAGCCGCCGGTACATAGCACCTGCAGATCGAAATTCGTTGCCACGAAACGTCGAATCGAAAGTTTGGGACTGTCAAGCGACAATGGCTGGATGACCGCATTCACGCGTGAGCCATCTGGCAGTCGGGCATCCACAAGCGGGCTGGCACGATCCAGCCGACGACCGACCATGCCGACGATGCGTTGCACGATTCGGATCAAATGATCGTCACCCGCGAACATCACATCCGTGCGTTCCAAACATCCATTACGTTCGATATAAACCTCTGTGGCGCTGTTGACCAAGATGTCGCTGACGGTCGGATCCTGGAGCAATCGTTCCAGCGGGCCAAAGCGAAACAACTCATCTTGAAGATCGTTGAACAAGCGTTCTCGCATCTCGCCGGAGAGACTTGTTGACTCGACATCGATCAATTGCCTTGTCAATCGCTCGACTTCGCCCTTGACCGCCGGGTCATCAACCTGCTCGACCAAAGCCAGATCCAATGAAGAGACAAGCCGCTGATGCAAATGCTCCTTCAAAGCAAGGTAGGCGTCGGAATCCGAAGGTGTGCCATTTAGATATGCTGCTGTCATCGGTTCGCCGTCATTGCGCGGCGACGCCGTGTTGGACTCAGCTTTCGATTTTGGCTTGGCTGTAAAGAGCACGATCACCATCCGTGGTTTGTGTCTTGGGTACTACGTTCTCGGCTAAAACGGTTGCTTCGTCACATCGTCCGGTTCCGAGGTCAGGTTCAATGATCCCCGATTCGATGTCGTATTCACATCGATCTCCCCGTCGTCTGCTTGTTGCTGAAACTGCGCTGGGTTGATGCGAACGGCCAACGGGTGCGAACCATCGAAGGTCAATCGTCTGACCGAGGAACCTCGGTACACCTCCAGTTGTTCAAGGCGTCGCTCGGTGCTTGCGGGTTCCGGCCGGGTGCCCAACAGTTCCGCCAACGACTTCGCAGATATCGGCTCAACGATCTCATTGTCCGCTGGGTTGCGCAACGACAGAGAAAAAGCTCCTTGGCCTTCAACGGTCCGCAGCGTTTCCGCTTGTTCGGGCGTGACGGCAATCGTCACACGTACTGTTTGGTTAAGCGGAAGCTCTTGAGCGTTTTCTTGCACGGTATTGTTTTCCAGCGCAAGAATCTCAACTCCCTGGATCAACGTTACCGTCGATGAAGCGTACTGGGGGTTTTCCCATCCGGTCGCGCCATTGCTGCTGGTGTAATAATTGCTTGTCGACCTGCTTGATCGATCACGGCCGCCCGGACCGTCGGTCTCGCGGTCAATACGAAAGATGATGTCCACGCGTTGACCCGCGTTAGCGTATCCGTGTAAGGCATCTTCACTGTCCAGGAGAATCGTGACGGCTCGTTGCCCCGGCTGCAGGCGGTCCGTCACATTGGGGCGAAAACCCTCGGCATAGAACTGCCGCGTGTGAAACGTTTCACCTCGTTTGATTTCCGTCATCACCGTCGAACCGATAATCTGTTGCGGGTCGGACATGAACATACCTGTGATGCCCTGCAATTTGATTTGCTCCTTGGTCATTTTGACCAAAGCGACATCACTGAGCGCCACGACTCGGCCAATGGGCAGGTCCCGGCTTGCCATCGGGATCGTCGTTTGTGGTGGTGCGGCCGCGCGCTGAGTGGTTTCTGGCTTGCCCATTTGCCGAAATGCATACACTCCCAACAGTCCAAACAGGACCGCCACGAACATCAGCAGTACAGTCGCAGAATTTGTTTTTTGCATGCTCGCCTCCTTGCCATGAGTCAAGACTGATTTGACGTTCCAATTATTGATGCGTGAGAATTCTCATCAGCACTATCGACCACGTTGATAATCCGCACGGCACGGCGTACGGAATCGTTTTCTTTACGACATTGGTTGCTTTGCTTTCTCTACCAGCGTTGCGGAAAAGCCCGTAAACGACGACGCAGCTGATGCAAACCAGCGCAAACACAACACTGAGGATGAAAACAAACAGAGTGTTCATCGGGCCCAGCCAAGCCCCGATGGCGCCCATCAGTTTGACGTCGCCGCCGCCGCCGCCGCCGATTAGCCACAACACCAGCAGGATGCCGAAGCCGACACCGAAGCCACCGAGTGCGAACCACAGCCCGGGGACGCCGCGGACAACCGTGTGAAAGACAAGTCCGATGATCGCTGACCACACCGTCAGCCAATTGGGGATGCTTCGATTTCGCAAGTCGGTTGCGGTCGCGACGAGCGTAAATACGGCCACACAAGCGAATTGTAAGATTGTCGTTGTTTCCATTTTAAAAAATCAGCTTTCATCCTCGGGAGCGGCGACCAGGTTCATGCAGGCGGGCGGGTTGTCGGGAGTGTCGAACAAATCGACTGTATCGGCAAAATCAGCTTGCAGTAGGCAGTCCTCACCGTCACCAAAAACACCATTTCTGTTTACATCAATCTGCACTTCGTAACTGTACGACTGCCGCAAACTTCGCACGGCGACGGCAGCGTCACCAAACTGTTGCAGCACGTGACTGCGGTAGGTGGACAGTCCGACAATCATTCCCAGCGAAACAATTGACGTGATCAGAATCAACCCGACCCAGCCAACGCTTCCGTCCTCATCAAGCTGGAATGAGTCCGCGGCGCAGCAGATCCTTTGAACATGTAGTTTCATTGCGGTCGCCTTAGCCCTCGTCTTGAATCATTGCGGTCGAGAACTGCATGCACATCGGCGCGTCGTCGACGGGATCAAGCGTCGTGGGTTCGCAATAGTTGCTTTCGTCGACGTAAGCCGAACCCGACACGGTCAGGTCGAACCGCATATTGTCGATGCGGTCAATCTTGGCGATGGCGTTGTACTGGTAACCATGATCGATGCTGGCCAGTCCAGCTGACGCATCGCCGAACTCCTGCGATACTGAATCACGAAAGGCTGCCAGCGCAACAACTGCCCCCAGCCCAATCACGGTTGCCATCAGGATCAGCTCGATGGTTAACGTTGCTCCGCGCTCGTCTTTCCACAGATCAGGTTGACCTGACTGGAATGTCTGATTCTTAACCGCTGGAATCTCGATCATCCTTCGTTCTCCACACTCGATGCTTCAATCAGAATACAGACGGGAGCTTGCCCCGAGGCGTCGAGTACGGCTTCGCCGAAGTCCGCCGCGTCGGCATATGAGCTGCCGGCAACGGACGCGTCATAGTCGATCGCGGAAACACCGTTGCCGAACGTTCCCGCCTCAGTCTCGCCTTGGTACTGAAACGTTTGTGACAAACTTGCGACACTCGCGGCAGTGTCGCCCAATTCCTGTACCATCGCGTCGCGAAAAACTGCAAAACCTACCAGCAATCCGATGATCGTCAGCGTTGCCAGAAAGATGAATTCGATCGACAGCAGGAAGCCACGTTCGTCCTGCCACAAGGAAGCTGGCTCGCTCGTCGGGGCACTGACTGGCATGCGTTTCTGCTCAGACAACGTTGGTGCAAGTCGCGTCCATGAGTCGGCTGGAAGTTCAGCTCGCCAAAGCGAGAGTGCTCGACCGGCATGCGTCAGAAACGTGTAATTCTTTTTCACGCTGGAGTCTTGCAATGTTTCGATTTCACGAACCAGCCATTGGCCCGCGCGAACGATTGTTTCGCGCGGAGGCAAAAGTCGTTCGTCCGCAACCATCGCCCACCATTCCAGGGCGTGTCCGGTAGCGACAAGTCTTGCGCCTTGAGTCCACAAATCCTGTTTGCTTGGAACTTTGTAACCGGGCCAGGCACGATCCCAGAAGCCCTCGCGGTGTTGTGTTCGATAGAGTCGCTGCGTGGCAGCGGCCAAATGACTGTCGACTCGTAAGCGCGTGGTGTCTGAAAAAATTCGATGCTCGTCGCTGTCGATTCGCATCAGCATGGCAAGCGTGAACAGCCGGTGCCCACCGTAACAGACACCGTGTCCAAGCGATTCCCGCATCAGACGCTTGGTCAGAAGATCAAAGTCGATGACTTGACCATCCGTTGTTGAAAACGAGATTGGTCCGTCGGCGTACAAACCGAGCGCCAGCGCCGTCCACTCGTATTCTGGTTGGTTCAGCGAAAAGGTCCGCAAGGCTCGATTCAAGACGTCTTTGACCTGAAACTCGCCCGATCGCGTGCGAATCTTTTTTGTCAGCGGCACGCCAATCTCCGTCAGCGTTGCCAACGTATGGTCAACGTGGCTAGCGGTTGCATTACCTTCTTGCGTGCGGACGCGAATTCCCTCGGGTGTTTCCAGCAGCAGCGGTCTGACATCTTTGCCCCAGTTTGACCGCAGTGCATGATCGTCCACCAAGATCGACAGCAACTCAGCTCCGTCCATCACGTTGTCGTCTTCGAACACAACTTTGTGTCCCCACATTCGCAGGGCGTGGTCGACATGATTCACCTTGGCTGGCGAGTCTGTTCGCGGTAGTCGCAACCGGGAAAGCGTCTGAATCAATTGATCGTCTGAGACAACCGCGGGCAGATCGTGGGTTGGTTTAACTTGAATCGGTTGCGTTCGCAGCTCTGGCAACTGCTGGAGACGAGCGGTTTTTGATGCTCGCGCCCGTATGGCCGCAAAGACGCCCACTGGCAACAAAGTAGATTGCGAGAATGCAAACAGGGCCGTTCTGCGATTGATCGATTCGTTCCCCTTCATGATTCGCCTCCCGCACGGCTGACACGCTCAAGGATTAGCGAACGTGATGTTTCCAGCACAAGTTGCCAATCGCCGTGGCGCATGACTTCGCTGGACAACTTTGGCTGGCGAGCTTTATCGATCACCAACGTTACCACGGCATAGCGATCCAAGATCCGATCCCAGCCCGGCTGGCCATGGAAGACTTTGTGATAATCGAATTGCGTTCGCTGCGGGAGCTGTCTGATTTGCGAACTTGCGAAAACTCGCGTGTCGCTACCGCCGTCCCAGAGCAGCCAGTCTGACCAGTCTGCCGGCCCGAAGGTGAGCGGAGTTTTCGCGTCGGTCCAGCCGAATTCTTGGGGTTCGCGAGTTGCGCGATTGCGCAAATACTGGCTCACGTCCCGCGGTACATCAGCATGAAACATGCGATCTTGGGAACGGGCTACTCCGCCCAAGACAGGTGCACTGACGGTCGAGAGCGCGAAAGCGCACCAGATGAACAATAAACAAAGCAGCGTGCCGGCAAACCGCAGGGGTGGGCTTTCGTCAGCATCGGCTGATGGTTTTTCCTCGGCCTTGGTACCGGTGGGCGCAACTGGGTTTCGGTGACCTGCCGCGATCATCAGCAGCACAGGGAGACACCAGTAGACTTTGGCTGAAGATACGGCAACAAGACCCGCCAGGAGAACCGTCACGACAATCTCAGCGGGCTCGATATTTCGTTTGCTTTTCAACAGGCTCCAAGCGACGTATCCCAGTAGCCCCACGATCGTTAGGCCCGTGACCGTCGGCATGTACAGCCCGGCACCGTGCCAGACACCGTGAACCAGCGCATCCAACTTATCGGTGACGGCATATTGCCAAAGCCGAATGTGCAGCGGATTCAACAGGGTTGCCAAAAACGAAAATTGCAACAGCAGAACCCAACGCTGTGTGTCGCTGGATAGGAGCCCGACGCGCAGCCCCGCTTGACGACAACCTGCGAATGCTTTTCCCAGTGCGATGCCCAGTAGCACAAACAACCCCAGCCAAAATGAGCCGTCAACATTGCTCCATGTGGCGAACAGAATGGCGACTGCCAGCCACCGCCAACTTGAAATCGCATCGTTCGCTTCTATTTCTTTATCGATCGCCAATTTCCCAAACGGTTTTGCCGGCAGGATTACCCAAATCACGGCAGCGAAGATCAACATGCCCGGCAACTGTGGCTGCAGCGACGCATATTGCGTTGTCCAGCCGAGCCCCAGCACGATCGCAGAGAAGAATGTAAAACCGATGCTGGCACTTGCTCGATATATCAATCCGCACCACAACCAGACGGCGACAGATGCGAGGATGGCGATCATTGCGCTAATCGCATTAGGCCCAAGGTCACTGGCGACCAGGAATACAGCGCTGTCAAACAACCATGACTCCGCAATCAGCGGCATACCTTCGGACAACGGCACGTTTAGCAATCCAGTTGGCAGCGCACCGTGTTGGACGATCTGGCCACCCAGATTGGCATGATGCCAGGTGTGATCCAATGCCAGCGGCGTGTGGTTGATCAGCAAAAACAAAGCAGCAAACCAGCCAACCAGCGCAGTGAATGTCCACGACATCTGCCACTGCTCTCCCAGGACGGGAGCCAGCTTGTGCAGATGCTCGGTTGACGCGAGTTCGCGATCCGCTTGGGCAGTGGACATGAGTGTGTGCGTTTTTTTGCTCTCTAGGGACAATCACAGGTTGGCAACAAAGCAACTGACACGTGCTCGGATTGTTTGCCGCTAAAATCGACGCAGTAAGCTCGCAATAAATTTGGGATCGGCTGCGCGTCGGTGGACACCAGCAGCGTGGCGCGGACGTAGCCAGTTGCAAGGGGAGAACCAATCGTGGCGCTGGTCAACGCGCGATCACCGGTTGACTGAACGATCCCCGAATCATTTTCGATCACGATTCGGGCTCCGCCACCAAGCGACGTGTTATGAATCGTCAGAAACTCGTTCACACGGTCGGTGATCGCGTCTTCCCGGCAACCCAGCGCTGCCAGACGCGAGGCTTCCGTGGAAGCATGACTGAGAGTCGTGTCGACGGCGATCACAGATGCGAATTGGATCGCGGCGATCAAAGTCAGGAATAGGATTGGCAGCACCACAATTAATTCCAGCACCTCGACTCCTCGGCGTCGATTTGGCCGGAGTCGTGATCGGCGATTCCTGTTCGCTGTAGAAACCATTTCCATTATTGCATCCTTGAACGGCCAAGCTGAGCAGCGCGCCAACATCCCTGCGGCCGCTATTGGATCTGC